>JBEVLV010000020.1:0-47844 GCA_040508955.1 Sphingomonas sp. | reverse complement strand
TGACCGGGTGGGGGAGCGGGCCGGTGCCGCCGCATCGCTGCAAGCGATGCCGACAGCATGATGGGCTTCGGCCTCTCGATCGAGCCGCACCTCTGGGCTTTGCTGTTCGCGATGGTGCGGATCGGCGCGGCGTTCGTCGCGGCGCCGGTGTTCAGCGCCGTCTCGGTGCCACTACCCGCGCGCATCGCCTTGTCGGGCGCGATCGGGGTGCTGGTGGTCAACACCGCGCATATCGTCGCGCCCGCCGAGATCTTCTCGCTCACCACCTTCCTGGCGGTGGCGGCGGAAGCGCTGATCGGTCTGGCGCTGGGCTTCGTCCTCCAGATCGCCTTTTCCGCGCCGATGATCGCCAGCGAAGTGATCGGCATGGGGATGGGGCTGGGCTTCGCCAACGCGGTGGATCCCAATAGCGGCCATAGCACGCCCGCGCTCGGCCAGTTCCTGTCGCTGCTGCTGACCCTCCTGTTCCTCGCCGTTGATGGGCATCTCGTCCTCGTCGACTTGGTGGTGCGCAGCTATGAGGTAATGCCGCCGGGCGCCTGGCTCGATCCGAAGCGGCTGCTCAATATCGCGATGTTCGGCGGCTACGCCTTCCTCGCCGGACTGTTGCTCGCGCTGCCGGTCGGCTTCCTGCTGCTCTGCCTCAACGTCGTCGTCGGCATGCTGAGCCGCGCCGCGCCGGCGCTCAACCTGTTCGCGATCGGCATCCCCGCCAGCCTGGCGATGGGCGTCGTCGCCATCCTGCTCGGGCTGCCGGCGATGGGCGACTATATGCAGGTCATCATCCGCGAGGCGCTCGCCGCCGCGCCCAGCCTGGTGCTCGGCTGATGGCGGAGACCTCGGGCGAAAAGAGCGAAGCCCCAACAGCCAAGCGCAAGCGCAAGGCGGTAGAGGAAGGCCAGCTCCTCCGATCGAAGGATTTCGGCGCTGCGATCATCATCCTCGCCGGCTGCGCCTGGATGCTGTTCATGGGGCCGTCGCTGCTGCGCGCGTGTCGCGAGGTGATGACCGCGAGCTTCTCGTTCAGCCATGCCGATGTCGAGGATTTCGAGCCCTGGCGCCCGCTCGCCTCGGCAGGGTGGAAGCTGCTGCCGTCGCTTGTCGGGCTGTTCGCCTTCACGATGATCGCGACGATCGCCGGCCAGGCGGGGCTCGGCTCGCTCGGCTTCAACGCCAAGCTGTTCGCGCCCAAGGCGTCGCGGGTCGATCCCGGCGCGGGGCTCAAGCGCATCTTCGGGCCGACCGGCTGGATCGAGCTCGGCAAGTCGCTGCTCAAGGTCGTGCTGCTGGGGGTGATGGGCGGCTGGATGTTGTGGTCGATCACCAGCAAGTCGATCGGCCTGTCCTCGGCGGATATCGGCAGCGCCGTAGGCGCGCTCGGCGGGCAGTTCCTCACCTTGATGTTCGTGATGGCGGCGGGACTGCTGCTGATCGCGGGCATCGACCTGCCGATCCAGATCTTCCGGCACATGAGTCAGCTCAAGATGACCAAGCAGGAGGTGAAGGAGGAGCATAAGGAGAGCGAAGGCTCGCCCGAGCTGAAGGGCGCCCAGCGCCAGCGCCAGCGCGAGATATTGAAGGGCGGCTTCCGCAAGTCGGTCGCCACCGCGCATGTCGTGCTCACCAATCCGACCCATTTCGCCGTGGCGCTGCGCTACGATCAGGGCAAGGATCAGGTGCCGGTGGTGGTCGCCAAGGGTCGCGGCCAGACCGCGCTGGCGATCCGCGAGCTGGCGGGCGAGTTCGACGTGCCGATCCTCGAATATCCGAGCCTGGCGCGCGCGGTCTACTACACCAGCCGTGAGGGGCAGGAGGTGCGCGACGACCTGTATCTCGCGATCGCGACGGTGCTGGCGTTCGTCTTCGGGGTCAATGCGCGGGCCGCGGGCATCCAGCCTTTGGTCAACGTGCCGGCCAGCGCGCTTTTCGACGAAAACGGCAAGCAAATCGGCGCGTCGGCCTAAAGGCGGCGCACCGCCTGCCGCTTATCGGAACAGGGGGATCTCATGACCACGACCGCGGCAACGACTTCGACCACCACCACGCCATCGATCACCACGACGCTCGGCGCCGGTTCGGGCATCGATATCAAGGCGCTGGTCGATCAGCTGGTCACCACCCAGTATCAGAACACCAACGACGCGCTGACCGCCAAGAACGACACGCTGACGGCGCAGATATCGTCGGTGTCGCAGGTCAAGAACGCGATCACCGCGTTCGACAGTGCGCTCAAGGCGCTGATCAAGGACGGTTCGCTCCAGACCCAGCCGACCAGCAGCAACACCGGCATCGTCACGGCGACCGCGCTGACCGGCAAGACGATCGACCAGCTCTCGGGCACGGTCGAGGTGCGCCAGCTCGCCTCGGCTCAGGTCGCGAGCACGCCGCCCGTGGCCGACAAGAGCGCGGTGGTCGGCACCGGCAAGCTGACCCTCACCTTCGGCAGCGCCTCGGTCACCGACGGTGCGATGACGGCGTTCACGCCCGGCAGCGCGACGCCGATCGATATCGACATCACCTCCGCCAATTCGAGCCTCCAGGGCATTGCCGACGCGATCAACGCCAAGAAGGCCGGGGTCACCGCCTCGATCCTGACCGACAGCGACGGCTCGCGCCTGGTCCTGAAGAGCGCGACCGGTGCGGCGCAGGCCTTCACGCTTTCCGCCACCGAGGATGCGGGCGCGCCCGGGCTGGCGGCGCTGAACATCGGGGTCGGCGCCACCGGCACGACGATCGGCACGTCCGCGCAGGACGCGATCGTCGCGGTCGACGGCGTCGCGGTGAAGCGCCCGACCAACTCGATCGACGATCTCGTGCCCGGCGTGAAGCTCGACCTCGTCTCCGCCACGCCCGGCACCAAGGTGACGCTGGGCACGGTCGCGCCCACCGACGCGCTGAGCCAGGCGGTCGGCGATTTCGTCGACGCCTATAACCAGCTCTATACGATGCTGCAGACCGCCACCGATCCGGTGAACGGCCCGCTCAAGACCGACAATGCGGCCAAGACGCTGATGCGGTCGATGAGCCAGCTTACCGTCACCGACATGACCCCGGGCGCATCCAATGACGAGCCGCACACGCTCGCCGCCCTGGGGGTGTCGACCAATCGCGACGGGTCGCTGACGGTCGATTCGGCCAAGCTCACCAAGGCGCTGGCCGACCATCCCGGCGCGGTGGAAGCGATGTTCAAGGACGGCTCGGGCGTATCGGCGGCGCTCGCCGCGATCGCGACGAAGGCGACCAACAACACCTATGGCCTGGGCGCCAGCGAGGATCGCTACGAAAAGGCGCAGGCGCAGGTCGCCGACGACCAGCAGGCGGCGCTCGCCGCCGCCGATGACACGCGCACCCGCATGACGGCGCAGTTCGCCAACATGGACGCGATCGTCGCGAGCTACAAATCGACGCAGAGCTTCCTGCAGCAGCAGGTCGACAGCTGGAACAAGAGCAGCAACTGATGGCGCGCTATGCCACGGCGTTCGCGGGGGATCCCGCCGCGACCTATCGCCAGATCGACGTCGCCGGCCGCACCGCCGATGCCGATCCGCACCGGCTGGTCGCCCTGCTCTACGAAGAGGGCGTCGGCGCGCTGCGCGCAGCCGCCTGGGCGGCCGAGAAGGGCAAGCCGGCGGTCAAGAGCGAACGCGTCGCCCGCGCGACCGCGGTGATGTTCGCGCTCGAGGCGGGACTCGATTTCGCCAAGGGCGGCGAGGTGTCGAAGGCGCTCGCCACCTTCTACCACGGATTGCGCAACCAGGTGGTGCAGGCGAGCCTGGGCAATGATCCCAGGCCGTTCCGCGATGCCGCCGCGAGCCTCGAGGAAATCGCCGGCGCCTGGTCCAGCGTCCGCGCCTGATCTGGCGCCGCACGGCGCTTTGGTCTAGCGGCAGGGCATGAGCGCACCCCATATCGTCGCCCTGGGCGGAACGCTGCGAGCCGAATCGACCACCGGCAAGCTGCTCGCATCGGCACTCGCCATGGCGGAGGCGCGGGGCGCCCGCACCACGCTGCTGACCGGCGACGCCATCGCCTTCCCGCATTACGAGCCCGGCAATGCCGAGGGGA
Organism: Sphingomonas sp.; assembly: GCA_040508955.1. Classification (GTDB taxonomy): domain Bacteria; phylum Pseudomonadota; class Alphaproteobacteria; order Sphingomonadales; family Sphingomonadaceae; genus Sphingomonas. The sequence goes on along the minus strand of JBEVLV010000020.1, from coordinate 43,779 downwards.
ATGAAGCCATCGGCCGCTATCTGGAGGCGCTGCGCAGCGCCGACGCGGTCATCGTCGGCTCGCCCGGCTATCACGGCACCCTGTCCGGCCTGGTCAAGACCGCGCTCGACTATGTCGAGCTGCTGCGCGGTGACGAGCGCGTCTATTTCGACGGGCTTCCGGTCGGCCTGATCGCCACCGCGGCGGGCTGGCAGGCAGCCGTCGCCACGCTTCAGGCGCTGCGCACGATCACGCACTCGCTGCGCGGCTGGCCGACGCCGATGGGGCTGGCGATCAACACCGCCGAGCCGGGGGACGCGATCGTCGCCTGCAATGGCGCGATGGGCGTGATGGTCGACCAGATCTTCGACTTCCTAGGCACCTAACAAGCGGTTTCCGGCACCTTTACCCTTTGCTCAGGGCTTGGGCGTACATCCACCGGTGAAGTGCCGGAGGATCTGGAAGCAATGGATCAAGCTGCGGGACGGGAGACGATGGGAGCGCGCCGCCGCGGCGTGCCCGTGATTCTGGCCGTGGACGACAGCCGGTCGACCCTGAACGCGCTCGCGCACCGGCTGGGGCATCTGGGGCATCTCGTCGTGCTCAGCGCCCGCGGCGCCGAGGCGCTCGATCTGATCGCGGGGCGCGGATTCGACCTGGTGCTGCTCGACACGCGCCTGCCCGACATGTCCGGCATGCACGTGCTCGGCGAGATCCGGAGCTCGCGCGAGACCGCCGACCTGCCCGTCATCATGCTCACCGATCGCGAGAATGGCGCGGGCGCCGCGGCGCTGGCGGCTGGGGCCGACGATTATTGCGTCAAGCCGTTCGACTTCGAAGTGCTCTCTGCCCGGGTCGAGCGCACGCTGTCGCGCGCCGCGCGGATCGAGGAGCTCAAGCGATCGAATCTGGCGCTCGATGCACGAATCGCCGCGCGGGCGATCGAACTGGGCGAAGTGCGCGGCGAGCTTGCCGCCACGCGCGCGGACCGCAGCCGGCTCGCCGCATCGATCCGGGCGCTGCACGACGAGCTGGGCCGCAGCCAGGCGGCCTGATCCAGGCGGGCATGTTGCCGGATAGCCGTTCAGGGATCGGAGATGGCGGTGCCGCACGACTAAGCCGTTTGATGCCGCGCGATTGTATCCCATAGTAGAGCCAATGGCGAAGAAATCAGGATCCGAGACCGAGCAGGCCCGCGGGGCCGGCACGAGATTGAAGATGCAGGACATAGCGCGGCTGGCGGAGGTCTCGACGCCGACCGTTTCCCGTGTCCTCAACGGCAGTCCGCTGGTCAACGAAGAGACGCGCGAGCGCGTGATGGCGGTGGCGCGCAAGCATGGCTATGCGGTGAACCGCAACGCGGCGAAGCTGCGGCAGTCGCGCACCCATACCATCGCGGTGATGCTCGATTTCGGCTCGCACCATCATGGCGCGATCGGCGATCCGTTCGTCTTCGAGCTGCTGGCCGGCGTGTCGGAGGCGCTGTCGATCCGCAACCAGGACCTGCTCCTGTCGCCGCCCGGCCTCGATGATGCCCGCGCCTTTCGCGATTTCCATCGCGCGCGCGGCGCCGACGGTTTCATCGTGCTCGGGCAGGGGACGCGCGACGCGATGCTGCGCGACCTGGGCCGCGAGGATGTGCCGCTGGTCGTCTGGGGCGCCGTCGCCGCGGATGCGGGCTATTGCGCGGTGGGCAGCGACAATTTCCGGGGCGGCCAGCTCGCCGGCAAGCACTTCCTGGCCGCCGGGCGGAAGCGCTGGCTGTTCGTCGGCGATATCCGCCACGAGGAACTGCGCCTGCGCTTCGAGGGGCTACGCGCCTCGGGCAAGGACCATGCGGATGTTGAAATCGATTTCCTGCCGATCGCATCGATGGCGTTCAACGCCACCGCGGAGACCGTCTCCGCCTATCTCGTCGCGGGGCGTCAGCCGGACGCGGTCTTTACCTTCTCGGATACCGCCGCGATGGCGGTGATCGGCTCGTTCAAGGAGCGCGGCCTCCACGCGCCGCGCGATTTCTCGCTGGTAGGCTATAACAATATCCCGCCGACCGCGCATTTCAGCCCGGCGATCACCACGATCAACCAGAAGACCGACGTCGCCGGCGCGCTGCTCGTCGAGAAGCTGATGCAGCAGATCGACGGCGGCCGCGCCCGCTCGACGACCCTCCCCACCGAGATCGTTGTTCGCGATACCTGATCCTTTGCTCTTGAAAACGATATCAATGCGCCTGTATCGCTGGCCGCCATTGGTTGGGGAGCGGATTCTTGGCGCGCGTACAGGACAGCAGGGAAGACGGTGCGCTGTTCGCGGAGGATGGCTGGGCGCTGGAGGTGATCGGCGACGATCCCGCGCGCGAAGGCTGGGCGGCGACGATCCTCGCACTCTCCAACGGCGCGATCGGCGTGCGCGGTTCGATCGAAGAGCAGGCGGCGGCAAGCACGTTCCTCGCCCGCGCCTATGAACAGGCGCCGATCCATTACCACGAGCGCCTCCATGGCTTTGCGGCAAGCTCCGATTCGCGTGTGCCCGTCGCCGAGGCGCTGGGGCTCGAGGTGCGGATCGACGGCGCGCCGATCGACCTGGCAGCGGCCGTGTCCGCCACGCGGCGGAGGCTCGATCTGCGCAGCGGGATCCTCCACCGCGAGACACGCTGGATGCTGGCCGACGGCCGGATCCTGACGATCGGCGCCGAGCGGCTGGTTCCGTTGGACGGCCGCGTCATGCTGGTTCGCCGGCTGCGCGCGGAGATCGACGGCGCCGTCGCGACGCTGCATCCGCGCCTCTCCCCCGCTCCCCGCGGTGCGGGGCAGAGCGACGATCCGCGAATCGGCGTGAACCTCGCCTCGCGGGGCTTCGAGACCGAGCACAGCGAGGATGCGCTGGTGGTCGAACGCCTTCCGGGCAGCGGCATCGGCGTCGCCGCTGTCCAGCGTCAGCGCGAGGAAGACGGGTGGCTGCTCGTCGCCACCGGCTTCGCGGCGGACGTCGGCCCTTCGGACGCGCTGGTCGCTGAGGCGGAAGCGCTGGCCGACGGGGCGCTGGCGGACGGATTCGCCGCCGTGGCGCAGGCGCAGCGCGCGCTGCTCGATAGTTTCTGGGCCGGCGCCGATCTCGATATCGCCGGCCAGCCGCGTCTCACCGCGACGCTGCGCGCCAACCTGTTCCATCTCTTCGCCTCGGCGGGGCGCGACGGCCGTTCGAGCGCCGCCGCCAAGGGCCTGACCGGCGAAGGCTATGAGGGCCATTATTTCTGGGACACCGAGGCGTTCATGCTGCCGGTGCTCGCAGTGCTCGCGCCCGAAATCGCGCGAGCGATGCTGGTCTATCGCGCGTCTACTTTAGAGGCCGCCTTCGCGAACGCCCGGGCGCTCGATCATGCGCGGGGGGCGCTCTTCGCCTGGCGCACGATCGAGGGGCACGAATGCTCGGCGCATTATCCGAGCGGATCGGCGCAGTACCATATCAACGCGGCGATCGCCTTCGCGATCGGCTGTTATGTCGATGCGACCGGCGACGAGGCGTTCCTGGTCGAGCATGGCGCGCGGATGCTGATCGAGACGGCGCGGCTATGGCTGGTGCTGGGCGATTGGGCGGACGGTGCCTTCCACCTGCGCGGCGTGACCGGGCCGGACGAATATACCGCGCTGATCGACGACAATTGGTACACCAACCGGATGGCGCAGAAGCATCTGCGTCTTGCCGTCTCGGCCGCGTCGCGCGTCGCGGAAGCTGCGCCCGAAGCCTGGGCGGCGCTGGTCGAGCAGATGGCGCTGGCGCCGGACGAACTCGCCGACTTCACCCGCACCGCCGATGCGATGCACCTGCCCTATGATGCCGCGCGCGATCTGGATGCGCAGGATGCGAGCTTTCTCGACAAGCCGCGCTGGGACGTGGCGGGAACGCCGGCTTCGCAACTGCCGCTGCTGCTCCACTATCACCCGATGACGCTCTACCGGCACCAGGTCTCGAAGCAGGCCGACATCGTGCTGGGCATGGTGCTGGGCGGCGAAACCGTGTCGTTGGAGCGCAAGCGCCGCGTCTTCGAGCATTACGAGCCCATCACGACGCATGATTCGACGCTGTCGGCCTCCAGTTTCGCGATCCTCGCCAGCGAGGTCGGGCACGAGGCGGCGGCGCTGCGCTTCTTCGCCGACACCAGCCTGGTCGATATCGACAACCGTCATGGCAATACCGGGCACGGCATCCATATGGCCGCGCTGGCAGGGTCCTGGCTGGCGCTGGTCTGGGGCTTTGCGGGCTTCCGCCCCTCCGGGAACGCATTGCGGTTCCGGCCGACACGACCCGCTTCGTGGGAAGGCTATGCCTTCGGGCTGGTGTGGCGCGGCACGCTGGTCCGCGTCGAGGTCACCGGCGACACGGTCACCTATCGCGCGGTCTCGGGACCGGACATCGCGATCGGCCATCACGATACGACCCTGACGCTCGCCGCGGGCGAGAGCTGGACCGGAGCGATCGGCGGATGATCGGCGGGCGCCGCCTCGCGGGTGTTGCCTTCGATCTCGACGGCGTGCTGACCGATACGGCGCGCGCGCATTACCGCGCCTGGAAGAAGCTTGCCGATACGCTCGGCATTCCCTTCGACGAGGCGGCGAACGAAGCGCTGAAGGGTGTCGATCGGATGGGCAGTCTGGCGCTGATCCTGGGCGGCAGGCCGGGCTATGACGCGGACGCGCGGGCCGAGCTCGCGGCGCGCAAGAACGCCTGGTACCTCGAAGAGATTGCGCATTTCGGGCCGGAGGACCTGTTTCCCGGTGCGCGCGCGGCACTCGATCAATGCCGCGTGGCGGGGCTGCGGTTGGCGCTCGCATCGGCCAGCCGCAACGCGCCGCTGCTGCTCGCGCGGATGCGGGTCGATGGGCTGTTCGACGCGGTGATCGATCCGGCCAGCGTCGCTGCCGGCAAACCCGCGCCCGACATCTTCCTCGCCGCCGCGCGCGCGATCGGTGCCGAGCCGGCGCAGGTGCTGGGCGTCGAGGATGCCGCTGCCGGCATCCAGGCGATCCGCGCGGCGGGCATGCCCGCGCTCGGCGTCGGCGATCCGGCGGCGCTCCCCGGCGCGGACTGGGTGATACCGGCGATCGCCGATTTCGACCTGGTCGATTATACCTGAGCCGCTCTCGCCGTCAGCCGCTCGAGACGGACCAGCGCCACCGCGATCAGCGCCAGCGGCACCAGCACCAGGTAGAAGGCGGTCTGGCCGGAGAATCGGTCGAACACCAGGCCGGTGATGAGCGATCCGATCGTGCCGCCCAGTGCCGAGAAGATCACCATCAGCCCCACCATCGCCGCGTGGCGTTCGCGGGGCAGCGCGCTCAGCACCACCGACGAGACGATCGGATAGATCGGGGCCATGAACACGCCGATCAGCGGGAAGATATAAGCGGCGATCGGCGCGTCGAACCAGCCCATGTCCGGCCGCGGGGTGAGGCCGCGCGTGGTCGGCAGGGTCAGCAGCACCAGCACGGCGACCATCGCGAGACAGATCAGCAGCAGCTTCAGCCAGCCCAGCCGCGCGACGAGCCCGCTGGCGCTCAGCCGGCCCACCGCGAGCGCGGCGACGAAGATGCTCGATGCCTGGACGCTCATCGCGCTGGGCAGGTGCAGCACCTGGTTGTTGAAGGTCGGCAGCCAGGTGCCAACCCCCTGCTCGACCAGTACATAGAGGAAGATCGCCGCCAGGAAGGCGATGGTCGAGGGCAGCACGAGCAGGCCCAGCGCGTCGCGATAGCCGGTCACGCTTCCTTCGGTGGTGCGCGCTCCGCTCTCGTCGAGGTCGGTGAACCACCAGAGCAATGCCGCAGCGGCCGCCAGCACCGCGATCACGCGATAGACGCCCAGCCAGTCCTGCCCGGTCGCGTCGCGCCCGATGAACCAGCCGAACAGCCAGATGCCCGCCAGGATGCCGACCATGAACACGCCCTCGACCAGCGAGGTGAGGCTGGCGTGGCGGGCCGGGTCCGGCCGGATCAGGCCGATCGAGGCATAGGTGGCGACCTTGGCGATGCCGAAGCACAGGCCGACGAGCACGAAGAAGAACTGCATCGCCCAGAAGCTGTTCGCCATCGAGATCGCCAGCGCGCCGATCGCGACAAGGATCATCACCAGGATCTGCGCGCGACGGAAGCCGAAGCGCGGCAGCGCGGTCGCGAACAGGAAGGAGGCGACGACGACCGACAGGTCCTTGCACGCCTCGAGCGTCGCCGCATGGGGCTTGGACACGCCGTAATGGGCGATCGACTGGAGGATCACCGTGCCGACGCTGTTCATCAACAGCCCCAGCAGCGCATAGCTGACGATCAGGGCGACGATCGCCCAGGATGCCCGCTTCATGTCGTCGATCATCGGCCTCTCCCTCTTTCGGTCCGTTCTTGCAGCGGTCCTGCGCCTGCCCAGCTGTTGCACGTCCGCAATAGCTAGGGCAAATTACGTAGCTCCGTTGCAGAAAACGATTTCATTATCTTCTCGCCGCGTCTAATCGGACGGCGTCAGCCGGGCAATCCGGCGAAACTTTCGGTTGGGAGGATATATGCTGATTTCCGTTCGTGCCGGCATTCGCGCCGCGCTGTTGGCCAGTGCCGCCATGCTGCCGCTCGCGCCGGCGTCCGCACAGACCACGCCCAGCGACGCGGCGACTCCGGCCGCGCAGGACGAGACCGCCGCTCCGGGCGACGAGATCATCGTCACCGGCCAGACCACGCCCAATCGCCCGCTGATCACCGCATCGGCCGACATCACGCTGGCGAATCGCGACCTGATCGACCAGAAGGCCCCGCGCTCGACCGCGGACCTGCTCGAGATGGTTCCGGGCATCTTCGTCGAGGCGACCGCCGGCGGCGTCTCGAACAATTACTCGGTCCGCGGCCTGCAGGGCGGCGGCCAGCGCTTCGTCCAGCTCGAAGAGGACGGCATGCCGATCCTCTACGGCGGCGGCGGCGCCGACTTCTTCTTCGACCAGGATCTGACCATCGATCGCCTCGAAGCGGTCAAGGGCGGCTCGTCGGGCGTGCTCACCGTCAACGGTGCCGGCGCGACGATCAACTTCATCTCGAAGACGCCGAACTTCAACCAGCCCGAGGGCATCGCCCGCGTCACCGCGTACAATTACGGGATGAAGCGCGCCGACGCCTATTACTCGCAGCCGATCACCGACAAGCTCGCCTTCAATATCGGCGGCTATTTCCAGTCGAGCCCCGGCGTGCGCGACAATCCGTTCGACTATCAGGGCTGGCGGCTCAAGGGCGCGCTCGAATACCGCTTCGACGATGGCGGCTATATCCGCCTGACCGGCAAGGGCGGCAACATGAAGAACGCCTATTACGCCGATCAGCCCTATCGCTTCGAGGACGGCAAGCCGACGAGCATCACCAGCCTCGACACCCAGTTCGGCAATGTCGGCGGCCGCGCCTTCTCGAACATCGCCGTGCCGGTCTCGACCTTCGCGCATTCGAGCGGCTATCGCGATTTCAACTATGACGACGGCATCGTCTCGAAGACCGCCGAGGCGCGCCTCGACTTCGAGAAGCCGGTCAGCGATTCCTTCACGCTGTTCGGCCATGGTCGCTACCTGAAATATTCGTACGACTTCAACGGCCTGTTCCCTGGCTCGGGCACCGGCAATGGCGGTCTCACCAGCGCGGTCAACTATCTGACCCCGGGCGCGAATTCGCCGATCAACGACCTGCTGACCGCCGGCCAGGCCGCGTTCCCGACCACGGTCCGCTTCGGCATCAAGAACCTGCGCACCGGCCAGATCATCGGTGCCGACCAGACCGCGCTGCTCAACGGCCTCAACGGCAACGGCTTCCTGCAGCGCACCGTGCTCAACCACGACGCGATCGACGCCTATGACTTCGGCACCAACGTCGGCGGCCGCTGGAATTTCGAGAGCGGCGCGTTCAAGAACTCGCTGACCGCCGGCGTGATGTACTACAAGACCAAGCGCGATCAGGACCAGTCGGCGACGGCGAGCGTGGTCAACGACGTCCGCACCAACAGCGACGTCTACGACATCGTCGCCCTCAACGCGACCAACGGCGTGATCGGCACGCTGTCGGACAACGGCCTGGTCTCCTATGGCGACTGGGGCGCAGGCATCCGCTCGCGTCAGGATTCGAGCCTGTCGCTCTATGCGAACGACGAGCTCTCGATCGGCGACCTGCACATCGACGCCGGCGTCCGCTGGGAGCAGGACAAGGCCATCGCATGGGACGGCAATCAGGCGACGGTCAACCCGCCGGTTCCGGCCGGCACCGCGGGCGTGATCACCAATGCCGGCGCAAGCTGGGACGGCACCTACACGGTGCGCAGGGCGACCAAGAAGGCGGTGGCCTACACCGTCGGCGCGAACTATCTGATCACGCCGAGCTTCTCGGTCTATGCGCGCTACGCCAACGGCTTCCAGATGAACAATGTCGATCCGATCACCGGGATCGAGCTGTACGAAGCCGGCGTCCGCTATCAGCACGGCAGCCTCTTCTCGGGTTCGGCGACGGTGTTCCGCACCAACTTCCGCAACCAGAACTATAATTTCGCCGATCCGGTGAACCCGACGCTGCAGAGCAACATCAACGCCGATCTGCGCACCAACGGTGTCGAGCTCGACCTGAACCTGCGCCCGATCCAGTGGTTCAGCCTCGATTTCCAGGGCGTGTTCCAGGATCCGAAGCTGGTCAATCTGGCGATCAACGGCGCCAACCAGGATGGTTTCGAGGGCAATCGCCCCGAGCGCACCCCGGCCAAGCTGTTCACGATCACGCCGACCTTCAAGCTGCCGAACGGGCTGGGCGAGGTCTATGGCCGCTACAAATATATCGGCAAGATCTTCGCCGATGCCGGTAACGGCGTGGCGCTGCCGAGCTACGGCGTGACCAGCGTCGGTGCCTCGTTCAACCTGAGCAAGCAGCTCCAGTTGAGCGTCAACGCCGACAATATCTTCAACGTCATCGGCCTGACTGAGGGTAATCCGCGCCAGGGTCAGACCCAGGCGATCACCGACGGCTATTTCTATGCCCGCGGCATCGTCGGCGCGACCTATGGCGGGTCGATCACGTTCAAGTTCTGATCGCCTCCTAGGGGCGTAAAAGGGGGGCGCGGCAGCTTGTAGGTTTGCCGCGCCTTTCCTGTATCTGGGGAATCAAGGGAGAAGGCGGATGCGGGGTTCGATGCGCATGATGTTGGCGGGCGGGCTGCTGCTCGCAGGCACGGCGGCGGTGGCGCAGCAGCGCACGGCCAAGGGCCCCGAGCTGGCCTACAGCCTGACCGAGGGGCAGAACCTCAACGCCTTTGTGCGTGACGGCAAGGTCGCTGCGCACCTGCTGCTGCGCAACGGCACCGATCCGCGCATCCTCGTCGCTTTCCCGGCGGGCAACAGCGGCGTCGGACTGTGGTTCGAGCCGCTGGCCAAGGCCGCGACCTGGCGCCTCGACCAGGCGCCGCGCCCGCTCACCGTCGCCGACGGCAAGGGTCGGGCGCTGCATGGGATCGAGGCGGTCGCGACGATCGTTGCGCCGCGCCTCGCGCTTAAGCAGGCCGTGCTGTCGAACGTACGTTTCCTCCGCGACTATCAGGCGGTCGGCCGCTTCCCGGCGGATGTCGCCACGACCGCGCGGATCGAAGGCGACCGCATCGTCTATGCCCGCGATCGGGTGGACGGCGCGCCGGGCTATCGGCTCGAGCTGCAGGTGCTGGGCGGTCGGATCGACAAGGGCGGTATCGTCGCGGGTGCCGACGGGCGCATCCGCCTGCGCATCGTCGCCGCGAGCGGGGATACGCCACTCACCGGCCTGACCAAGGCCGAGCTGCTCAACGCGCATGCCGCCGCCGATCCCGCCGCGCGCAACGCGCTCGCCTTTCTCAGCTATCGCGAGAAATTCCTCGCCGGATCGTGGCGCTTCGACACCTATTTCGGCCGCGATACCTTGATGTCGGTGCGCCTGCTGATGCCGGCGCTGCGTGGAGCCGCGATCGAGGCGGGGCTGGGCGCGGTGCTCGCCCGGCTCAGTTCCGGTGGCGAAGTGGCGCACGAGGAGGGCCTGTCCGAGTTCGCGCTGATCGACCATGCCCAGCACCACCAGCCGGGCGGCGCGGCGGCGACGCTCGATTACGGCATGATCGACGACGATTACATGCTGGGTCCGGTCGCGGCGGATTATCTGCTCGGGCCGGCGAGCCCTTCGGCGGCGCGCGGCTTCCTTGCGCGGAAAGTGCCGAGCGAGGCGCAGCCGGGCAGCGCCGAGGCGGCCGGGGCATTGCTCGTCCGCAACCTGCGCTTCGTGATCGGCCAGGCCGAGCCCTTCGCCCGCGACCCGCGCTGGAACACGCTCGTCGAGATCCACAAGGGCCGCATGACCGGCCAGTGGCGCGACAGCGAAGAGGGGATCGGCCGGGGCCGCTATCCCTATGACGTCAACGCCGTCTTCGTCCCCGCCGCGCTGGAGGCCGCGGACAAGCTGCTCCATGCCGGACTGCTCGACCCCTATCTGTCGCCGGAGGATCGCGCCGCGCTCGCCCGCGCCGGCGCGATGGCGAAGACCTGGCGCGCCCAAGCGCCCGGCCTGTTCGCGGTGGAGACGCCTGCGGGCGCCGCAGCCGAGCAGGTGAAGGCCTATGCCGGCCGCGTCGGCGTTCCCGCCGCCCCGGCGCTCGCCGCGCTGAAAGGCCAGGCGCTGCGCTATCATGCCATCTCGCTCGATGCCGAGGGCAGGCCGGTGCCGATCCTCAACTCGGACGAAGGCTTCGAATTGCTGTTCGGCCATCCGAGCGCGGCCGATCTCCAGACCTATGTCGGCGCGCTGGCGCGGCCCTTCCCGGCCGGGCTGATGACCGACATCGGCCTGCTCGTCGCCAATCCGGCGCTGGCGAGCTCCGAGGTGCAGGACCGCTTCACCCCCGCCGCCTATCACGGTGCGGTGGTCTGGTCGTGGCAGCAGGCGCTGTTCGCCGCGGGCCTCGAGCGCCAGCTCGCCCGCAAGGACCTGCCGCCGGCCACGCGCGCGGTGCTGCGCGATGCGCAGGCGAAGCTGTGGCGCGCGATCCAGGCGACCCGGGCGACGCAGAGCTCGGAGCTCTGGTCCTGGGCGTTCGAGAAGGGCCGGTACAAGGTCGTCGCGTTCGGCGCGGGCAAGGCCGACGTCGACGAATCCAACGCCGCCCAGCTGTGGAGTACGGTCTATCTCGCGGTGCAGCCGCCCAGGGCTGCGCCAATCAGGAAGTCGACAGGAAAGCGGTGACGGTGAGCCGTCCGGTGCCCGGATCGGCATCGAGCGGCGCGTCGGGAGCGATCGCGCCGCTGTGGAGCAGCGCGCTGCGATAGATCACCGCGCGGTTGTAGCGCGCCTCGACATGCTGGATCCGCTCGAACAGCGCCGTGTCGCCGAATGGATAGGCGGGCGGCGGCGTTTGCGCGCGCAGCTCGGCATTGAGGTGCGCGAGATAGCCGGGCGAGCGCGCGGCATCGATCGCCTCGAAGCCGGTCGCGCGGTGGCGGAAGAAGGCGGTGCCGTCGCCGCCGTCCGGCGCGAGATAGTGGACCAGGGCGATCCGACCGGGCTGCACGGCATCGACGTGCGGCAGGCGCTGCGCGATCTCCAACGCCGCGGGCGGGGTCGTCACGATCGAGAAGCTCGCGTCGAGCAGCTCGACGCCGGCCGCGTGTCCGAACACTTCGCGCAGCACCGGAACCAGCGCCGGGCGTACCCGGGCGAAATAGTCGTGCGGCAGGGCGGCGCGGATGCCGGGATAATGATGCCGCCCCGGCTCGAAAGCGGCGCCCGACGCCGCGGCGCGGAGCCCATCCGGATCGGGATGGAAGCCGTCGACGATCGCGATCGGCTGGCCTTCGCCGCCGATCCGCCGCGCGACGATCTCCGGCCGGATCACCCCTGCCCCATCGCCGCTGCCAGCGCCGCGTCGTGCATCGGCAGGGTCGGCGCGGCGCGCTGGATCACCTCGGCGACCTGGCGGACCTGGGCGAGGTTGGCCGCGGGATCGAGCACGTCCGCGAGCGGGTTATAGTCCTGCGCGACGATGTCCTGGCCGTTGAGCACCGCCAGCCAGCTTGCCTCGCGGAACAGCTCTTCGCCGCCCAGCATCAGCCGGCCCGAGCGGCGATACTGTTCCTCACGCGCCACCAACGTCTCCGGCAGCACCATCTCCCGCCGCTCGACCCAGAAGGGATCGGTCCGGCCCGGGTTCGCATGGTAATGGAGGATCAGGAAATCCTTGATGTTGTCCATGTCGGCACCCAGCAGGCCGTTGTACCGATCGGCCAGCGCCGGATCCATGTCGCGCGTCGGAAACAGCGTCAGCAGCTTGGCGATGCCGCTCTGGATCAGATGGATGCTGGTCGATTCGAGCGGCTCGAGAAAGCCCGACGACAGGCCGATCGCTACGACATTGCCGATCCATGCCCGACGGCGCGTGCCCGCGAGGAAGCGCAGCGCGCGCGGCTCGGCCAGTGCCTCGCCGTCGAGATTGGCCATCAGCGTCGCCGTCGCCTCGTCCTCGCTCATGAAACGGCTGGAGAAGACATGGCCGTTGCCGGTGCGGTGCTGGAGCGGGATGCGCCATTGCCAGCCGGCGGGCCGTGCGGTCGAGCGGGTAAAGGGCGTGGTCCCGGCGACGCGAGCGCAGGGCACCGCCACGGCACGATCGCAGGGCAGCCAATGCGACCAGTCCTCGAATGCGCTTCCCAGCACGCCGTCGATCAGCAGCGCGCGGAAACCCGAGCAGTCGAGGAACAGATCGCCGGCCAGCCGCTCGCCGCGCTGGGTGGTGAGCGCGGTGACCAGCCCGGTCTCGGGGTCGCGCTCGACATCCTGTAGCCGGCCCTCGATCCGCGTGACGCCGCCCTTCTCGGCGATGCCGCGCAGGTGCCGGGCATAGAGGCTCGCATCGAAATGATAGGCATAGCCCAATGTCGACAGGATCGAGCGCGCATCGCCGGTCGGCTTGGCGAAGCGTCCCTGTGCCGCGAGCTCGGTCGCCAGCGAGAAGGCGGAGAGCGGCAGGTCCAGCCCCTCGGCCTGCGCCTTCTTCCAGCGCTGGTGGAAGGCGACGCCGGGAAAGCGGACGCCATACTCGCCGAACGGATGGAAATAGCGATGCCCCGGCCGCACCCAGTCGACGAACTCGATGCCGAGCTTGAAGCTGGCCTTGGTCTCGCGGAGGAATTCGGCCTCGTCGAGCCCGATCAGCTCGTTGAACCAGTGGATCGTCGGGATCGTCGCCTCGCCGACGCCGACGGTGCCGATCTCCTCGGATTCGAGCAGGGTGATGTCGAGCGCGGGACCGAATGAGCGCGCGAGCGCCGTCGCGGTCATCCAGCCCGCGGTGCCGCCGCCCAGGATGACCACCGAGCGCACCCTGTTTGGATCGCGCACGCCACTCTCACCAACCATCAACGCGCCTCTCTGCTACTCGTCCGACCGGATTAGCGGCAGGTGTCCATCAAGGCGATGCCGGACTTGGACCGGCGGCCGACGATTATTTCGCCTCGGCGATCAGCGCGGCCGCCTGGGGGCTCGACCAGTCATAGTCGCCCGACATCCGCCACACTTCCTTGCCGGCCGAATCGTAGAGGATCGTCGTCGGCAGGTTGGCGGCCATGCCGGTGCTGAGCGCGGCATCGGTATCGAGATAGGGCTTCAGATGCTTGTAGCCGGCCTTGGCGAAGAAGGGATCGACCGATTCCTTGCCCTTCAGGTCCTGGCTGACCGGCAGGATCGCCAGCGACTCGCCCTTGGTGCCGGCCAGTGCATCCAGGGTAGGCATCTCCTTGATGCAGGGGATGCACCAGGTCGCCCACAGGTTGAGCAGCACTGGCTTGCCCTTGAAGCTGGCGACCGAGACCTTCTTGCCGCTCGCGTCGGCGAATTGGGTCGCCGGCGCCGCGTCGCCCTTGTGGGTGCGATCCAGCGTTCCGGCATATTTGGGTTCGGACGCGTTCGCCGCCGCGGGGGCCGCTGCGCTTTCGTTCGCTTGCTGTGGAGCCTGCGATTGCCTATCGCAGCCGCCGATTGCCAGCGCGCCCAGAAGGAGAAGACCGATCGTCGAGCGCAAGGACAGCTCCAATTCCATGTGGGGTGGGCGCTTCGCCGAAGGCCCGTCTGCAGTGATGCGCGAGATAAACGCGTCGATCCCCTTCGACAAGCGAATGTGGCGCCAGGATCTGCAGGGCAGCCAGGCGCATGTCGCGATGCTGGGCAAGCAGGGCATCGTCGCGCCCGCGGATGCAGCGATGATCGCCGACGGACTGGCGCAGGTCGCCGCCGATTTCGAGGCGGAGGGCGTGCCCGATGACCTGAGCCTCGAGGACATCCACATGGTGTCAGAATCGCGCCTGGCCGAGAAGATCGGGCCAACCGCGGGCCGGCTCCATACCGCGCGCTCGCGCAACGACCAGGTCGCGACCGACTTCCGCCTCTGGGTGCGCGACGCGATCGACCAGGCCGATGCCGCGCTCGGGGCGCTCCAGGATGCGCTGCTGGCGCGCGCCGAGGAACATGCCGAAAGCGTCATGCCCGGCTTCACCCATCTCCAGAGCGCGCAACCGGTGACGCTCGGCCATCACCTGATGGCCTATTACGAGATGGTCGCCCGCGATCGCTCGCGGCTGATCGATGCGCGCAAGCGGATGAACCTGTCACCGCTCGGCGCCGCCGCGCTGGCCGGCACGGGGTTCCCGCTCGACCGCGAGGCGACGGCCAGGGCCCTCGGCTTCGACGGGCCGACCCGCAACTCGCTCGATTCGGTCTCCGACCGCGACTTTGCGATCGAGTATCTCACCTCCGCCGCGCAGTGCAGCCTGCACCTCAGCCGCCTGGCCGAGGAGTTCGTGATCTGGGCAAGCCAGCCCTTCGGCTTCGTCAGCTTGAGCGATCAATGGTCGACCGGCAGCTCGATCATGCCGCAGAAGCGCAACCCCGACGCGGCCGAACTGGTCCGCGGCCATTCGGGGCGGATCGTCGGCAGCCTGGTCAGCCTGATGATCACGATGAAGGGGCTGCCGCTCGCCTATTCGAAGGACATGCAGGACGACAAACCGCCGGTGTTCGAGGCGCACGACCTGCTGGGCCTCAGCATCGCGGCGATGACCGGCATGGTGGAGAGCGCGACTTTCCGCACCGATCGCATGCGCGCGCTGGCCGAAAGCGGCTTCGCCACCGCGACCGACCTGGCCGACTGGCTGGTGCGCGAGGCCGGCGTGCCCTTCCGCGAGGCGCATCACATCACCGGGCGCGCCGTCGCCCGGGCGGAGGCGGAAGGCGTGCGGCTCGATCAGTTATCGATCGATGCACTGAAGG
This sequence comes from Sphingomonas sp., assembly GCA_040508955.1. Classification (GTDB taxonomy): domain Bacteria; phylum Pseudomonadota; class Alphaproteobacteria; order Sphingomonadales; family Sphingomonadaceae; genus Sphingomonas. The sequence goes on along the minus strand of JBEVLV010000020.1, from coordinate 28,474 downwards.
AAATCGACGCGCGGATCGACGAACGCGTATATGGCGTTCTGAGCGTCGACGCCTCGGTCTCGAGCCGTACCAGCTTTGGCGGCACGGCGCCGGCGCGGGTGCGCGAGGCGATCGCAGCGGCGCGTGCCGGCCGCAAGGGGAGTGCGTGATGAAGCGACGGACGATGGCGGCGGCCCTGCTCCTGATCCTGGGCGGATGCGGCGCGCGCGAGGATCTCAAGCTGGCCCAGGACACGCCGCCGCCCGCCACCGCCTATGGCGCCAAGGGCACCCCCGGGTCCGGCGACCTGCTCAAACCGCCCGCGCAGACCCGCCCGTCGCGCAGCGACGACCTGATCACGAGTTCGGACAAACGTCGCAGCGACGAATTCGACCTGCCCCCTTCCAACTGATTTTTCGAGCACCATGACCCATTTCGAATTGATCGACGGCGAGATGCACGTCGAAAACGTCCCCCTTGCCGCGATCGCCGAAGCCGTCGGCACGCCGGTCTATGCCTATTCGGCGGCACGCCTGCGCGAGAATGCCCGCGCGTTCCGCGACGGCGTGGCGCCGCTCGGCCGCGTCCACCTCGCCTTCGCGATCAAGGCCAACCCCAACCTCGCGGTGCTGCGCCTGCTCGCCAACGAGGGCTTCGGCGCCGACGTCGTCTCGGGTGGCGAGATGGCGCGCGCGCTGGCCGCGGGCGTCGCGGCGAAGGACATCGTCTTCTCGGGCGTCGGCAAGTCGCGTGCCGAGCTGATCCAGGGGATCGAAGCCGGAATCGGCCAGTTCAACCTCGAGCTGGAGGAGGAGGGCGTCGTCCTCGCCCAGCTCGCTGCCGAGCGCGGCCTGCGCGTCCGCGCGGCGCTGCGCGTCAATCCCGATGTCGATGCCGGCACGCACGAGAAGATCTCGACCGGCAAGGCCGAGAACAAGTTCGGCCTGCCCATCTCCGAAGCGCCGGCGATCTTCGATCGCCTCTCCGGGCTGGAGGGCCTCGATCTGCACGGCGTCGCCGTCCATATCGGCAGCCAGTTGTTGAGCCTCGACCCGCTCGAGGCGGCGTTTGAGCGCGTCGGCCGCCTCGTCGCCGACCTGCGCAGCGCGGGGCATACCATTACCCATGTCGATCTCGGCGGCGGGATCGGCGTGGCCTATCGCCCGGGCGACGTCCCCCCCACTCCTGCCGCATTCGGCGCAATGGTCGGGCGCGTGACCAGGGACTGGGACGTCGAGCTGATGTTTGAGCCCGGCCGCTGCATCGCCGGCGATGCCGGCGTGCTGGTCACCGAGGTGCTGTGGGTGAAGCCCGGCGTGACCAATCCCTGGGTGGTGGTCGATGCCGCGATGAACGATCTGGTGCGCGTCGCGATGTACGACGCCTATCATGGCTTCGCGGCGGTGAAGCCCAATGGCGGGAAGATGGTCGCCAATGTCTGCGGCCCGGTGTGCGAGAGCAGCGACGTGTTCCTCAAAAATCGCGAGATCGACGCGTTGAAGTCCGGCGATCTCGCCGTGCTCCAGACCGCGGGCGCCTATGGTGCGACGATGGCGAGCACTTATAACAGCCGTCCGCTGGTGCCCGAGGTGCTGGTGTCCGGCGATCGCTTCGAGATCGTCGCCAAGCGCATCGCGGCCGAGCATATCATGGGCGAGGAACATGTGCCGGACTGGCTGAAATGAGCCTTACCGCCCTGCCGATCTTCGTACGGCTGGCAGGGCGGCCGGTGATTTTGATTGGCGAGGGCGAGGCAGCGGAGGCGAAGCGCCGGCTGCTTGAGCGCGCCGGCGCGATGATCGTCAAGGAACAGGACGATGCCGTGCTGGCGATCGTCGCGCTCGAAGATCCCGATGCGACGGTGGCGCGGCTTCGCGTACGGGGCATATTGGTCAACGCCGCCGACCGGCCCGATCTTTGCGACTTCACCCTGCCCGCGATCGTCGATCGCGATCCGGTGATCGTCGCGATCGGCACCGGCGGTGCCTCGGCCGGTCTGGCCGCGGCACTCCGCCAGCGGTTCGAGACGTTGCTTCCCGCGAGCTTGGGGCTGCTTGCCCGGCAACTGGAGAGCCACAAGGCGGCGCTGCGTGCGCATTGGACCGATGCCGGTGAGCGCCGCCGGGCGCTGGGTGTGGCGCTGGCCGGACCGCTCGATCCGCTGACGGAGACGTACGAAGGCGATGTCGCGGCGTGGATTGCCTCTGGTCCCGCGCCGCAACCGGCTGAAATGGTGCATCTGCGCCTAGCCTCCCCCGACGCCGACGATTTGACGCTTCGTCAGGCACGTCTGCTTGCGCGGGCCGATCGGGTTTTCCATCTTGGCGATGTGCCCGATGCGATCCTGAATCGTGCGCGCGCCGATGCGCCGCGCTTTGCCGGTGAACCGCCCGCCGATCCTGGCGCGGGCCTCTCGATCTTGGTGGAGATGGTCCGATGAGCGGATTTGCCTATGTTGTCCGAGACGGGAAGGTCGAGTCTCCTTCGCTGAAGCAGGCCCTCGGCATCCGCGCCGGCCTGACCTGGATCCACCTGACCACCAACGATGCGCGCGCTCAGGCCTGGCTGAGCGGCGAAGCGGAGCTCTCGCCCTATATCATCGAGGCGTTGACCGCGGCCGAGACCCGCCCACGGTGCGACGCCGTCGGCGAGGGGGCGGTGATCAACCTGCGGGGCCTGTCGTCGGAGGAACTAGCGGCATCCGATCCGCTCGCGTCGATCCGGATATATGCGCATGGCGGCTGCGTCTTTTCGGTGACCCGCAAGCCGCTCAACGCGCTGGAGGCCGTGCGCACCCAGGTTCAGAACGGCAAGATCCTCGATCCCGGCGACCTGATCGCGGCGCTCGCCCTGGCGATCACCGAGGAGCTCGATCCGCAGGTCGCCGAACTGGGCGATTCGCTCGACGATTGCGAGGAGCAGATCACGACTCATCGCGCGTTCGAGCTGCGCCAGCTGGTCAATCGCGTTCGCGTCCAGGCGATCGGCTATCGCCGCTTCCTCGTGCCGCAGCGGACCGCGCTCGAGAAGCTTGCCGCCTTTCCCGGCACCTGGCTTGGCGACGACGACCGGCTTCATCTGAACGCCGCTGCGGATCGCGCCGCGCGGATGGCAGAGGAGCTGGAGAGCATCCGCGAGCGGGCTGCGCTGACCCATGAGACGCTGACCGACCTTCGCGCCGAGCAGATCGATCAGCGCTCGCTGATCATAGCGATCGTGGCGATGGTGTTCCTGCCGCTGACCTTCCTTACCGGCCTGCTTGGCATGAACGTCGCCGGCATCCCCTACGCGCACGAGCCCTGGGCGTTCGGCGGCGTGGTGGTGGTGTGCGTGCTGATGGCGATAGGCATCGCGGGCTATTTCATCCGCCGCCACTGGTTCGAACGCTAGGCGCCCGCCCGTATTCCGCTCGGTATGTGAGCGGTCTATCGCACGACCGTCATAGGGTCGCCGATGACGGCCCAGCCCGGATGATGTCGGTCGTCGACGGCGGCAGGGTGGTCCGTTTTTTCACCGGCGGTATTCGCTTCAAGTTCTGACATGGTAATGCCGCTCGCCGGGCGGGTGGTCGGCCATGGTCAGGTTTCGGGGAAGATATGCGTCTCACATGGGCAATCGCGGCGCTCGCCGCCGCATTCGCGACAGTATCGGCATCCGCACAGGATCAGGGCGTGCCGGGTGCGACGCCCGGACCTGGCGAGGTCAGTCGCGGCGACCGCTATTCGGGCCGGGTCTGGGCGACCCGCTCGCCGGCGATCGCGCGTCACGGCATGGCAGCGACCGCGCATCCGCTTGCCACGCAGATCGCGATCGACGTGCTCAGGAAGGGCGGCAGCGCGATCGACGCCGCGATCGCGGCGAACGCCGCCCTCGGACTGATGGAGCCGATCTCCTGTGGCATCGGCGGTGATCTGTTCGCGATCGTGTGGGATCCCAAGACCCGCAAGCTCTACGGTTACAATGCGTCCGGCACCGCGCCCAAGGGCCGCGACCTCGCCCGCATGATCGCCGAGGCAAAGGCAGCTGCGGCCAAGGCCGGCACGCCCTACACCGCGCGCGTGCCGCTCTATGGCTCGCTGTCGGTGACGGTGCCCGGGGCGGTCGACGGCTGGTTCGCGCTGCATGGACGCTTCGGCAAGCTGCCGATGAAGGACGTGCTCGCGCCGGCGATCTCCTATGCCCGGGAGGGCGTCCCGATCACACAGATGATCGCGCAGAATTGGAAGCGCAATTTCGGTCTGTTCGAAAGCTACAAGGCGATCATCGAGGAACGGGCCAATGCCCGCGCGACCTTCCTGATCGACGGTCATACGCCGACTGAGGGCGAGGTCTTCCGCAATCCGGATCTCGCCGCCACCTACGAAGTGCTCGCCGCCAGCGGGCGCGATGCCTATTACAAGGGTGCGATCGCCCGCGCCACCGACGCCTATTTCCAGCGCATCGGCGGCGATCTGCGCTACAGCGATCTCGCTGGTTTCCAAGGCGAATGGGTCGAGCCGCAGAGCGTGCGCTATCACGGCTATGACGTGTTCGAGCTGCCGCCCAACAGCCAGGGCTTCGGCGTGCTCCAGATGCTGCGCCTGCTCGATCCCTATGACCTGAAGGCGATGGGCGCCGGCAGTGTCCAGGCGATGACCACCCTGCTCGAAGCCAAGCGCCTCGCCTATGAGGACATGGCCAAATTCTATGGCGATCCCCGCTTCGTAAAGATGCCGACCGAAGCCCTGCTGTCGGAAGCCTATGCCGCCCGGCGCCGCAAGCAGATGAACCCCGAACATCCCGATCCCGCGCTCGGCCCGGGCGATCCGCAGCTGCGGATCGGCGACACCACCTATCTGACCGTCGCCGACAAGGACGGGATGATGGTCTCGCTGATCCAGTCCAATTACAGCGGCCTGGGATCGGGGCTGGTTGCCGATCATCTCGGCTTCATGTTCCACAACCGGGCGAACCTGTTCTCGCTCGATCCCGCGTCCCCCAATGGCTATGCGCCCGGCAAGCGCCCCTTCCACACGCTGATCCCCGCCTTCGTGATGAAGGACGGCGCCCCCTTCTTGTCGTTCGGCGTGATGGGCGGCGACATGCAGGCGCAGGGCCAAGTGCAGCTGCTCGTCAACATCATCGACTTCGGGATGAACGTCCAGGAGGCCGGTGACGCCGCGCGCTGGTATCATGGAGGCACGGCGACCGTGACCGGCGTGAAGTCGGAGGGGCTGGGTACCGTCGCGATCGAGAGCGGCTGGTCCGATGCGGTCAAGGCGGGGTTGCGCGCGCGCGGGTTCAAGGTCATTCCGCCCGGCTGGGAATATGGCACCGACGAGTTCGGCGGCTATCAGGCGATCCTCTGGGACAAGGCGAACCAGGTCTGGTGGGGCGCCAGCGAGATGCGCAAGGACGGTGCGGCGCTGGGGTATTGAGGCGCTGCGCTCCCCTGGTTCTGGTTGCCGGTGTGGCGGGAGCGGCGGGGATTCAGAATGTCGGCCGTTTGCGATGCCGGCGTTCCCGTCCCGCAATCCCGTGCTGGATGATGTTCGCATCGGCGGCGGCGTAGATGGCGGCTGAAGACGAGACCGGTATCCTCGCCGCGTCATTCATCTCAGCGATATCGCTCAACTGAATTCTGAGCGGCTTCCAGGGAAAGCCGACAAAAACCTGGATGCCCCGTGAGGATTCGAACCTCAATTGACGGAGTCAGAGTCCGTAGTCTTACCTTTAGACGACGGGGCAACAGGCGGGTGCCTCTAGGCGGCGGAAATCCCCGGGTCAAGGGTCGCCATGCGCGTGGCCTGCCATGCAAAGCTTAAGATTTCGGTATCCATGTTCATCCCGGCGCCTTTTTTCCACACGGCGCCTGCGCCTTGCCCTGGGGAGCACCCTGCGCTAGCCTCACGTCCAAGCACCGGCGGCCCGTATCGGCCGTGACGGAACAGAATATAAGCGAGTGACACGATGGGGGATGGCTCCGCCAGAATACCCCGCGGCCGGAATGCAGGCTCCGCCCGGCCCGTTAGACCCTCCCTGCCGCCGGAGCGACCTGTGCGAGCGCGTTGGCCGGAGTCGCGCCATTATGCAGCGCTGGACCTGGGGACGAACAATTGCCGCCTGCTGATCGCCCGGCCGCAGGGATCGGGCTTCACGGTGATCGACGCCTTTTCGCGAATCGTCCGGCTCGGCGAGGGGCTTGCCACCACGGGCCGGCTCTCCGACGCCGCGATCGACCGCACGCTGGCGGCGCTGCGAATCTGTGCAGAGAAGCTCAAGCGCCGTAACGTTTCGCTGGCGCGATCGGTGGCGACCGAGGCGTGTCGCCAGGCTTCAAACGGCGCAGCGTTCATCGAGCGGGTCTATCATGAGACCGGGATCGCGCTCGACATCATCACCGCCGAGGAAGAGGCGCGACTGGCGGTGCTCGGCTGCCACGCGCTGCTCGAACCTGGTGACGGACCCGCTTTGGTCTTCGATATCGGCGGAGGATCGACCGAACTGGTGCTGGTCGATTCGCACGCGCCCGTGCCGCGCATCCTCGACTGGCACAGCGCGCCTTGGGGCGTCGTCTCGCTGACCGAGGCGACTGCCGCGGCGGGCGATTCGCCCGAAGCGCGTGCTGCGATCTACGCAGATATGCGCGCGCGCGTGCAGGCTAGCTTCGCGCCCTTCGTCGCACGGCTGCGGCCGCCGGTCGGCACGCCGCGGCTGCTGGGCACCAGTGGCACCGTCACGACGCTCGCCAGCGTCCATCTGGGACTTCCCGCCTATGACCGTTCCGTCGTCGACGGCCTTATCGTTCCCGCGCCGGCCATGCGCGACATCAGCCAAAGGATCGCCCGCATGAGCATGGCCGAGCGCGCACAGGTGCCGTGCATCGGCAACGAGCGCGCGGATCTGGTAGTGGCCGGGTGCGCGATTCTCGAATCGATCCTCGACCTCTGGCCGGCCGAGCGGCTCGGCATCGCCGATCGTGGCATCCGCGAGGGCATATTGCGACGGCTGATGAGCGGAGCCGGGCTGTGAGCCGGGGCGGTGCGCGCGGCTTCACGCGGGTCAAGACGGCGCGGGGGCGGACGGCCCAGTCGCAGCGCTGGCTCGAACGCCAGCTCAACGACCCTTATGTAAAGAAGGCCAAGGCGGAGGGCTATCGCAGCCGCGCCGCGTACAAGCTGATCGAACTGGATGAGAAGTTCGGCTTCCTGAAGGGTTCGAAGCGGATCATCGATCTGGGGATCGCGCCTGGAGGCTGGACCCAGGTAATCCGCCGTCGCCTGCCCAATGCCACAGTGGTCGGCATAGACCTGTTGCCAGTCGATCCGATCGACGGTGCCACGATCCTGATGATGGATTTCATGGACGATGCCGCGCCCGACAGGCTGATGGAGGAGCTTGGCGGCTCGCCCGATCTCGTACTCTCGGATATGGCGGCCAACACGGTCGGCCACCCGCAGACCGACGCGCTGCGCACCATGGGATTGGTGGAAGCGGCGCTAGAATTCGCGATCCAGGTGCTCGAGCCCGGCGGGGCCTTCGTCTCGAAGGTGTTCGCCGGAGGCGCCGATTCGCAGCTCGTCGCCGAGATGAAGCGCAACTTCACTACCGTGAAGCACGCCAAGCCGCCGTCGAGCCGCAAGGGTTCGGTCGAGTGGTTCGTCGTCGCGCAGGGCTTCAAGGGGCGGCGGGAGCCGGAGCAGAAGCCCGAATGAAAACGGCCCCAGATCGCTCCGGGGCCGTTTCGAATTCAGTCTGTCGGGCGATCAGCCGTCGTAGTCGCCGCCCAGATTCTGGTTGCGCGGCGGGGCGGCGGCGGTGAGGCGCAGCGCCTCCGCCGATGCGGCCAGCGAGCCGACCTCATCCGGGGCTTCCTCGTCATCGACCTGGACACGCTGGAGGCTGGAGACCACCGCTTCTTCCAGATGCGTCGGGCGCACGGTCTCTTCGGCGATCTCGCGCAGCGCGACGACCGGGTTCTTGTCGCGGTCGCGATCGAGGGTCAGCTCGGCGCCGCCCGAGATCTGCCGCGCACGCTGGGCGGCGAACAGCACCAGGTCGAAACGGTTGGGAACCTTGTCGACGCAATCCTCGACTGTGACGCGCGCCATATACGCTTCCTTGGAATAACGGTGTCCGGGAGAGGCGAGGCACGTAAGGGGCGCAAGCGCCAATGTCAAGAAAATCGGCCCGCTGCGCGGCGGCCGCGACCGGTTGAACCGGAACCGGGTTCGACCGTTCCCGTCATTGCATGTCCGTTACAGCCGGAAGCCGTCCATCGATGCGACCCGAATTCCAGAGTCCAATGCTTGCAGTGTCGCCACGCCCATCGCATCAGGATGCGATGATGCCGCTTTCCCAGCCCAGTTTCTCGGTGGAGGGCAATCGGCTGACCTTGCTGCCCGATGGTCCGGAGCGGATGGCGGCGTTGCTCGACCTGATCCGGTCGGCCGAGCGGACTTTGCGCGTGCTCTACTATATCTATGTCGACGATGCTGCCGGTACGGCGATCCGCGACGCGCTGATCGAGGCGGCGGCGCGCGGCGTCGAGGTGCACCTGATCGTCGACGGGCTCGGCAGCGAACATGCTCAGAGCCGGCATTTCTTCGATCCGTTGCACGCCGCCGGCATCGATGTGTGCCGTTTCGTGCCGCGCTGGGGCCGGCGTTACCTCTTGCGCAACCACCAGAAGCTGGCGCTGGCCGACGAGGAGCGGGTGATCATCGGCGGCTTCAATGTCGAGGACAGCTATTTCGGCACCGCGGCGGAGGGCGCCTGGCGCGATCTAGGGCTGCTGGTCGAGGGGCCGGCAGCGACGCGGCTGGTCGGCTATTTCGATGCGCTGGCGCGATGGGCGAAGCGGCCCAGGCCGTCACTGCGATCGCTGGGGCGCACGCTCCGGGAATGGAGCGAGCCCGAAGGCACGGCGCGCTGGCTGCTCGGCGGGCCGATGCGGCGGCTCTCGCCATGGGCGCGGGTCGTCAAGCGCGACATGGAGCGGGCGCGCACGATCGATCTGATCGCTGCCTATTTCGCGCCCAATCCGGCAATGCTGCGCCGGCTCGACAAGGCGGGCAGGCGAGGACGCGTGCGGCTGGTGCTGCCCTCCAAGCTCGATCATGGCGCGGCGATCTGGGCGGCACGTTTCACCTATGCCGGGCTACTCAGGAAACAGGTGCAGATCTACGAATATCAGCCGACCAAGCTGCACACCAAGCTGTTCGTCATTGACGATGTGGTTCATATCGGCTCGGCCAATTTCGACATCCGCAGCATGTTCCTCAATCTCGAACTGATGCTCCGTATCGAGGATCCGGCCTTCGCCACCTTCGTCCGAACCTATGTCGAGGGCGAGATCGCCCAGTCCGAACGGATCACGCCCGATCTCTACAAGGCGCGCACCGGCCCCTGGACGCGGCTGAAACAGCTTGCCGCTTATTTCGTGATGGCCGTGCTCGACTATAACGTTACCCGACGGCTGAACTTCGGCCGGCGGCGTCCGGCGCCGCCCGCCCGCCATCCGTAAGTCTACGCATCGCGTGAGCGTGTCGGCGCCGTCAGCCGGCACCCGGTTCGAGTACGATGTGCCCTAGAGCGGTGTTGCTGGCGGGAACATGGTAGTGGCGATGAAGTTCGCGCACATGGGGGCCGAGCGCGCCGCGCATGATCAGCCACATCACCAGCTCGATCCCCTCAGAGCCGGCTTCGCGCAGATAGTCGATATGCGGCATGCGACGCAGCGCCTGCGGGTCGCCGGTGAGCCGGTCTAGGAATGCCTGGTCCCATGCGCGGTTGATCAGCCCCGCCCGCGTGCCCTGGAGCTGGTGGCTCATGCCGCCGGTCCCCCAGACCTGGACGTTGAGATCCTCGGGAAAGGATGCGACGGCCCGGGCGATCGCCTCGCCCAGCATCCAGCAGCGGTTTCCCGTGGGCGGAGGATAGGTGACGACATTGACCGCGACCGGCACGACCTTGACCGGCCACGCCGCGACCGCGCCGAACAGCAGTGACAGCGGCACGGTGAGCCCGTGATCGACCGCCATCTCGTTGATGATCGTGATGTCGAACTCGTCGAGGATCGCGCACTGCGCGATATGCCAGGCGAGATCGGGATGCCCCTCGACCACCGGCACCGGACGCGGGCCCCAGCCCTCGTCGGCGATCGGAAACCGCTCCGCGCAGCCGATCGCGAAGGTGGGGATCAGCTTCATGTCGAAGGCGGAGGCATGGTCGTTATAGACTAGAATGATCACGTCGGGCTTCTGCGCGGCTTCGAACGCGCGGGTCCATTCGTAACCCGCGAATACCGGCTTCCAATACTCCTCGCCGGTCTTGCCCAGGTCCATCGCTGCGCCGATCGCGGGGATATGGCTGGTGGCGATGCCTGCGGTGATGCGCGCCATCTAGCGGCTCTCTCGAATCGAGCGCTGGCCTTCGGGCGAGCGGCCGCCGGCGAGCATCATCGCGGCATAGTCCTCGAGGCTCATGCCGCTCATCGTGCTCACCGCCTGGAGGAAGCTCTGGCCGTCCGTGGAGAAGATCTTGGCCATGAAATAGATGTTGCCGCCCAGATCGAGCAGCCGGTTGTAGTCGCGTGCCAGCACCGCCGCCTTTTGTTCGGGGGTCATCGGCCATTGGTCGAGATAGGCGGCCTCGTCCGCTTTCCAGCGCTCGCGATTGCCGGCCTGCATCAGGCTCATCGCGAACTGGTTGAGATGGTAGCCCTGGCGCGCTCGCGCCGCGATGAACACGCGCGTGCCAGGGATATCGTCGAACTCGGCGAGATAGGCATGGATGTCGCGCGGACCGCTCAAAGCCCGCGCGCCTTCAGCATCGCGTCGAGCCGGGGGAAGACGCGCCGGGCATTGCCCTCGAAGATCGCGTGGCGCTGCTCCGCCGTGATCGGCAGCGCGTCGACATAGCGCTTGGTGTCGTCGAAATAATGTCCGGTCTCGGGATCAATGCCGCGCACCGCGCCGACCATCTCTGATCCGAAGAGGATGTTCCTGGTATCGATCACTTCCGTCAGCAGGTCGATGCCCGGCTGGTGATAGACGCAGGTGTCGAAGAAGACGTTGCGCATCAGATGACCGTCCAGGCTCGGCTGCCTCAACATGTCCGCGAGTCCGCGATAGCGGCCCCAATGATAGGGCACCGCGCCGCCGCCGTGCGGGATGATGAAGCGCAGGCCTGGAAAGTCCGCGAACAGATCGCCCTGGAGCAGCTGCATGAACGCAATCGTGTCGGCGGCGATGTAGAAGGCGCCGGTGGCGTGGAGCCCCGGATTGCAACTGCCCGAGACATGGATCATCGCCGGCACGTCGAGCTCGACCATCTTCTCGTAGAAGGGATACCAGAAGCGATCGGTGAGCGGCGGCGCGCTGAAATGGCCGCCGCCGGGATCGGGATTGAGGTTGCAGCCGATAAAGCCGAGTTGGGTGACGCAACGTTCCAACTCGGCGATCGACGCACGGAGATCGGCCTCGGGCGATTGCGGCAGCATGCAGACGCCAGCGAAAGTCTCGGGATAGAGGGTACACACGCGGGCGATCAGGTCGTTCGACACGTGCGCCCAGGCGGTGCTTACGCCCGCGTCGCCGATATGGTGGGCCATGGTCGATGCGCGCGGGGAGAAGATCGTCATGTCGGCGCCGCGCTCTTTCAGGAGGCGGAGCTGGTTGGCCTCGATCGTCTCGCGGATCGCGTCGTCGGAGATGGCGGGATAGGCTGGCGCGGGCTGGCCGGCCTTGAACGCGGCCTTTTGCGCTTCGCGCCAGGCATCGTGCGCGGGCGGTGCGGTGGTGTAATGGCCGTGGCAGTCGATGATCAGGGTCATGCCGCCACGCCTCCGCCGGTGCGGATCGCCGCGATCTTGGCGCCCAGACCGGGTGCAGGCGTCAGGCCGAGCGCGCCGAGCGCGCGCTGCCAGGCGATGGTGCCGCGCGTCATAGCATGTGCGGCGCCGAGGTCCTCGAGGGTGGCGAGCGCTTCCTCCATCTCGGCGGCGCGGCGCTCGCCGTGGAGCATCATCCGGTCGAGATTATAGTCCGCCTGCGCGCTCCAGCTTCCGCGTGGGGGCGTTGCGTCGAGCGAGGCGAGCACCTCGCCCGCCACCCCCGCTGCTTCGGCCGCCAGCAGGCACTCGGCGGTCAGTGCCTCGACTCCCTTGACCAGCACCGAGCGGATCATCTTGACCGCCGCGGCCGCGCCCACCGGCCCCGCGATGATTCGCGCGTCGGTGAAACCGATGCCGTGCAGCACTGCGAGCCCCGCCTCGGCATGGATGCCGCTCAGCAGTAGCGGCACGTCGAGTTTCCGCGGATGGACCGGCGCCATCACCGCGACATCGACATAGCGGCCACCGGCCGCCTCCACGGCTTCGGCCGCAGTGCGTTTGGTGCCGGGGGCGACGCTGTTCATGTCGAGCCAGAGCGCGCCGGCCGGCAGCAGCGGCGCATAGGCGCGCGCTGCCGCGAGCGCCTGGTCGGCCGTGACGAGCGAGAGCACCGCGCCCGCGCCACCCACCGCCTCCGCCGCGCTGTCGCAGCCGAGCACGCCGATCGTACGATACTCCTCGCGTTTGGCGGCCCGAGTCGTGGGAACGTCGGTCTTGCGATCGTACACGCGCGTGCCCCAGCGCGCGAATGCCATGCCGGCCTCCCCGAAGCCGATAAAGGCGAAGTCCACCCTGTCCATGCTCATTCGGCTACGCGGCGCGGGGCCGCTCCCGCCAATGCAATTCGGCCGCCGCGTATAGGTTTTGCGGAGGTCAGGCGGATGCGCAAATCAATCGTCCCATTGGGCGCGAATCATGCCCGCGATGGTGAACGCCTGGAGCCGCGTGACATCGAGCAGCATCGCTGCACCCTTGCGCTGCGGATCGTGTTTCCGCTCGGCCTCGGGCTGGAAATGATAGACCAAATCGCGCTGTGCTGCGTCCGCGACGATGCTGCCCTTGCCCTCGAACGTCACCGTCTGGCGGGCGCGGCTGTCGCGATAGAGCAGGGTAAAGTCGCCGCCCCTCGCTGCGAGCTTCGCCGCACCGCCCTCCGCATTGCGCAGCCACATGCTGAGCTGGCGAGGGCCGGACACCTGGACGCTGCCGCGCAGCGACAGCTTGGCCTTGCCGTCCTCGCCGACATAGCCGAGCACCAGCGGGGTGCCGTTCGCCAGTGCTGAGTTGACCATGGCGGCGACGCTGTCGGGGATCGCGTCAGGGCTCGGCTGCGGGCTTGCGGGTATATTCTGCTGGGTGACTTCGCGGATGCGGTCTTCACCATCGAACGCGAAGGCCAGATTCACCGTGTTGGGCGAGGCGCCGAGCCAGTCGAATCGGCCACTGACGGTTACGTTATCGCCGTCGATTGTGGGCTCGGACCAGGCGCCCTGATGATAGACCGAGGTGAGCGGCCATTGCCCGGTGATGCGCGTGAGCACGTCTTCGCGACCCTCGACGCACTCCTTGCCGGTCGAAAGGATCGCGTCGGGTACGACGCGATCGACCAATGCGGCAACAGCCTCGGCGCTGCCGGTGCGCAGCGCGTGGAGATAGAGTTTCGCATTCAGGATGCGGTTGTCCATGGCCTTATGCCTCGCCCAGGTTGAAGACCTTCCGGGCATTGCCCTCGAAGATCGCGTGCTTCTCGGCGTCGCTCAGCCAGTCGAAGCCCTGGATGATCGGGGCGATGTGATCCATCTGGCGCCCGGTATCGGGATGGACGTGCGAGCCGACGCCGGGGCATTCGCTGCCGAACAGGCAGCGGTCCGGCCCGACCGTCTCGATCAGCAGCCGCAGCGCGCCCTCGGTGTAGAGCACGGTATCGAACCAGAGCTTGCGCATCCGCTCCGAGAAGCGGTGCTTCTGGCGCAGCGAGTTCGCCTCGAACCGGCCGAACTGGTAGGGCATCGCGCCGCCGCCATGGCTGATCACGAAGTTCAGCCCGGGGAAATCGTCGAGCACGTCGGTCGAGCAGAGATTATAGACCGCCGTGGTCTCCTCGTTGATGAAGTGCAGCGAATAGGGCTCGCGGTCGGACTGCGACCCGGTGCCGTGGACATGCGCGGGTAGGCCCAGTTCCTGGAGCTTCTCGTAGAGCGGATACCAATAGCGGTCGCCCAGGCCCGGCGGCTGCTCGGGGCCGTTTTCGTACGGATCAGGATTGAGCAGCACACCCTTGAAGCCGAGCGCGGCGATCCGCTCCAGCTCGCCGAACACCGCCTCGATCGGCTCGCCTGCGACCTGGGGCAGGCCGGCGACGGGGATGAACTTGTCGGGGATCAGCTGGCACTGGCGGTGGATGATCGTGTTGGTCTCCTCGCAGAACCAGTGGACGACGCGCGCCGGTTTGGCGGAGGCCATCATCTGGAACGGGCGCGGCGAGATCAGCTGCATGTCGGTGCCGTGATCGTGGAGCAGCGAGAGGTGGTCCTTGGGGAACACCTCCTTCTTGTGCGCCGCCTCGACGATCTGTTCGTCGGTGACGCGGACGGCGCCGCGGCCGTGCGAGCCGCGATGCGAGAGGATGTTCGCCTTATACGCCCAGAGCTCGACGGGGGCACTGACATGGCCGTGGCAATCGATGATCATGATGCGGTCTCGCGGGTCTGGAGCTGGTGGTAGCGATGCGCCGCGCGGGCCGCGTCGAGGCGCTGGCCGCCGCGCACCGCGGCGCGGATCGCCTCTTCGGTGGCGTGGATCTCCTCGGCGACGGCGAGGATGCGCTCCTCGTGTGCGCGGGGCAGGACGAGCACGCCGTCGGGATCGCCGACCAGCAGGTCGCCCGCGGCGACGCGCGCCTCGCCGATCGTGACGGCGACGTCCGAGGCCTCGACCTGGACGCGATCCTTGCCGGTGCGCATCCAGTGGCCGCGCGAGAAGACCGGATAGCCAAGCGAACGGCAGAGATGGACGTCGCGGCAGATGCCGTCGATCACCGTGCCGCCGAGCTGGCGGCGATGCGCGATCTCGGTGAGGATGTCGCCCCACACGGTCACGTCCTCGCGCCCGCCATTGTCGAGCACGATGATCTCGCCGGGATCGAGATCGTCGATATAGTCGCCCACGGTGCCCGCTGGGCTACCCGCCGGGCCGTAGAGGATCGTCCGCGCGCGGCCGGCCAGGCGAAAGTCCGGGCTGCGGGGCGCCAGGCCCTTGCACTGGCCGAGGATTCCCAGCCGGTCGAGCGCATCGCTCAGGGTTGCCGTTTCGAGCCGTGCGGCCCGGGCGACGTTCAGGTCCGCCATCAATCCTCCTGCTTGTCGAGCATGTGTTCGTAATCGGCGCCGAGCACGGTGCTGATCGGCATGTCCGCTTCGATCCGCGCGATCATCGCGGCCTCGCGCGCGGCGATGCGCGCGGCGGCGGCGATGACGCGTTCGACATCGATGGGGCGGACGAAGACGCAGGCGCTCGAATCGGCGAGGACATAGTCGCCGGTCTCGACGGTGACGGCGCCGATCCGGACGGGAATGTCGGTCGCCGCCTCGTGCACGCGGCCGCGCGCGGTGAACGCGGTGAAGCCGCGGCAGAAGACCGGGAAGCCGATCTCGCGCGCTTCATCGACATCGCGCAGCGCGCCTTCGGAGATCACCGCCGCGATACCTTTCTGGAGTGCGGCGCGGGCGAGAAGCCCGCCCCAGGAGCCCGCCTCGATGCCGGTGCGCTGCTCGACGACGATGACGTCGCCGGGACTGGACGCGTCGATCGACGCGGCGCCGAGATGGCGCGGCGGTGTTCCGGGCGCGGGCTTGCCCGCCTCCAGCTTGAGCGTGCGGACGCGGCCGGCGATGCGCCTGCCGGGCAGCGTCGCGATCAGACCGGTGACGGTGCCCTCCAGCCCGAGGCTGTCGAGCGCGTCCGAGACGGCGCAGGCGTCGAACGCCGCGAGCCGCGCGGCGACGGGATCCGTCATGCCCATGCGACGAACCCATTGGCGGTGCCGGTGCCGGCGGCCGAGCGATAGCAGGGCTCGTAGCCGACCACGCCGCCCTCCAGCGCGGTATCGAACAGCATCCCTGCCGCTGCGATCCAGGTCTTGAGCTCGGAGGTGCCGGACTGGAGCGCGCCTTCGTCGATGCCGGTAAGCACGCCAGCGTCGCGCTCGGCGATCGCCTTGAGGAACAGCCGGTCGAAGTCCTCGTCGATGACGAAATGGCTCATGCCGCCCGACCCGAACACGGCGACGCGCTCGGCGCCCGGCCAGGCCTTGAGGGCGCGGCCGACGGCGCGACCCAGTTCGAAGCAGCGCTTCGCGGTCGGCTGGTTGGGCGGGAAGAAGGTGTTTAGGAGGATCGGCACGTGCGGGATCACCCGGTCGCGCATGATCTGGCGATAGACGAAGCCGAAGGCGTGCGGGATGCCGCTGGACCAATGGCCGGGTGGCTCGGGCAGGCGCTGCGACACTGCGATGTCGAACCCATCCTGGACGACCGAGCGCGCGATATGCCCGGCGAGCGCGGGATTGGCCGGATATTCGCGCCATTCGGGCGGACTGTGTCCGGGCTCGGCGGCGTGGATGCCGGGCGCCATGCGCTTGGCCTGGTCGTCGGTCGCCGGCTGGTCCCAGGTTTTCTCGCCTGTGAAGACCGTCATCGCCGGGGTGACATCCTCGAGGAACAACTCGCGCTGGTCGTTGCCGAAGATGATCGCGATATCGGGCGCCGCCGCCTCGAAGCGGTCGGCCATGCGGGTGATCGCGGCCTGGCACGAGGCGTGGCGACGGATGCGCTCCGCGAGGCTGCTCTGCTCGTCCAGATGCTCGGCGGCGCGGAGCTCGACCAGCGCGTCGAAGCCATAAGTGCCGCCGCGGAAGGGATGCTTGCGCGCGCGATCGGCGTCGAGTCGCGCGGTCCATTGCTCCGGGGAAGTGGACAGGGTCGGCCCGTGTGACGTCCACATGCCGAGCACGATTTCCGCCATTTCACCTCTCCCACACACTCTATTTTGACCTAACTATAATATTGTTCTATTCGCTGTCGACCGGTTTTTTGCGCTGGGTCGAGCGCCTTCAGCCTTGCCCTTGCAATGCCGTTGGATTACGACAATTTGTCATATGGTTTATCGGGCTGAGGCATCGGACCGGACAGCCGCGGAGCAGGAGGCACGACCATGGCCACAGCCGATCTTTCCCATCTCGACGCCGCCACGGCGTTCTCGACCGACCCGGCAGGGCACCGTATCCTGGTGGGGCTGACGCTCCAGGAGACCGAGGAGCATCTGCGCTACATCGCCGATCGCGATGCGGGACAGGACACGCCTGCGCAGGTCCAGCGCAACCGCGAGTTGCACGGCAAGCACGAGGTCGCGCGACACTTCGTCGCGCTCCATCGCGGCCCGATCGAGGCGCCGACGCTGCATTGATACGCCGGCCGATCAGCCAGCCGGGTCGCCTGACCGGCGAGGAGAAGGCATGAACGCGCGTCCCGATTCCCCTGTGGCCTCCGTCACGGGCATCGTGCCGTGGATCGTCGCCTGCGCGCTCTTCATGCAGAGTCTCGATTCGACCGCGATCGCCACCGCGGTGCCGCAGATGGCGCATTCGCTGCGCGTCGCGCCGGTGCAGCTCAGCGCGGCGATCACTTCCTATATCCTCGCGGTCGCGGTGTTCCTGCCGATGAGCGGATGGCTGGCCGATCGCTTCGGAGCACGGCGCGTCTTCGCGCTGGCGATCGTGATGTTCACCCTGGCCTCGGTCGCGTGCGGCGCGACGAGCAGCCTGCCGCAGCTGGTGATCGCGCGAATCGTCCAGGGTGCCGGGGGATCGATGATGGTGCCCGTCGGCCGGCTCGTGCTGCTGCGGAGCATCCCCAGGGAACAACTCGTCCGCGCGATGGCGCGGATGACGATGCCGGCGCTGGTCGGGCCGGCGATCGGACCGGTGCTGGGCGGTTTCCTGGCGACCTATGCCTCGTGGCGCTGGATCTTCCTGATCAACATCCCGATCGGCCTGATCGGCACGATCCTGGCGCTCAAGCTGATTCCGGACATTCGCGAGGAGCGGCACGTCGCGGGACCGTTCGATGCGCTCGGCTTCGTGTTGAGCGGAGTCGCGTTGGGGACTTTGGTGTTCGGACTCGAAGGGGTGGGTCGGCATGGTTCGTCGGGCGCGCCGTTCGGGCTGATCGCGCTCGGGCTAGCGAGCGGCGGCGTCTATCTGATCCGGGCGCGGCGCATGGCGAGTCCGGTGCTCGACGTGCGCCTGTTCCGCCATCCGACCTATGCCGCGGCGCTGCTCGGCGGGTCTTTGTTCCGCTTCGGGGTCGGCGCGGTGCCGTTCCTGATGCCGATGCAGCTGCAGGTCGGCTTCGGGCTCACGGCCTTCGCCTCGGGCTGCATCACCTTTTCGGGTGCGCTGGGGGCGATCCTCAGCAAGCCCTTTACCTCGGGCGTGCTGCAGCGCCTGGGGTTCCGCTCGGCGCTGGCGCTGAACGGCGTGCTGAGCGGGTTGATCCTGATCGGCTACGGCCTGTTCCGCCCGGTGACGCCGCATGCGCTGATCATCGCGGCAATGCTGATCGGCGGCTGCATGCGCTCGCTGCAGTTCACCTATATGAACACGCTCGCCTATGCCGAGATCCCCCAGCCCGACATGAGCCGGGCGAACACGTTGTCGGGGGTGATGCAGCAACTCTCGATCAGCATGGGCGTGGCGCTGGCCGCGGCGACGCTCCAGCGCAGTGCCGGCAGCCACAGCCCGCTGCCGGGCGACTTCGTCGCGCCCTATCTGGTGGTCGGGTTGCTGAGTTGCGCCTCGTCGCTGTTCTTCCTGCGGCTGCACCCCCGGGCCGGCGCCGAGATGAGCGGCCACCGGCCGCAGATCATCGACGAGCCCGAGATCGACTGACGCGCGCTCAGCGCTCGCGCAGGTTGAACACTTCGGCGGCGAGCGAGTCGGGATCGTGCGACAGCTCATAGGCGAGCTCGTCGGCGTCCTCGATCCGCAGCCCTTCGATAACGGTGCGCGCATGCGCGATGCTCTTCACGCCGGCGCGATCGCACACGCTCCACGCGACGCGGTCGGGCCTGATGTCGAATCGATCCATGCTAACTCTCCTTCATCCTATCATCTGATCTAAAAGCACATTTTTGGATAACGGGACGCATGATCCACTGCCCGTTCCAGCGAGGTGTACGTTTATCAAGATACTGAAATAGCGATATTTATTATCCCGTCAAACTTGATCGCCGCGGGTTTGACCGCGGCCAGGGCGCTGCTTGACAGCATCACCATCATCCACATAAAACAATCATACAGTATCAGTAAATAGCCGGCCAAGTCCGGTGAGATATGGGAGGGATTGAGATGCGCGCCGACGAGAATGATCTGCTTTGCCGCACGGGTCCGGATGCGCCGATGGGCAAGCTGATGCGGGAATATTGGATCCCAGCCTTGATGTCGTCGGAACTGCAGCCGGGCGGCGAGCCGGTGCGCCTGCGCCTGCTCGGCGAGAATTTCCTCGCCTTCCGCTCGCCCGACGGGAAGGTCGGCATCGTCGACCATCAGTGCGCGCATCGCTGCGCGTCGCTCTTCTACGGCCGCAACGAGGAAGGCGGCATCCGCTGCGTCTATCACGGCTGGAAGTTCGACCATCAGGGCCAGTGCATCGAGATGCCGAGCGAGCCGCCCGAGACCGACTACAAGGATCGCGTGAAGATCGATCACTGCGCCGTGATCGAGAAGTACAACATCGTCTGGGCCTATTTCGGCAAGGGCACGCCCCCGGCGCTTCCCCAGTTCGACATGGAGGAGATCGCCGAGGAGGATATCGAATCCAACATGCTCTTCCGCGAGTGCAATTACCTGCAGGCGCTCGAGGGCGACATCGACACCTGCCATGTCGGCTTCCTGCACCTGGGCGGCATGGGCCCCGACCGGTTCGAACCGGGCTCGCTCAATTACTATCGCCAGCTGCCGGAGAATCTCGCGCCCAAGTATGAGGCGATGGAGACCGAATATGGCTCGATGTATTCGGCCTATCGTCCCGCCGGCGACGAGACCTATCACCGCATCGGCCAGTTCGCGATGCCGTTCTGGACCGCGGCGCCCTCGGCGAAGCTCGACACGATCCGCTGGCGCGCCTGGGTGCCCGTCGATGATGATCATTCGATGCTCGTCGTGATCGGCGGCCGGCGCGAGCCGCCGCTGACGATCGACAAGCACGGCAAGCCGCTGCCCGGCGCGATCGTCGAGCTGAAGCGCATGCCCAACACCACCGACTGGCTCGGCCGCTGGCGGATCGAGAACAATCCGCGGAACGATCACTTGATCGACCGGGCGATGCAGCGCGACCAGAATTACACCGGCATCTCGGGCATCCCGGTGCAGGACCAGGCGACCACCGAGAGCATGGGGCCGATCGTCGATCGCACCAAGGAGCATCTCGGCACCAGCGACCGCATGATCATGATGACGCGCCGCCTGATGATGCGCCAGGCCCGCGCGCTGGTCGAGGAGGGCACGGTGCCGGTGACGGCGACCAATCCGGAGCTGTTCCGCTACGCCCGCGCCGGCTTCGTGCTGCTGCCCGAGGAGCGCGACTGGCTCGACGCCTATAACGAGTATCGCGCCAAATGGAGCAACGGCGCCGCCGTGCCGATCGAGCGCGTCGCGGGCAGGCGGACGCCGGGCCAGGCGCTCGAGCGCGCCTGACGGCAGGGATCGGAGAGATGGACCATAGCTGGATTGAGCTCGACGTTCTTTCGCGGAACGTCGTGGCGACCGACATCGTCTCGCTCGTACTGGGCAGTCCGGATGGCCAGGATCTGCCGGGCTTCAGCGCGGGATCGCATATCGATGTGGAGATCAAGCCCGGCCTGGTGCGCCAATATTCGCTGTGCAACAGTCCCGAGGATCGCGATCGCTACGAGATCGCGGTCCTCCGGGACCCGGCCTCGCGCGGCGGATCGGTGGCGTTGCACGAGACCCTGCATGCGGGCGTCCGTGTGCGGGTCAGCGAGCCGCGCAACCATTTCCCGATCGTGCCCTCCAAGGCGAAGGCGATCCTGCTCGGCGGCGGCATCGGCGTGACGCCCTTGTTGTGCATGGCCGAGCGGCTGGCGCTGGTCGGCGAGGCGTTCGAACTGCACTATTGCACCCGCTCGCCCGACCGCACCGCGTTCCGGGATCGCGTCGCTGCCTCGGCATATGCCGACAGCGTGCATTTCCATTTCGACGATGGCGCGCTGGAGCAGAAGCTCGACATCGCCGCGCTCTTCGCCGCGCGTGATCCGGAATCGCACGTCTATATCTGCGGCCCGGCCGGATTCATCGACTGGATCTTCGCCGCGGCCGAGAAGGCAGGCGTTCCCGCTAACAGGCTCCATCGCGAGTATTTCAGCGCGGCGCCGAGCGTGCCAATCGAGGGCGGTGAACGCGCGTTCGAGGTGCAGATCGCCAGCACCGGCGCGGTGTTCCCGGTCGCGGCCGACCAGAGCGTCGCCAAGGTGCTCGCCGATCATGGCTTCCCGATCGCGATCTCGTGCGAGCAGGGCGTGTGCGGCACCTGCATCACCCGGGTGATGAGCGGCGATCCCGATCATCGCGACATGCTCGGGCTCGACGGCAATTATGAGTTCACGCCCTGCTGCTCGCGGTCGTTCTCCGACCGTCTCGTGCTCGACCTCTAATCGCAACGACGGCCGGCCGACGATGCCGGGCGCCCCAGGAGAGACATCATGGCCCTGCCCCCCACGCTCGCCCCTGCCGGGGGCACGCCCGCCCAGGTCCCCTATCGCCGCATCGCGACCGAGGAGGCCTGGTGCCCGCCCGCGATGCTCGATCTCTACAACGACATATTGAAGGCGGGGACGCTCGACGATCCCGGCTTCATGACGATGTTCGGCTTCTACATGAACAGCCCGAGCAAGCGTTCGCAGGAGATCCGTGACTATCTGGTCGACCTGGGCCCGCAGCGGCTGGCGCATATGGACGAACGCGGGATCGACGTGCAGATCCTGTCGCTGACCTCGCCCGGCGTGCAGGTGTTCGAGCGCGACCTTGCGGTGTCGTTCGCGGCGGAATCGAACGATATCCTGGCCGACGCGATCACCAAGCACCCGACCCGCTATGCCGGTCTTGCCGCGATCGCGCCGCAGGATCCGGTGGCGGCGGCGAAGGAACTGGAGCGCGGCATCACCAAGCTGGGCCTGAGCGGCGGCGTGATCAATTCGCACACGTTCGGCGAATATCTCGACGACCGGAAATTCTGGCCGATCTTCGAGGCGGCGGAGGCGCTTGATACGCCGATCTACCTACATCCTCAGGTGCCGCCGCGTGGGCTGGTCGAGAAATTGCTCGAGCGTGGTCTGGACGGTGCGATCTACGGTTTCTCGGTCGAGACCGCGATGCACATGCTACGGATCATGATCTCGGGGGCGCTCGATCGCTTCCCGAAGCTGCAGTTCATCCTCGGTCATGGCGGCGAGGCTTTGCCGTTCTGGATGTACCGGCTCGATTACATGCATCGTGCCGGTGTCGTCTCGAAGCGTTACGAGAGCATGCCGCCCACCGATCGCCCGATCAGCCAGTATCTGCGCGAGAATGTCTGTGTCACGTCCAGCGGCATGGCGTGGAGTCCGGCGATCACCTTTTGCCAGCAGGTGCTGGGCGTCGATCGGGTGATGTACGCGATGGACTATCCCTATCAGCACGGCGTCGAGGAAGTGATCGCATCCGACGGCTTCGCCATGAGCGACGTCGACAAGCGCGCCTTTTTCCAGGGCAATGCCGAGCGGGTGTTCAAGCTGAAGGCCTGATCGCAATTCACACTAAAAGAATATGATACTATTGTTGTTTCAGGCGGAAAGCGTAAGCTGGCGCCCGGAAATCCCCATGCGGGGTTGAGGGGAGTGGGCATGATCCTGGTTCGTCGATGCGAGGGGTGCGCGTGAGCGCCGCGGACGCGCGCCAGGTGACCGCCGGCGAGGCGTTCCTGCGCCGGCTCGCCGCGAACGGGGTCGACTATCTCTTCGCCAATCCAGGCACCGATTTCGCGCCGGTGATAGAGGGAATAGCCCGTGCCGCCGCCGAGGGTTTCGCGGTGCCCCAGGCGATCCCTGTCGCGCACGAGACCGCGGCGATCGGCATGGCGCACGGCTATTATCTTGCGACCGGCCGGCCGCAGGCGGTGATGGTCCACACCAATGTCGGCCTCGCCAACGCGGCGATGGGGGCGATCAACGCAGCGTCGGACCAGGTCCCGATCCTGCTCGCCAGCGGCATCTCGCCGGTGGTCGACCAGGGCGTGACCGGGCACCGCACCTCGTCGGTCGCCTGGGGGCAGAATGTGCGCGACCAGCTCTCGCTGATTCGCGACGCGACCAAATGGGACGGCGTGCTGGCGCATCCCGGGCAGATGAGCGAACTGGTCGATCGCGCGGTGGTGGCGGCGATGTCGCACCCGCGCGGGCCGGTCTATCTGGGGCTGCCGCGCGAGACGCTGTGTGCCGAGGCGCCGCTGCCCGACGGGCTTCCTCGCAATGCCGCCACCGCGGTCGCGTCGCATCCTGCCGCGCTTGGGCGTGCCGCGCAGATGCTCGACGCGGCGGAGCATCCGTTGATCGTGACGCAGCGCGGCGACGGGCGGCCGGATTCGCAAGGGTTCGCCCTGCTCGCGGCCTTCGCCGAGAAACATGCCATCCCTGTGGTCGAAGTAACGCCGTCGCGGCTCGCATTGTCGGGACATTCGCCGATGCACGCGGGCTTCGATCCCGGCCCCGACATTGCCACGGCCGATCTGGTATTGGTGCTCGATACGGCGGTCCCTTGGTGGCCGCATCGCCACAAGCTCGCGCCGGGAGCAAAGGTGATCCAGGCCGGCCCCGATCCGCATCATCTGAGCATACCGGTGCGCAATTTCCCGGCCGATGTCGCACTCGCGGGCGAGGCGGTCGACGTTCTTGCGGCGCTCGATGCCCTGCTGCCGCGTCGCGATCGCAGCATACGCTTTGCGGCGGTTGCAGAACGCAATGCGGCGCGCCGCGCCGCGCAGACCGGGATGGCGGCGGCGAACGGCGTTCTCACCGCTGCGATCGTCAGTCGCGCGGTCGCCGAACTGGCGGGCGACACCGGTCGCGTCGTGTGCGAACTCGGCGCGCAGATCCGTGCGATGCGCTTCGCGCGGGGCGACCAGTATTTCTCCAATCCGATTTCGGGCGGGCTCGGCTGGGGGTTGCCGGCAGCGCTGGGTCTGCAGCTCGCCGATCGTGAACGGCTGGTGATCGCGACGGTCGGTGACGGCAGCTATATGTTCGCCAATCCGGTCGCCTGTCACCACATCGCCGAAGCGCTCGATCTGCCGATCCTGACGATCGTCTTCAACAATGGCGTCTGGAACGCCGTGCGCGCCACGACGCTCGGCATTTTCGGGGAGGGACATGCCGCCCGGGCCAACCGGGTGCCGCTCACCGCGCTCGATCCTGCGCCCGATTATTGCAAGGTAGCTGAAGCCTCGCGCGCCTGGACTGCCCGTGTCGAGCACACCGACAAGCTGGGTTCGACGCTCGCCGAAGCCGCCCGCGTCATTCGCGAAGAACGTCGACAGGTGCTGGTCGATGTTCGCATTGCGGCGTAAGTAACTTGCGCCGCGCCGCGAATTTGCACATCCGTGGCGCTGGGCTGAATGGAAATCATGGAATGAGCGCGAAGAGGCGGGGTGTACTTGGATCGGTGCGTAGCCGGTCATTGTCATCGAGCATTGTCGACCAGGTGCTGGAAGCCTTGTTCGCGAAGAAGCTCCAGCCGGGTGAATTCCTCGGAACTGAGGCGCAGCTGGTCCAGATGTTCGAGACCAGCCGCGTGCCGATCCGCGAGGCGCTGGGCCGGCTCAAGGCGCTGGGGGTGGTCAACATCAAGACCGGTGCGGGCGGCGGCGCCACGATCGCCGAGGGCGACCCGGATAATTTTGCGACAGCGTTGGCAGTGCAGTTCACGCTGATCCGCGTGACGCCGGGGGAGCTGTTCGACGCGCGAATCGCGATCGAATGTCGCGGCGCCGAGCTGGCCGCGCAGAACATCACGTCCGATGAGCTCGCCGAGCTGCGCCGGATGTATGACCAGATCGTCAGCGGCAAGGGCGAGCGCAGCACCGTGCAACGCATCCTGGCGTTCCATCGCGCGATCCTCGACGCGTCGCGCTCGCGCACGCTGATCACGATGATGCACGGGCTCGAGCACACCTTGCTCAATCTCTATGTCGAATCCTGGTCGGACCAGATGCCGTCGACGCCGCAGAGCTACGACACGCTGGCCAAGATCCTCGACCTGCTCGAGGCGCGCGACAGCGAGGGCGCGTTCCAGACGATGCGCGAGCATCTGATGAACCGCCGCCGCTCGATCATCGAGCGGCTGAAGGGGGTGCAGACTGCGCCCGAGGACGCCGCCGCCTCGGCCTGAGGTTCCCACTTCGCGCGGATCGACACCCTTCGAACGCTCTGTCGTTCGAGGGCTCTGCTTGTTCGTCTATCAAGATTCAACGCGTCGCCCACGCCTAACCTTGCGCTGGGTCAATGTGCTCGCCCGAAAACCAATTGCTCTGATCAAACTATATGATAGTATGATGTGTATCGGACCTGCTAGGCAGGGCCCTGTTGATCAAGCGGCTGAGTGAGCCGGGGTCCGGCGCCATGGCTGTCGCACTCACGCTTCACCCGCCAGGGGAGGAGAGAGAATCATGCTGAGCAAGGAAGACAACGAACTTCTGACGCGCGTCGGCCCCGGCACGCCAATGGGCGAGATGCTGCGCGAATATTGGATGCCGGCCGTCCGCTCGCAGCTGCTCGAAGCCGATGGCAAGCCCGAGCGCGTCCGCCTGCTCGGCGAGAATTTCGTGGCGTTCCGCGCCACCGACGGCCGCGTCGGCTTCATCGACGAGGCCTGTCCGCATCGCTGTGCCTCGATGGCGCTGGGCCGCAACGAGGAGAACGGCCTGCGCTGCATCTTCCACGGCTGGAAGGTCAACGTCGAAGGCCGCGTCATCGATTGCCCGACCGAACCCGAGGAGCGCCGCGAGCGCTTCGCCTCGCTGGTGCCGACGCGCCGCCACCATGTCCATGAGACGGGCGGCGTCGTCTGGGTCTATATCGGCAACCGCGCCGAGCCGCCCGCCTTCCCCAACCTGGAATTCACCGATCTGCCGGCTGATCACTGCCAGCCGATGCGCGGCGTCATCAAGTGCAACTGGCTCCAGGCGCTCGAGGCGGCGCTCGACTCGGCGCATGTCGGCTTCCTCCATGCCCGCGGCAGCGGCCCCGAGCGCGGCACCGAGGCGCATCGTACCGAGTCCAACTTCATGCGCGTGAAGAAGGATCCCAAGTTCGAATATGAGACCACCGCGACCGGCTTCACCGAGGCTGCGATCCGCGCGCTGCCCGACGGCAACAACTATACCCGCATCCGCCACGTCGTGATGCCGTTTTTCTCGCTGATCCCGCGCTTCCCGGGTGATCGCGCGCTCGCGGTCTGCTCGGTGCCGATCGACGACGAGACGACGGCGCAATGGTATCTGCGCTACCAGCTCGAAAAGCCGATCGACATAAACTTCAACAAGAAGTTCGGCACGGACTCGGGCGATCCCAACTATTTCAATTCCGACATGGGCGACATCACGAACATGTGGAACCAGGATCGCGAGGCGATGAAGACGCACTGGAGCGGCATCGTCGGCCGGCAGAACGCGTACGAGGATTTCGTCGTCCAGGAATCGATGGGCCGCATCGTCGATCGCTCGAAGGAATATCTCGGCGCCGCCGACGTGGTGATCTCGCTTGCGCGGCGGCTGCTGCTCCAGGCGGTGCGTTCGCATGCCGCCGACGGCACGATCCCGTTCACCTCGCCCGATGCCGACTATGCCCGGCTGCGCTCGCTCTCGGTCACCTATCCGCAGACGCAGAGCTGGAAAGAGATCGATCCGTTCAACCCGCCGGAAATGGGCTGGACGCAGCCGGTCGGTTGAACAGGCGGTGCGGCGATGCAAATCGCCGCGCCCGCCCCTGGCCGCGCAGGAAATGCTCGCGGAATGGCAAGTCCCTCGTCATTTCATTGCTGGCGGATCGGGCAGAGAACCAGACCGCTTGCCTCCAAGGAGAGAGCCTGGATGTCTGACACCTTATGCCCGGAGACCGCGCCATGCACGGCGTGAACCCCAGCCTCCAGGCGGATGCCGGCGAGAAAGTGCCGGTGCGCGGCAGCCAGATCTGGCTGGTCGCGCTGCTGATGATGACCGTGATCCTGGCATTCGCCGACCGGTCGCTGCTGTCGATCATGGTCGAGCCGATCAAGAAGGATCTCGGCATCGGCGACGTGCAGATGAGCCTGTTGATGGGCTTCGCCTTCAGCACGGTCTATTGCCTGGCCGCGCTGCCGATGGGCGCGCTGGTCGACGTCACCAACCGCCGCCGGCTGCTCGCCGGCGCGGTCGTGGTCTGGTCGGCGATGACGATCCTGTGCGGCTTCGCCGACAGCTTCTGGGAGATGTTCGTCGGCCGGATGGGGCTGGGCATCGCCGAGGCGGTGGTGAGCCCGATCGCCTTCTCGCTGATCCGCGACGCCTTCGTCCCCAGCCAGCGCGGCCGCGCCTTCGCGGCATTCAACGCGTCGCACCTGCTCGGCACCGGCACTGCCCTGTTCGTCGGCGGGACGCTGCTCGGGCTGGCGATGAAGGGCGGTCTTTCGCATCTGCCGCTCGCGGCGGGGCTGCACCCCTGGCAGCAGGTGCTCGTCACCCTGGGCTTCGCCGGCTTTCCGATCGCGCTGCTGATCCTGACGATGCGCGAACCGGCGCGCCGCGGCACCGTCGCGGGCGCACCGACCCCTGGCTTTGGCGAAACCTTCCGCTTCATCGGGCAGCATTTGCCGCTGATGATTCCGTTCTGGATCGCAGTGGCGTTGTTCGGGCTGGCGCAGGGCGGGCTGACCGGATGGGCGGCGACCGCGATCCATCGCACCTGGGACATTCCGTTGCCGATGATCGGCAAGACGCTGGGCCCCATCCAGATCGCGATCGCGATCTGCGGCGCGGTCTCGGTCGGGACGATCGTCGATTTGATCCGCAAGCGCGGGGTGCGCGATTCGGCTTTGGTGGTTGCAGCGATCAGCCTAGGCTTCTCGTCGCTCGCGGCCTTTTCGCAGCTCTTCATCGGATCGATCCAGAGCGCAGCCGTGGTCTATTGCCTCCAGCTGCTGTTTTTCGCCGCCAATTCGGTGGGTTCGTCCACGGCGCTGTCGATGATCGCGCCACCGGGACTGGCGGGCAAGCTGCAGGCGATCACCGGCGTCTGGACCAGCCTGGTCGGCCTGGCGAGCGGCGCGACGGTGGTGGCGCTGGTCAGCAAGAACATGGTCGGCCCGACCGCGCTGCACGACGGCCTCGCGATCGTGGTGGGCACCAGCATCGGCACCGGCGCGCTGATGTTCGTGCTCGTCTCGCGCGCGTTCCGCCGCAAGGAAGGCCCGTACCAGGGGGAATGAAAGCTCCCCCTCAACGGCTAAAAAAGAAGCGGCGCCGTCCCCCGAGGACGGCG
>JBEVLV010000019.1:0-25442 GCA_040508955.1 Sphingomonas sp. | reverse complement strand
CCCTTTCTGCGCAGTGGTTCGGTCTCGATCAGGCGGCGAGGCGCTCGGAACGCAGGCCGTCCATGATCGTGCGATTGAGCGAGATCAGCTCGGCGATGGTATCGCGTCCCGCGACCACATCGCTAGTGTAGCGATCCACCCACAGACCGAGCGACACGATCTGCGCGCGCAGCGGGATGGGCAACCCATTCCCCTTGGCGCCGCAATCGGTGACGAAGGCCGACCACATCTGCCGGTTGCGATAAAGCGCGGGCATCAGCATCGCGCCCTTCATTCCGGCATCCTGGGCGGCGATCATCTCGCCGGTGATTTCGCTCATCAGCCGAAGCTCGGCCGAGCGCGGAGTTTCGGCCCGGCTGCGGGCCGCTTGATAGGCGGTGAGAGTCATTCTCGCTCCTTTGCTTGCCCTCCATTCTAGAACGATTTCGCCGCGATGGGCTGCGATCATCCTATAAGATTCATGCGTCCCACCGATGCGGGCGCGTTCCAGGGAAACTGCATTGGCCGACACGATCCTTCCGCAAGCCATGCCGTCTGCACTCGACGGCCGCGGGCCGCTGAAACTGCTCTCGCTCGATTGTTTCGACACGCTGCTGTGGCGCGACACGCACGCGCCGAGCGACCTGTTCGCCGCGTTGCCCGCCATGACGGCGCCGCAGCGCCATTGGGCGGAGGATCGCGCACGCTCTTCCGCGATCGTGCGCCGCCGGCAGAGCGAAGTCAGCATCGAGGAAATCTATACGGCGCTGTATCCCAACGGCACCGCCGCCCAGCGCGACGCCGCCATTCGGAACGAGCTCGACGCCGAGGCGGCCCATTGCTTCGCCTTCCGCCCCACCGTGGAGCTGATGCGCGAAGCGCATCGCCGCGGCATGGGCGTCATCATCGTCAGCGACACCTATCTCAACGCCGATCAGCTCCGCGAGTTGATCGCGACTGCGGCGGGCGAGGATGTCGCCGCTCTCGTCGATCGCTTCTTCTGCTCGTCGGTCTATGGCCGCTCGAAGAGCAAGGGCCTCTACGAACTGGTGCTCAAGGAACTGGGGGTCGCCCCGCACGAGATTCTTCACATCGGCGACAACAAGGCCGCCGACGTTACCGGCGTCGCGCCGTTCGGCGTGAAAACGTTGCACCTGAAGCAGTTCGAGGAGACCACCGAGCAGCGCCTGCGCCTGGAGGCGGCGGTGAGCGGGATGCTCGACCCGACGCCTCAGCTGACCGCCACGACCCACCAGCCGCACCGCGCGCCGATCTCCGCGATCGAGCCGTCGATCACCGATCCCGCCGAGCGCTTCGGCTTTACCACCCTCGGCCCCGTGCTGAGCGGCTTCGAACGCTGGCTCCAGGCCGAAGCCAAGGCGATCGAGGCGCACCGCGGCGGCAAGGTCCATTATCTCTTCCTGATGCGCGACGGCTTCCTCCCGATGCAGGCCCATCAGGTCGGCGCCGATGCCGTCGCCCACGCCATCGAGATGAGCCGCTTCACTGCCACCGCCGCGTCGCTCACGACCGAAGATGCGGTCGAGCGCTATCTTGAGCTCGAGCTCGGCGGCAACCTGCGCACGCTGGGCAATCAGCTGCTGCTTCCAAAGGCCGAGGTCGGAACGATCCTGAAGGATCTGACGCCCGGTGCCGAGCCCGCCGGATTCCTGAAAGCGATCCGCAATCCTGCCCGGATGCGCCGGATCACGAAGAGCGCGGCCGGCTTCGCCAAGCGGTTGATCGCGCATATCCGCACCAGCGTGAACCCGGCCAAGGGCGATACGCTGATGCTGATCGATCTCGGCTACAACGGTTCGGTCCAGAACGAAGTGGATCAGCTGCTTTCGAGCGCGTTCGACGTCCATGTCGCGGGCCGTTACCTGTTGCTGCGCGAACAGTCGTTGACCGGCCTGGACAAGCGCGGCTTCATCGGTCCCGAGCATTACGACGCCTTCACGCTGGAATCGCTGTGCAGCAACGTGGCCGTGCTCGAGCAGCTCTGCACCGCCGCCCAGGGCTCGGTCGTCGACTACAGCCCCGAGGGCAAGCCGATCCGTCGCGGCAACAGCATCAAATCGCGCCAGAGCGCGATCCGCGACCGCGTGCAGGAAGGTTGCCTGCGCTTCATCCGTGAAGAGCGCGACGTGTTCGTCCGCCACGCCGTGCCCGACGAGGCGACGTCGTGGCGCCGCGGCGCCGTGGCGGTGCTCGGTCGCCTGATGTACCTGCCGATGCCGCAGGAACTGGACGTGCTTGCCGAGTTCGAGCATGACGTGAACCTGGGCGTCGACGATACGGTCGCGCTGTTCGATCGGGTCATCGCCAAGCGTGGCCTGCGCCAGCGCGGCCTGTTCTACATGAAGGGCTCGGAGCGCATGTATCTGCCGGCCGAGCTGCATGGCGAGGGCCTGTCGCTCAAGCTGGCGCTGCTCGCGCAAAAGCGCTTCGGGTTGGCGCTGAAATATGCCGATTTCATCGACAACACGATCTCACTGCCCTTGATCGTCGCCGATGGCCGCAACGTCTCGAACGGCCATGTCACTGCTACCCCTACGCACGACGGCTATTATCTGGCCCCGATCCCGATCGGCGATTGCCGCTTCTCGATCGGCGTCCAGTTCGGCCGCCTGTACGACTGGCTGCAGATCGACAGCGCGATCTTCATGCCGGTCAAGAACTTTCTGAGCGACAAGCAGCGCCCCGGCATGCACGAGATCGAAGCGCTGCCGTCACTCGAGGGCATGGAACAGGTTGCGCCGCACCTTTTCCGTTGCGCGGACGAGGCCGCCTTCATGATGGTGCCGCCACCACAGCGCCAGCACGACGAGCCGATGATGCTCGCGCTGGTCTTCCGCCCAATATCCGCACGCGAGCCGGTCCCGACACCGACCCTCGCCCAACTCACAGATTCCATAGGAGCCAATTCGTGACCAACCTCCTCATCCATTCGATGACCGAATTCTCGGATATCATTCTGGGCGCGCTGCACGCAGCCGACGTTCGCCACATTGCCGAGGTCGGGGCTGAATTTGGTGGTACCTCGCAACAGCTGGCGGCCTATGCGCAGGTGACCGGCGGCACGCTTACCAGCATCGATCCTGCACCCAAGCGCGAGTTCATCGACTGGGTCAATGGCACGCCAGCGGTCCGTCACATCGCGGCACCCAGTCTGGAAGCGATGCCGGACTTGGCGAATATCGATGCCTGGGTGATCGACGGCGACCATAATTACTACACCGTCTTCAACGAACTGCGCATCGCGGACGAGCTCGCCCGGCGCGACGGCAAGCCACTGCTCTGCTTCCTTCACGACGTCAGCTGGCCGTGTGGCCGGCGCGACTTCTACTATGCGCCCGATCGCATCCCCGCGGAATGGCGCCATCCGCACAGCTTCGACGCTGGCGTCACGCTGGGTCACAAGGGCACCCTGCCGGGCCGTGGTTTCCGCGGTGCCGGCCAGTTCGCCGTCGCGCTGCACGAGGGCGGTCCGCGCAACGGTGTGCTGACTGCGGTCGAAGACTTCATCGACGGCGCACGCACCGAAGAGCGCCCGCTCGCCTATGCGAACGTGCCGGCGGTATTTGGCTTGGGGGTGCTGTTCGACGCTTCCGCTCCCTGGGCGGGCAAAGTCGCCGAGATCGTGCAGCCCTGGCACAACAACCAGCTGATCGCCACGCTCGAGCTCAATCGCCTCCGCAACTACCTCGCGGTCATCGAGTGGCAGGATCGCCAGGCCGCTTAACCAAAATACGGTCGGACGCACCGGCGACGGTGAAACCTTCCTATAATTCTGGAAACACCAGAGAAAGACTTCAGGTATCGCCATGCTGAACGGCGTCGGTTTCATCATCATCCTGGTCTGCGTCTTCGGCAGCTTCATAATCTCGGGCGGCAAGTTCGAGATTATCGCGCATGCGCTGCCGCATGAAATGATGGCGATCGCCGGTGCGTCGATCGGCGCCTTCATCGTCGCCAATTCGATGTCGACGATCAAGAAGGCCGGCATGGGCATTGTCCGCGCCTTCAAGGGCACTCGCTGGAAATCTCAGGATTACAAGGATCTGCTGACCATGCTGTTCGGCGTGCTCAGCACCTTCAAGAAGAGCGGCGCCACCGCGCTGGAGCCGCACCTCGACAAGCCGGAGGAGAGCGACCTCTTCAAGCCCTATCCGCGGCTGCTGGCCGACCATCACCTGATCGAGTTCATGTGCGACTATCTGCGCATGATGACGGTCAACTTCGAGGACCCGCATCAGCTCGAATCCGCGATGGAAGCGGATATCGAGAAGCATCACCACGAGGAAGCCGGCCCGCAGCATGCGCTGCAGATCATGGCCGACGGCCTTCCCGCCATCGGCATCGTCGCCGCGGTTCTCGGCGTCATCAAGACCATGGGCTCGATCGACCAGCCGACCGAGATCTTGGGCGCGATGATCGGCGGCGCGCTGGTCGGCACCTTCCTGGGCGTCCTTCTCTCCTACTGCGTGGTCGGTCCGCTCGCCGCCAAGCTGAGCGAGACGATCAACGAGGACTCCAAGCCCTTCTTCATCATCAAGACCGCGATCGTCGCCTACGCGCAGAACCAGCCGGTTC
This sequence comes from Sphingomonas sp., assembly GCA_040508955.1. Taxonomy (GTDB): domain Bacteria; phylum Pseudomonadota; class Alphaproteobacteria; order Sphingomonadales; family Sphingomonadaceae; genus Sphingomonas. The sequence goes on along the minus strand of JBEVLV010000019.1, from coordinate 20,867 downwards.
AGGTCGCGATCGAGATCGCGCGCCGCATGACGCCGTCGGCCTTCGCGCCGACCTTCCAGCAACTAGAAACTGCACTCGACGAGGCGAAGAATGGACTCACCCCTGCCACTGCCTGACGCCGAAATCGGCACCGACGATCGTTCGCTGCGCCTTCCCGCGCACGGCACGACCGTCACCGCCGAGGATCTGCGCGTCCGCCTCGTCCTCGCCGCCGATCATGACGACGCGATCGAAGTCGATGCGTCGCAAGTCGAGAGCGTCGGCCAAGCGGTACTCCAGCTCCTCGTCGCCGCGCGCGCCGAGGCGCAGAGCGCCGGCCAGGCCTTCCGCATCCTTGATCCCAGCCCTGCCTTCACCGATCGCGTGACCCGCTGCCAGCTCGCAGCGGCGATCGGCATCGAAACCGGAGACGTCCAGTGACCAAGCTCATCCTCACCGTCGATGACTCGGCGAGCATGCGAATGCTCCTGAAGACGTCGCTGACCGCGCAGGGCTATCGCATCGAGAGCGCGAACGACGGCCAGCACGGCCTGGAGCGCATGCACGAGGTCAAGCCCGACCTGCTGATCACCGACATCAACATGCCCAAGATGGACGGCTTCGAGCTGATCGAAGCGGTGCGCGCCGAGGGCGCGTTCAAGGGTACGCCGATCCTGGTGCTGTCGACCGAATTCTCGGACGAGAAGAAGGCCCGCGCCCGCGAGGCCGGCGCCACCGGCTGGATCACCAAGCCTTTCGAAGCCGTCAAGCTGGGGGCGGCGATCCGTCGGGTGTGCCCGTGAGCGAAGAACTCGACGAAATCCAGGCGATCTTCTTCGAAGAATGCACTGAAGGCCTGACCACGGCCGAGGAAGGCCTGTCAGCCATGCAGGCGGGCGACGTCTCGGCAGAGACGATCGCCGGCGTGTTCCGCGCGGTCCACTCGATCAAGGGTGGCGCCGGCGCGTTCGGCCATGCCGATCTGACCGCCTTCGCCCACAAGTTCGAGAACGTCCTCGACGAGGTTCGCGGCGGCAAGATCGAGCCGACTCCGGGCGTGATCAAGGTCATGCTGAGCGCGTTCGACGTGCTCGCCGACCATGTCGCGACCGCCAAAGGTCTCGCTCCGCGCCCGGCCGACCAGGCCGCGCTCGACGCGCTCGAGGCCGTGCTGACCAACAAGGGCGTACCCGATACCGACGGTTCCGCGAACTCTACCCCTGCCGCAACGCCGGCGGGGGTGGAGACTCCCGCTCCTGCACCGGTGATCGCCGACGAGGACGAGTTCGGCTTCAAGCCGGTCGTGGTCTCGCTCGACGATTTCGACGCACCCGCTGAGGAACCGGCAGCAGCCGGGGGCTGGACGATCCGCTTCAAGCCGTCGCGCGCGGCACTCGCCAATGCCGGCGAACCGCTGCTGACAATCCGCGAGCTCGAGGGCCTCGGCGCTACGATCGAATCGGTCGACGTCTCGACCGTGCCGTCGCTGCGCGATCTCGATCCCGAGGACGCCTATCTCACCTGGGTGCTGAGCATGCCTGCCGAAGTCTCCGAAGGGGACATTGCCGACTGCTTCGATTTCGTAGCCCCGGATTCGATCATCGAGATCACCCGCGCGGAAGCCCCGGCCGCCGCACCGGTGCTCGAGGCCGAGCCCGAATTCGTGCCGGTCATGGCGACGATCGAGGAGGAGATTCCGTTCGAGCCGGTCGCCGTCCAGATCGAGGACCTCGCCGCCAACATGCAGCAGGTCGTCGCGGCGATCACCGCGGCTTCGCCCACCGTGGCCGAAGCTGCAGCCACCACCGCGCCGCGCCCGGTGGGCGACGCAGCCGCGCAGACGATCCGCGTGGATCTCGGCAAGCTGGACCTCCTGCTCAACCTGGTCGGTGAGCTCGTCATCCGCAACTCGATCCTGGCCGACCGCCTGTCGCCCGCCGATCGCACGCGGGTCGAGCTGCCGGAGCTGGCGCGCCTGACGCGCCAGATCCAGGACAACGTCATGTCGCTGCGCGCGCAGCCGATCCGCCAGGCCTTCAGCCGCGTGCCGCGCATGCTGCGCGACCTCTCGGTCGAGACCGGCAAGACGATCAACCTCGAGACCTATGGTGAGACCACCGAAGTCGACAAGGGCGTGATCGAGAAGATCGGCGACCCGCTGACCCACATGATCCGCAACGCCGCCGATCACGGCCTGGAAAGCCCCGAGGAGCGCATCGCCGCCGGCAAGAACCCCGCCGGCACGATCAAGCTCTCCGCCGAGCAGAAGGGCGCGCGCATCTTCGTCCGCGTCCAGGACGATGGCCGCGGCATCAACCGCGAGCGCGTCAAGGCAAAGGCCATCGAGAAGGGCATCATCGCCGCCGACGCGCATCTCACCAACGAAGAGATCGACCAGTTGATCTGCGCGCCGGGCTTCTCCACCGCGGAGAAGATCTCGAACATCTCGGGCCGCGGCGTCGGCATGGACGTGGTGCGCTCGAACGTCGAGGCGCTGGGCGGCCGGGTGGAAATCCAGTCGACCCCGGGCGAAGGCACCAGCTTCACGATGATCCTGCCGCTGACGCTCGCCATCCTGGACGGGATGATCGTGCGGCTCGCCGGTCAGCGCTTCGTGCTGCCGCTCAGCCATGTGCTCGAGACGGTCCAGCCCGAGCCGGGCCAGGTCAAGCGTACCTCGCCCGATACCGAGGTGATCGACATGCGCGGCCAATATGTGCCGGTGAAGCGCGCGACCGAAATCTTCGGCCTCAACGACGACCGCGCCATCGAGGACTCGCTGGTGGTGATCGTCGAGAGCGAGACCGCCGGCAATGTCGGCTTGGTCGTCGATACGATCGACGATCGCCGCGAAGTCGTGATCAAGAGCCTCGACCAGAACCTGCATCCGATCCGCGGCCTGGGCGGCGCCACCATCCTGGGCGACGGCTCGATCGCGCTCATCCTCGATATCGAGGCGCTTGTCGCCTCGCCTTCCCGCTACACCCCCAAAGGACTCGCAGCATGAGCACCGCCACCACCGACGCCGCCTCGGATCGCAAGATCGTCACCTTCTCGCTGGGCAAGCAGACGTTCGGCATCGACATGAGCGCGCTGATCGAGATCCGCGAATGGGACGAGCCCACCCCGCTCCCCAACGTGCCGAGCTTCGTCAAGGGCGTGACCAACCTGCGCGGCAACGTGATCCCGGTGGTCGGCCTGGCCGAACGCCTGGGCTGGGAGCCGAGCGTGCTGCATGCGCGCTCGTGCATCCTGGTGGTCAACATCGCCGGCAAGCAGGCGGGTTTCCTGGTCGATGAAGTCAACGACATCGTCGGCATCGGCGAAGCCGAGATCCAGCCCGCTCCCGAAGTCGAGACGATCGAGGCGAGCGTGATCGCCGGCCTCGTCCGCATCGCCACGCGCACCAAGGACGGCGCGCGCGACGAAAAGGGCGTGATGGTGCTCCTGCTCGATCTCGATGCGCTGAGCCTCACCAAGCATCTGGATCTCGCGGCGTGAGCCCCGCCGGGGGCGCCGCCGCGGCGCTCGCCGGCGGCGCGACGGGCATGACGGCGCACAATGCGGAGCTCACGCCCCGCGATTTCGCCGCCATCGCCCAGATCATGCACGAGGACGCGCGCATCGAGCTGAGCGAGGCCAAGACCACGCTCGTCCAGTCGCGCTTGGCGCGCCGGCTGCGCGAGCATGGCCTGGTCCGGTTCAGCGACTATGTGGCGCTGGTGCATGCCGACGCCGAGGAGCGAAACGCGATGGTGGTGGCGCTGACCACCAACCACACGCATTTCTTTCGTGAACCGCACCATTTCGATCATTTCCGCGCGACCGTGCTGCCGGTGCTCCAGCGCAAGCAAGGGCCGATCCGCATCTGGTCGGCGGGCTGCTCGTCCGGCGAGGAGGTCTATACGATCGCGATGTGCCTGCTGGGGCCCGACCGCACGTCGGCGACCTGGCTGCGCAACGCGGACGTCCGCCTGCTCGCCACCGACATCGCGCCGCACGTAGTGGAATCGGTCAAGCGCGGCTTCTACGCCGACGGCACGGTCGAGGGCGTTCCCCAGCCGTATCGCAGCACCTGGATGCGTCCGGCGCCAGGCGGCATGGTGATGGCTGACGAGGTGCGCGAACTGGTGACCGCTCGGGTGCTCAACCTGTTCGAGCCCTGGCCGCTCAAGGCTGCGTACGACGTGATCTTCTGCCGCAACGTGATGATCTATTTCGGCGATCCCGCGAAGGAAGAGCTGGAGGAGCGTTTCGTCCATCAGCTCGCGCCGGGCGGCCACCTCTATATCGGCCATTCCGAGCGTCTCATCGGCCCGGCCGCACAGCGCATGCGCTCCTGCGGCCATACCATCTATCAGAAGCCGGAGGCGCACTGATGAAACCCGTCCGTACGCTCATCGTCGACGACAGCGCCTCAATGCGCGCGACGCTGAACCGCATGCTCAGGGCCGACCCCGAGATCGAAGTCGTCGGCATGGCGCCCGATCCCTTTGTCGCGCGCGACATGATCAAGACGCTCAATCCCGATGTCCTGACGCTCGACGTCGAGATGCCCGGGATGGATGGCCTGTCCTTCCTCGAGCGCATCATGCGGCTTCGCCCGATGCCCGTGGTGATGTGCTCGACCCTCACGGCACGCGGCGCCGAGGTCACGATCGAGGCGCTCCGCCTCGGCGCGGTCGACTATGTTACCAAGCCGAGCGGCACGCCCGAAGATATCGAGCGCGACGCCACCCTCCTCTGCGAGAAGGTCAAGACCGCTGCACGCTCGGTGGCGCGCGCGGGGCCGACGCGCCTGCCCCAGCAACCCAGCGTCGCCGGCGGCGGCGCAGGCAAGCTGATCGCGATCGGATCGTCGACCGGCGGCGTCGAAGCGCTGTTCTCGATCCTGCCCTCGCTGCCTGCGGACTGTCCGCCGGTGCTGATCGTGCAGCACATGCCGGCCAGCTTCACGCGCAGCTTCGCCGCGCGGCTCGATGCCGAATGCCGTGTCGCCGTGGTGGAAGCTACGGATGGCGCCCAGGTGATGCCGGGAACCGTCTATATTGCTCCTGGAGGCGAGACGCACATGGAGCTCTCCGGTGGCATCGACGGGCGCATCAAGCTGCGCCCGGGCGATCCGGTTGGCGGCCATCGGCCATCGGTCGATGTGCTGTTCCGCTCGGTGGCGCCGCTCGGGTCCGCGGCGGTCGGGGCGATCCTGACCGGCATGGGCGCGGATGGCGCGCAGGGAATGCTGGCGATGCGCCAGGCGGGCGCACGCACGCTGGGCCAGAGCCGCGAGACCTGCGTCGTCTGGGGAATGCCGCGCGCAGCCGGAGAGCTGGGCGGGGTGGAAAAGGAAGTTGGGCTGTCGGCCATGCCTGAGGCGATCCTCAAGGCATGCCGCGAAACGGTTAAGGTTGGGAGCGTCTGATGCCTGCTGCTGCAGCGATCAAGGTGATGGTTGTCGATGACCAGACCAGCATGCGCGCGATGATCCGCCGCGCATTGCAGGACCTGGGATTCAAGGACGTCCGCGACAAGCCGGGCGCGATCGAGGCTCTGGCCGCGATCAAGACCGACCGGGTCCACCTGATCATCTCCGATTACAACATGCCCGAGATGGACGGCCTCCAGTTCCTGGAAGCCGTGCGCAACGACGCCGTCATCGGCAAGACCGTCTTCATCATGCTCACCGGTTCCGCCGACAAGGAGATCGTGCAGAAGGCGGCCCAGCTGGGCGTCAACAACTATGTCGTGAAGCCCTTCGCGCCCGCGGCGCTGAAGGAGAAGATCGAGCGCGTGTTCGGCGAGCTCAGCTGATGCGCCGCGTCTCCATCGTCCAGGGTGAGAATGCGGTGGTGGCGGAGCCTGATGTCGTCGTCTCGACGCTGCTTGGCAGCTGCGTGGCGGCCTGTCTCTACGATCCGGTCGCCCGGGTCGGGGGCATGAACCACTTCCTGCTCGGCGAACCCGGCGCGGACCACCGCGTCTCGCCGAGCGACATGTCGCGCTACGGCGTGCATGCGATGGAATTGCTGATCAACGGGATGATGGCCAAAGGCGCCGTGCGCACACGGCTCCAGGCGCATCTCTATGGCGGCGCCAACATCATCTCGGGGCTCGGCGCGATCGGCTCCTCGAACGCCGCCTTCGCGCGGCGCTTCATGGATGATGAAGGCATCGCCATAGGGCATTGCGACCTGGGCGGCACTTCCGCCCGCAAGGTCGAGTTCCTGCCGCACGAGGGTCGCAGCCGCTGCACCAAGGTCGCCGAGCGCGTGCCCGAGCGTCCTCCTGTACCCACCCCCCTGCCCGTCCATGGCGGAGAGCTGGAGCTTTTCTGATGTCGTGCCTGCCGATTCCTTCGCATGATCAGGACACGCAGCCCATACCGGGCTATGATCCGTTTTCGGGCGTGCTCCACACGGTCATGGCGGGCGAGATCCGCGAGATGCGCGACAAGCTGGAGGCGCTTGCCGAGGTGCTGGTGTGCGACGAGCATTTCGCCGCTTCCTATCTCGAGCAGCTCCAGGCGTTCGACTATCTGATCCAGCATGCCGACGAGTGCGTGAACCTGCTCGAGCGGATCGCCGGCGGCGAGGATTCGCTGACCGCGATCGGCCATGTCCGCCTGGGCGCGGTCCAGGACCGCCTCCGCGCGGCGCTGCGAGGAAACTGACATGGCTAGTGGCGGCCGGAACACGCGTCCGATCATCATCAAACGGGTCAAGAAGGTCGCCGCCGGTCATCACGGCGGCGCCTGGAAGGTCGCGTATGCCGATTTCGTGACCGCGATGATGGCCTTCTTCATGCTGCTCTGGCTGATCTCCAATCCGGACAAGCAGCGGCTGAAGGGCCTGGCGCAATATTTCTCGCCGACCATCGCCGACAGTGCGCCGGCCACGCCGATCTCCGCCTCCGCGCCCGGCGCCGGCGGTGCGACCCGCCGTTCCGAGAACGACCCCGCCTCGCCCGCCGCACCGCCGGCGATGCCCGCCGCGAGCCCCGGCGCCACCCGTGGCGGCACCGCCGACGTGCCCGCGACGATGCGCGTCGTCGCCACCGAGCTGCGCGTCGCGCTCGACGCCCTGCCGCAGAGCCAGGGCAAGAAGAATGTCGATATCCAGGCCGATCGCGCCGGCGTGCGCATCACGCTGATGGATACCGACGGACAATCGATGTTCCGCACCGGCACCGCCGAGCTCAATCCCTATGCCCGCGCGATGCTGGCGAAGGTCGCCGGCAAGATCGGCAACACGGGCGCGCAGATCGCGATCGAGGGCCATACCGACAGCGCCGGCGGCAGCCAGAGCGATGCCAATTGGCTGCTCTCAGGCCAGCGCGCGCTGGCCGCCCGCTCCGCGCTGGTCGCGTCGGGCGTGACGCCCGATCGCTTCGCCGAAGTCGTCGCGATGGGCGCGACCAAGCCGGTCTATCCCGATCAGCCCGATCGTCCCGAGAACCGCCGCATCAGCATCATCCTGAAGGGCGAGGCCTCGGCCTTGCCCAGCGACTCCAGCTTCAAATTTTGAGCGAGCAGAGCCCATGAAGAAGATCCTGTTCCTGCTCATCGTCCTCATCGCCGGTCTCGGCCTGGGTGGCGGCGCGGCGTTCGCGACGATGCTGGCGCTGGGTCCGAAGCATGAAACGGAGAGCGGTGGCAGCGCCGCCGCGCCGGCCGAGGAGGTGAAGACCAGCTTCGTGCCGACCGGCAAGATTCTGGCACCGCTCGTCTTCACCGATGGACACCTGGCTGGTTATGTGCAGTTCGACATTCAGCTCGAAATCGCTGCGGACAAAGCAGATTTCGTGACCGCGCGCCTCCCGTTGCTGCTCCATGCAGTCAATATGCGCACTTACCGCACGCCGATGGCCGCAGGGCCTGACGGACTGCTTCCCGACCTGGAGGTGTTCCGCAAGATCGTGCTGCAGGCCGCGCAGGAAGCTTTCGGCGCACCGCTTGTCCGCAAGGTCGCCGTAACCTCGGCGACGCCGGCGTGATGCACCTCCGTAATATTACGGAGGCGGAATCTTCCGCGCGCCGTAATTCTATAATGCAAACCAGGAGCCGCGCTCCCGCTGGTTCCCAGGGAGATCAGTGATGAAAGCCGCCAAGACCGAACCGGTCGACCAGGAAATCGCCTGGGCCCAGCGCGCCCCGCGCACGGTAACGACCCTGCTTGTCGGCAAGCTCCTCTGCGACGGTACCGGCGAGCAGCTCTGCCGCGTCCGCAACCTTTCCGCCACCGGCATGCTGATCGAGACCCAGCGTCCCCTGGGCTATGGCAATTGGATCGCCGTCGAGCTTCGCTGCGGCCAGCGCCTCCAGGGCACGGTCGCGTGGAGCAGCAGCGGCCGAGCCGGCGTCCAGTTCGCCGAGCCGATCGAAGTCGACCAGGTGCTGGCGGTAGCCCGTGGCGCCACAGCGGCCCGCGAGGTCGCCCCGCGCGCGCCGCGCTTCGCCGCCAACCTGACGGCCCGCCTGATCAACGATGGTCATCCGCTCGAGGTAACCGTCGAGAATATCTCGCAGAGCGGCGCCCGCGTCCTGCTCGGCGAGCAGCGCACGCTCGATCGCTCGGTGACGCTGACCATCTCCGGCCTGCAGCCGCGCCGCTGCACCGTGCGCTGGACCAAGGACCAGACCGTCGGCCTCGCCTTCATGGACATGGTTCCGTATCACGAGCTCGCCGCCTTGCTCGGCCATATACCCAACGCCTGATCCTTCCCGCATCGTCGGACTCGCAGAACCCCGGCCGGAACGCCGGGGTTTTTGCTGCGCGCAAAAGATCAACGCCCCGGCTGGGCCAGGGCGTTGATCTTCAGTCCGATTATCGGGTTGGCGTCCGGTCTCAGCCGGTGACGAAGCTTTTGACCAGCGACCCCGCCACCAGCGCCCAGCCGTCGACCAGCACGAAGAAGATGATCTTCATCGGCAGGGCGATCGTGGGTGGCGGCAGCATCATCATGCCCATCGCCATCAGCACGGCCGACACCGCCAGGTCGATCACCAGGAACGGCAGCAGCAGGAGGAAGCCGATCTCGAACGCGCGGCGCAGCTCGGAGATCATGAAAGCCGGCGCGAGCGTGGCCAGCGGCGTTTCGGCGCGAGTCGGGATCTGCTTGCCCGCCAGATCGGCGAACAGCTTGAGATCGCTGTCGCGCACCTGGCCGAGCATGAACTTGCGGAACGGCTCGGAGGTCCGCTCGAAGGCCTGGGTCTCGGTGATCTTGCCTGCGGTATAAGGGTCGACGCCGTCCTTCCACGCCTTCTCGAAGGTCGGCGCCATCACGAAGAACGACAGGAACAGCGCCAGGCTGATGATCACCGGGTTGGGCGGCACGCCGGGTGCGCCGATGCCGGTGCGCAGCAGCGACAGCGCCACCACCATCCGGGTGAAGCTGGTGACGGTCATCAGCAGGCCCGGCGCCAGGCTGAGCACGGTCAGCATCAGCACCAGCTGGATGGCACGGGCGGACATCGCTCCGTCGCCCCCCAGAGTGATGGTCGTCCCGTGCGCCGCCTGCGCGTGCGCCGCGATCGGCGCTAGGATCAGGGCAGCCGAAGCCGCCAGAAGCTTACCCATTGAGCGCATCGCGAACCGCCGCGCGGTTCCAACGCGCGGTGTCGCGCGGGCGGCGGGTGCGCTTGGAAGGCTGCGCCGTCACCGGCTTGCGGGTGCGCAGGCGCTGCATCTCGACGAGCTTGCCGACATTGGTCTTCTCGACCGTCTTTTCGACCTTCTCGACCAGCTTGGCGACGTTCGCCTTTTCCACCAGCTTGCCGAAGCTGGAGCTGACGCTGGACTTGAGCGCGGCGAAATCCGCCTCCATCGTCGGCACCGGCGCCGCATCGGCAACCGGTTCCGGCGCGGGCGGCGCGATGATGCCGGTCTCGATCGTCGCATGGCCTTCCGGCCCGAGCAGGATCAGATGCTCGCAGCCGTCGCGGCGGATCAGCGCGACCGAACGCTTGCCGTCGACCATCAGCCGCTCGACCAGCTCGACACGCTTGCGCCCGCTTCCCGAAATCCGGCCCGGCAGCTTCACGTCATAGCGGCGCACGATCCACAGCGCGCTGCCCAGCATGCCGAGGACCAGCCCCAGCGCACCGATGGTGCGCAGCATCGACAGAATATCCATTAGTTGCGCGACTTCTTGATGAGTTCGGAGATTTCGAGCGACATCAGCTCGCCATCGACGAGGATGCGGCCCTTCGCGACCAGTTCGCCATTTACATAGACGAGGCTGGGATCGTCCTGCCCGCAATCGAGCGGGATCATGGCGCCGCGGCTCATCTGCAGGATCTGCCGGATCGGCACTTCGGCCGAGCCGAGCACGATCGACATATCAATCATAATGCCTTCGAGTACGGACATGCGTCTCCCTTTCAGGATGACTTATAGGAACCTTTTTTCCGCCCCCGGCGCTCGATGCGGCAAATATTGCCTACAATGAGGGTGTCGGCCGTCACGGCCCCTCGCGGAAAGGCAATTCGGATGGACTTGAAGGAATCGCTCGGCGTCTCGGCCTCGGGGCTTCGCGCCCAGTCGCTGCGCATGCGGGTGATCGCCGAGAACCTGGCAAACCAGGATTCGGTGGCGAACACGCCTGGCGGCACGCCCTATCGTCGTCGCGTCGCGAGCTTCTCGGCAGCGGTCGACCGCGCGAGCGGCGCGACCGGGGTCAAGGTCAACTCGGTGGAAACCGACAAGTCGGACTTCACCCGCGTCTATCAGCCCGGCCACCCGGCCGCGGACAAGGACGGTTACGTGCTGAAGCCCAACGTCAACGGCCTCGTCGAGAGCGCCGACATGAAGGCGGCGCAGCGCAGCTACGAAGCCAATCTCAACGCCATCGAGGCCGCCAAGAGCCTGACGATGCGCACCATCGACCTGCTGAAATAAGGGGATCAAAGCAATGTCCATCGGAGCACTCGACGCGACCTCGGCCTATGGCAAGGTCGCCGGCCTTGGCAGCGCGCTGTCCAAGCCCACCAGCAAGACCGGCGGCGGCTTCGCCGACATGGTCGAGGACATGGTCACCGGTACCGCCGATCAGATGCGCACCGCCGAGAAGGCATCGGCGCAGCAGGTTGCCGGCAAGGGCGATCTGATCGATGTCGTCACCGCGATCGGCGCCGCCGAGAACGCGCTCGACACGATGGTCGCCGTGCGCGACCGCGTCGTCGGCGCCTATACCGATATCATGCGCATGCAGATCTGAGCGGCACGCGCACCCATGACTCCTTCCCAGGTCATCGATCTTGCCCAGGCGGCGCTGCTGCTGGTGCTCACCGTGGTGGGCCCCTTGCTGCTGACCGCACTGATTGTCGGCACGGTCATCGGCCTGCTCCAGGCACTGACGCAGATCCAGGAAGCCACCCTCACCTTCGTGCCCAAGCTGGTCGCGATGGGGCTGGTCTTCCTGGTGATGCTGCCGACCATGGGCCAGGCGCTGAGCGGCTTCATGGGCAAGATCAGCGACCTGATCATCCACGGATGAACATCCCCCCCGACCTGACGCTTCAGGTATCCGCCTTCTTCATCATCTTCGCCCGGGTCGGCAGCGTGCTGATGCTGCTGCCGGTGTTCGGCGAGGATTCGATCCCCGGCCGCACGCGGCTGATGATCTCCTTCGCGATGTCCGCCGCGCTCTACGGGATAATCGGCGCGCCCGCCCGGGCGGCGGTCGAGGCCGGCGCGGTGCTGCCCGCGGTGCTGATCGCCGAGCTGATGACCGGGCTCGCGATGGGGATGATCGTCAAGATCCTGTTCTTCTCGGTCTCGATGGCGGGATCGATCGTCAGCACGCAGACGGGCCTTTCCTCCGCGGTGATCTTCGATCCCGCGCAGAGCGGCAGCGCGCCGATGCTTTCCAAGTTCGTCGGCCTTGCCGCCGCGCTGATGTGCATGGGCATGCAGGTCCATCACCTCTGGATCGGCGCGATCGTCCATAGCTACCAGACCTTCCCGATCGGTGGCCTGCCGCCGATGCACGATTTCGCCCAGCTCGCGGTCGAAACGGTCAGCCGCTCGATGATGCTCGGCATCAGCCTCGCGGCGCCGCTCCTCGTCTACGGCATCGTCTTCAACGTCGCGCTCGGCCTCGCCGCCCGCGTCGCGCCGGCGATCCAGGTGTTCTTCATCGCCCAGCCGCTCAACCTGCTGCTCGGCCTCGCGCTTGCTGCCACCACGATCGGCACGATGCTCACCGTCTTCACCACCGCCATGGGCGATGCGATGCAGGGCGGCTGGTAAATGGCGGGCGGCGGCGATCAGGACGACAAGACACAAGAACCAACAGACAAGAAGCTAGAGGACGCGCGCGCCAAGGGCGATGTGCCGACCGCGCCGGAGATGCGCCATGCCGCAATGTTCGTCGCGGCCGTGGTCGTAATGGGCGGGCTCGGCACCTATACCGTCCAGCGCATGATCGCGCTGTTCGTCCGGCTATGGGGCAGCGCAGACGATTTCCGGATGACGCCCGACGGCGCCCAGGCCTTCACCACGGGACTGCTCGGCGCGATCGGCTCGGCGCTGTTCCCTATCCTCGCGGCCCTTTTCGGCTTCGCGATCCTGGGCGGCGTTCTCCAGGGCAGGCCGATGATCTCGTGGAGCCGCGTTTCGCCCAAATGGTCGAAGCTCAATCCGGTCAGCGGTGCAAGCAAGATGCTCGGCAAGCGCGCGATCGTCGAATATCTGAAGACCGTCGCCAAGCTCTGCCTGGTCGCCGGCATTGCCGCCGCGGTCGCCTGGCCGCACGCGGCGACGATCGACCGGCTGGTCGGCGCCGACCTGACCGACATGGGCGCCGCGGCGAGCGACATCGTCTATGCCATGCTGCGGCCGATCGCGATGCTCGTCGGCGCACTCGCGCTGTTCGACTTCGTCTGGCAGCGCCGCGCCTTCATGAAGCGGATGCGGATGAGCCTTCAGGAAGTGAAGGATGAATACAAGCAGAGCGAGGGCGATCCCAAGATCAAGGGCAAGATCCGCCAGCTCCAGATGCAGCGCTCGCGCAGCCGGATGATGCAGAACGTGCCCAAGGCCAGCGTGATCATCACCAACCCGACGCACTTCGCAGTCGCGCTGCAATATGACCATGGCGCCATGGCGGCGCCGGTGGTGGTCGCGAAGGGTGTCGACGGGCTTGCGCTCAAGATCCGCGAGATCGCGGCCGAGCATAATATCCCGCTGGTCGAGAACCGCCCCCTCGCCCGCGCACTCTACGCCAGCGCCGAGATCGATCATCCGATCCCGGTCGAGCATTATGCCGCGGTGGCGGAAGTGATCAGCTACGTGCTCAAGATCGCCAAGGGCCGCCGCGCCGCCTGAGCCTGGCGCGCTCCCACCATCGTCGTCTCCGCGAAAGCGGGGCCCGCCAAGCGGGCCATAGCTGTCGTTTACGAGGAAGGCATAGGAGATGGGTTCCCGCTTTCGCGGGGATGACGGCCGGGGTGTTAGCCTGAAGGTCCGGGGTGTTGGCCTGAGGATAGCGCGTACGCACCGCGCCAAACGCATCAGGCCAGGATGTCGTGCTTCGCCAGTTCGACGCGCACGCGCAGGTCGATATCCGCAAGCAGGCTCGCAAGCACCGGATCGTCCGGCGTCTCGAAACTCTGCGACCAGTCGACGATTTCCTGGAGCCGCTGCGGGCTGACGACGCCGGCCACCAGCTCCTTGTGCAGCCGGTCTAGCGCGTCGATGCCGCGGTCGGCGTCCTGCGCGAGCTTGCGGCGGCGTTCGATCCCGGGATCGGCAGCGGATAGCGTGACCAGCATCTGGACCGAAGGCATCGGCACCGCGTTGGGCCCAGTCATGTGCGGCATGGGCTGCGCCCCGGGCTCTTCGCCGATCTTCGGGAAACCCGTCACGACCTTGGGCAGCGCAGCCAAGAGGCTGCGCGCCAACATCGGTGAAAGGTTCTCGATACGCACGAATTACGATCCTCACGGACCTTTATGGCCCTGACTATCCTATAAGAGATTTAGCGGAAATTTTCCACTTGTACCGAGGGTTTATGCAGCGTCTGACCGTTTCGGTCCTGGTCCTCCTCCTGAGCCTGGCTGCAGCACCGCACGCCGGCGCGCAGACGCGGATCAAGGACATCGTCGATGTCGAGAACGTGCGCGAGAACCAGCTCGTCGGCTATGGTCTCGTGGTCGGCCTCGCCGGCACCGGCGACCGTATCCGCAACGCGCCGTTCACCGAGGAATCGATGCAGTCGATGCTCGAGCGGATGGGCGTCAACATCCGCGGCACGCAGATGCGCACCCAGAATGTCGCCGCCGTCTCGATTACCGCGACCATGCCTCCGTTCGCCCGCTCGGGCTCGCGGGTGGACGTCCAGGTGGCGGCGCTGGGCGATGCCACCAGCCTGCAGGGCGGCACGCTCATCGCCTCGTCGCTGCGCGCGCTCGATGGTGAGATCTATGCCGTCGCGCAGGGCAATGTCGCGGTCTCCGGCTTCAAGGGCCAGGGCCAGGCCGCCAGCGTCAGCCGCGGCGTGACCACCTCCGCCCGGATCGCCGGCGGCGCGATCGTCGAGCGCGAGGTGCCCTATGCGCTGCGCTCCGCGACCAGCCTCAAGCTCGCGCTCAAGAACCCCGATTTCGCGACCGCCAGCCGTATCACCGCCGTGATCAACAAGAATTTCCCCGGCACCGCCCAGATGCTCGACCCCTCCACCGTCGAGGTCGCGCCCGCCGGCGCGTTCAAGGGCGGCGCGATCGATCTCGTCACCCAGGTCGGCGAGCTCGAGGTCAAGGTCGACCAGCCGGCGCGCGTCGTCATCAACGAGGCCTCGGGCACCGTGGTGATGAACAGCGAGGTACGGATCACACCGGTCGCGATCGCCCAGGGCGGCCTGACGATCAGCGTCACCGAGACGCCGCAAGTCTCGCAGCCCGGCCCGCTCTCGAACGGCACGACCCAGGTCGTCCCCCGCAGCCAGGTCCAGGTCAATGACGGCAATGGCGCCTCGCTTGCCCTAGTCAACGGCGCGTCGCTCCAGTCGCTGGTCAGCGGGCTCAACACGCTCGGCGTCTCGCCGCGCGACCTGATCACCATTCTCCAGGCCGTGAAGAGCGCCGGCGCGCTCCAGGCCGATATCGAGGTACAGTGATGCAAGACATCCCTCCCGTTTCGCCGGTGACGGCGGGCTCGGCCGCCAAGCCGCTGCCCAAGGTCGATCCGAAGAACAAGGAAACCGCGCAGAATTTCGAGGCCGTCTTCCTGGGTCAGATGACCCAGATGATGATGGAAACCGTCCAGCAGGACGGCGACTTCCACGGCGGCGCGGGCGAAGACATGTTCCGCGGCATCCTCGCGGAAAAGCTCGGCACCGAAATGGCCAAGCGCGGCGGCATCGGCCTGGCGCCGACCGTCCTGGATCAGATCATCAAGCTTCAGCAGGGAAAGTAATGACCGAGCACCTCATCGACGCCATGGTATCCCTCGCCACGCTGATGGAAGAGGAAAGCGAGAAGCTCAGCCGCAGCCCCTATCTGCCCGAGCTCAGCGAGATCGCCAACGCCAAGCTGCGCCTTGCCGGCCAGCTCGACGCGGAGGTCGCGCGGATGAAGCGCGAGCATCCCGACGACTGGCTCGACGGCATCGACGACGAGACCCGCGAGCAGCTGGCGGAAGCCAGTCGGCACCTGCGCGACGCATCGAAGATCAACGCCAAGATCCTGTCGCGCCAGATCGAGCTCTCGGCCGAGATGATGGCCGCGATCGCCGCCGAGGCCCAGCGCCTCACCGGCAGCCGCAGCATGACCTATGCCTCGTGCGGCGGCATCTCCGGCATGGACGCCCCTGCCCCGATCTCGGTCAACGCGCGGCTGTGACGGCGGGCCGCGGCCTGGGTCGAGCCCAGGCTGCGACGGCGCTCGATCGTTGCGACGCGCGCGACCGCCAAACACCGACTATTGGATAGTTAGCTGCCGCCCCGCTTGCTGCGCTGCGAGCGGTGCTTTTTGTAGGTCGCGATCGGCCCTTCGAGCATTAGGATGCAACCGACGTAGATGATCCCCATCACGCTGACGACACCAGCCGGTATGACGACCCAGAGATTATTGGCGCCTGCGAAATCAAGAGCGTAGCAGGCAGGGACCGCCGCAAGGATCGGCAGCATCCAGGGAAAGCTCAGTCGATTGAAGGCGCTGACGCCTTCCGTCGAAGCTACAGACGTCAGATAGGCGCGATATCTTGTGAACAGCGACGGCACCCGGCGCTGATAAAGTACCGAGCAGACCCCCGCAACCGGAGCGGTTTCAGAACGACCGCATTGGCCTTCGGCCAAGAGAGCTTTGCCAGCGGCAGGGGATCGAACCCGCACCCGTCGCCGGGATCGCTGTAGCGATACGTCTGCCAATTCCGTTACGCTGGCCGGTCCACCTAACGCCAGCTCGCCCCGTTCGGCAATGTCACGCGAACGGATGGGAACGGGCGACTGCGGGGCGCTTGCTATCGATCCGCTTTCGGCGTCCCCTTTCCGTAGGACCGTGAGAGAACGGCGGGTAGCCGTCGAACGGCTCGACCGTGCGTTTCCTCCCCACCACCGCTTGCCAGCGGGCACGCCGCTATTGCAGGTACGCCCAACGGGTTGGGGAATAGGGCGGATGTCGGATTTCGAGTTTATCTTTGCGCTGTTCGGGCTGCTTCTGGGCCTGTCGCTCGCCGAGATCCTGGCCGGCCTGGCGCGCGCGATCCAGGCGCGGCTCAACCCGGGCTCCACGGTGCGGATCGGCTGGCTGACGCCGCTTCTGGGCACCTTCGTGCTCCTCGACCTGCTCTCGTTCTGGCAGGCGGCGTGGCTGACCCGCAACATCGTCACCGTTTCCGGACGGACGCTCATGGCGGCGATGCTCTTCGCCGGCGCCTATTATCTGGCGGCATCGCTCGTCTTCCCGCGCGCGGCGCGCGATCAGGCCGATTTCGACGCGCACTTCTTCCGGGTGCGACGGATCGTCATCGGCGTCATGCTGGTGCTGCTGGCCTGCCAGCTGGGCTGGTATCTGAGCGTGCCCCAGCTCGCGGTCCTGCTGGCACGTCCTCTCGGGCTCGCGCTGACCGTCATCCTCGCGGCGCTCATGATCGCCGCGATGGTCGTGCGGGGCGCGCGCTGGTCCAAGCTGGTGATGATCGCGCTCGTCGGACGCTACGTCGTCGTCTACCTGCTCTGAGGCGCGTCGCCCGGATCCGCGATCTTAGTTGCCGCCGCGGCCCAGCGCGGTCTTCATCATCGACATCTGCTTGCGATACAGGTTGGTCATCGCCGCGAAATCGGCCTGGACCGCGCCCATCTTGAGCAGCTGGTCTTCGAGCGTCACATTGTTGCCGTCGGGCTTGGTCTCGCTGATGTCCTTGTCGAACACCACGCCGGCGCTGATCGGCTGGATCGCGCCCAGTCCCTTCATCGCATCGGTCAGCTGCACCTGCGGCCGGGCCACCGAGATGCCGCCGCGGCCCACCATGCCGGCGAAGCTCGGCTCGGATACGTCGCGGGCCTTGTAGCCGGGCGTCTCGCTGTTCGCGATATTCTGCGCGATCACGTTCTGGCGATCGGACAGGTTGCGCATCCGCGTCTGGATGCCGGCGAGGAGAGGAGGAACGTTGCTCATGATCAGAGTCCGATAATGCCGGTGGGAGCGCTCATGAGGCGATTCAGCGCCGCCGTATAATTGGCGAGCTGCGCCTGTTCGATCGCGGTCGATTGCGTGCCGGTCGCGGTGTTCTTCACCCCGTCGACCATCTGCGCCTTGGTGTCGTCCCAATAGAGCGAGCGATAGGCCGTCTGGCTCATCGAGATCGCGTCCTTGATCTTGCCGAGTGCGACCTTGGCATTGTCCAGCGACGAGATGTCGAGCGCTTCGCTCAACCCCAGGCCATAGGTGCCACCAGGGCGAACCTTGGGTGCCGAATCCGGAAGCGGCGCGTCGGCGGCGATCCGCTGCGGATCGAGGCCGAGCTTGGCGAGCGCGTCGGTACCGGCGGGACCGGAGATCAGCTGCAGGTCGTGCCCGGGCTTCATCGTAATCGAGAGCTTCTGCTGCCCGTCGACCGTTGGCGTGGTGACGGTCGCTGCGGACCCGGTGATGCCGCGGATGCGGTCCCCCAGCGACTTCATGGTGTCGTCGGCGGCGATCGTGATCTTGCGGACGGTGCCGTCGTCCAGCCTGAGCGAGAACGTGTCGCCGGGACGCAGCGCGGTCTGCGTGGTCAGATTGGCCGAGGGCTCGGGATTGATCGTGCCCCGGCCGAAACCCAGCGCCGAGACCGCGCTCGCACCGCCCACATTGGCGGAGATGCGCACCGGCTCGGTGCGCAGCAGCGACTGGCCGAACTGGTTGGTGCTCTGCACCGTGCCGGTCGCGGCGTCGATCCGCGAGACGAAGCCGTCGGTCGGCCCGCGGCGCGGCGCGCCGAAATCGCCGGTGGTGCGGCCGCCAGCGTAGAGATCGTTGCCCATGAAGGCGATGCTGTCGACCTGGTCGTCGGCGGTCGAGCCGAGATAGGTGGTGCTGGCGCCGCCCAGGCCTGCGTCGATCCGCGTGACGAAGCCGTCGCGGTCGCCGCTCATCGCGTTGACCTGAGCGCCGTTCAGCGCACTGCTGGCAGCCCCGCCGACTGCGATCGTGCCGTCGGCCGCAACGGCGATCACGCGCGCGTCGGCGGTGCCCAGGCTGATGCTGCCCAGTTCGGTCGTGAGCGAATTCGCCTGGAGCTTGCGCACCTCGGCAACGCCGTTCTGCGACATGAGCGCGAGCACGTTGCCGTCGCCGTCCACCGCGAGACCGTTGACCGACTCGCTTCCGGTGTCTGCGATGATACGTCGTTCGGCGATCTTGCCGGTCGCGTCGACCCGCGTGATGAAGGCATCGCCGCCGCCCGCGCCGGAGGCCTTGCCGCCGACGAATACCGATCCATCCGCGCCGATCGCGACCGCCTTTGCGGTATCTGCGCCGGTCGAGCGGATGACGGTCGAATATTTCTCGTCACCATTCGTGGCATATTTGGCGACGACCATGTCGCCGTCCGACGTCGCGCCGTTGAAACTGCCGTTGACCGTGCCCGCAACGACGATGCTGCCGTCCGCGCCGATGCTTACGGCCGCGCCGCTCGACGATCCGCTGGCGCCCAGGCTGCGCTGCCAGATGACATTGCCGTCACCGTCGAGCTTGGTCAGGAAGAGATTGTCGTCGCCGTCCGAGAGATTGGCACCAAGATCGCCCTTGGTCGTGCCGACGACATAGCTGTTGCCCTGCGCGTCGGTCGCTACGGCAGCGGCGTCGGTGTTCGCATAGACATTGCTGGTGGTGGTCTTCTCGGTGGTCTTGGTGCCGTCATAGCCGACCTTGACCGTCGTCGTCGTCGTCGTCTTGCCGGCCAGCACCGCCTTGGCGGTCGCATCGCGGTCCAGTGCAGAGATGGTGCCCATCGCCGTGCGCGTCGAATCGCCCGCGGGATCGTCGAAACGGAAGACCTGGGTCGAAGTCGGCGCGTCCAGCGGGGTCTGTCCGGTGGCCACGACCAGAGCGTCCTTCGCGCCGATCTGGTCGAGCGTGACCTGCTCCATGCCCGAGGGGGAATCGAGCTTCATCGCCCATTTATTGTCGTCGCCCTTCTCGGGCACGAAGCGTACCGACCATTTCGGTATGACCTTGCCGCTCGCATCGAGGCGCGGCGTGCCGTCGGTGTTGAGGGACGGCATGGCGGAGATGGCGGAATTCAGCGCGCTGGTGACCGAATCGATCGTCGGCGGCTGCGGCCCCTGCGACAGATCGACCGTGACCTTGTCGCTAATTCCCGGCCGCGACAGCGTGACGGAGAATTGCTCCTGGCCCGTCAATCCGGGAATCGGATCGGCGCGGTTCGTGACCAGCCCGTCGCCCTGCACCTCGTAGAGCAAGCCGGCCGGGACCGACACGCTCTTGGCGATGGTGGTGGGCTGCGCGAAGGCAAGCGTGAGCTTGTCCGAGGGCGCGCTGGGCAGGTAGGCCTGGATATCGGCCAGTCCCTTGGCAAAGGTCTTCTCGAGCGAAGCGCGCTGCGCGGCAGACGCCGTATCCGAGGTCGCCGCTTCGGCGAGCGCGCGCAGCCGGTCGAGCGCCTTGTAGACCGTGAACGCGGTCTGCACGTCGTCGGTCAGCGTGTCGTCGGTCAGCCCGGCCTTGTCGATGATCGTCTTCATCGCCGTGACCTGCGACACCTGGGTCGAAAGCGGCGGCGGCGTCGAGCCGTCCTTCCAGGGCGGCGTCGTAGGATCGAGCGTGAACTGCGCCTTGGCGGTGCGGACCGCCTTGCTCTCATAGGTGACGGGCGCGAACGACGTGAACGTGCTGGCATCGCCGGTGAGGACGCTCAACCCTATCAGACTACCGGATAAATTAACCACCGTGCGATCCCCGCCACTCAATCCTGATCCTATAATAGAGGAAGTTGCGCTCTCCCGTGTGGGCGCACGTCCATTTTTCGGCAGGGAATCCGAATGAGCTTGATGGCGCCGATTGCAGAACCGCCCGAACTGAAGCGTTATTCCGGCTCGCAGCGCGCAGCCGCCTTGATGCTTGCCCTGGGCAAGGATCACGGAGCGCCGATCTGGGAACAGCTCTCGACCGACGAGATCAAGGAACTCTCCTCCACCATCGCGGGCCTTGGTCGCCTGCCGGCCGGTGTGGTCGAGCATCTGCTCGTCCAGTTCACCAACGAGGTCGCTAGCATGGCGAACCTGCACGGCAGCTACGAGACCACCGAACGCCTGCTCGTCGGCATCCTGCCGAACGACAAGGTGAAGGAGATCATGGAAGACATCCGCGGTCCTTCGGGCCGCACGATGTGGGACAAGCTCTCCAACGTCAGCGAGACCGTGCTCGCCGGCGCGCTGAAGCATGAATA
>JBEVLV010000018.1:0-6606 GCA_040508955.1 Sphingomonas sp. | reverse complement strand
TCATGGCGCCCCCTTGTGCGATCGATTCCACATCGGCGCGGGCGAGTCGACACCTTGCGCGGTTCGGATCATGCTGGACGGATGACCGATCAACTGACGCGCATCGCCCTGCCCACCGGTGTCGAGCTCGACGTCGCCATTGCCGGCGATCCCGCCAATCCGCCGCTGTTCTTCCTCCACGGCTTCCCCGAATCGCACCGCACCTGGCGCCACCAGATCGCCGAGTTCGCGCGCGACCATTATGTCGTCGCGCCCGACCAGCGCGGCTTCGCGCGCTCGTCCAAGCCCGAGGGAGTCGAGAATTACGCGTCCGCCAAGCCGGTCGCCGACCTCATCGCGCTGGCTGACCATCTCGGCATCGGCAATTTCACCCTGGTCGGCCATGACTGGGGCGGCGCGATCGCCTGGATGGCGGCGCTGCAGAACCCGCAGCGGATCGCGCGGCTGATCATCGTCAACGCGCCGCATCCGCTCGTCTTCCAGCGCTCGCTGTTCGACGATCCCGCGCAGCGCAAGGCGAGCCAGTACGTCACCCGCTTCCGCGACACCAACCTCGACAAGGGGCTGATCGGCGCGGGGCTGGAGCGCTTCCTCGCCTCGACCTTCGCGCATCATCTGGTCGGCGGCATCGCCGGGCCCGACGAGGCCGCCTATCTCGACGAATGGAGCCAGCACGGCGCAATGACCGCGATGCTCAACTGGTATCGCGCGAGCAGCATCGTCGTCCCAGCCCCCGGCGAAACGCCCGAGCGCCCCGCCTGGCTCGACGCGCCCTTCCCGCCGATCTTGCAGCCGACGCTCGTGATCTGGGGGATGAAGGACAAGGCGCTGCTGCCGGTCCAGCTCGACGGGCTCGATGCGCTGGTGCCCGACCTGACGATCGTCCGCGTCGAGGAGGGCGGGCATTTCGTGCCCTGGGAAAAGCCCGAACCGGTGACCGCGGCGATCCGCGAATGGCTGGGCGCGCGGGGCGGCTAAGGCGAGACGCCGCGTCGGCTAAATTGACTGTTTTGACGAGAAGGCGCGCAATCTCGCAATTTTCTTGCGCCGGGCCGACAATATCAAAGAGCGGCCGAGCATTGCCCGGCCGCCGAACAAATCAGGTCAAATCCCACATCGCAAGAAGCAGGCGCACCGCCTGCTCTTGGACTTCAACGACTCAGACGTTGGGGCGCGTGTCCCAGGCGACGGGCAGGTTCTTGAGGTGGCTCGGCACGCTCCAGATCCCGCTATAATGCTTCCACGCCGCCCAATCCGACGTCTTCATCGTCTCCACGCCGTTCTTCGTCTGCACGTCCACCGGGCGATGCTCATATTTGCTCTTGCCGCCGATGCGCTCATGGACGGTGTTCATCGCGCCCATATAGCCGATCGTGTGCAGCATCAGATAACCCTTGTGGTTCAGATAGCGTGACACGAGATCCGCAAAGGACGGGTTCTTGCCCGAGCTGATGCCGCTGGAGCAGACGCCGCAGGAGATCGCGCCGGTATAGCGCTTCTGCAGGCCCATCTCGATCATCAGATCGCAGATGTCGCTGAAGGGCATGTACTTCTTGCGGATGCCATTGCCGCCGGTGTTGCTGACATAGGGCGAGCCCGCCTTGCCGTGCCCGACGATCTCGATGCGGGTCGTGAGCCCCATGCCCATCTTCTTCAGCGGCGTGCCGCCATCGTCCGCGCAGATGACCGAGAATTTGCGCGCGCGATGCGCATCGCCCGACTCGCCCTTGGCGGTCGCTTCCGCAGCTTCGGCGACGAAGTCCGGCGCGTCCGCGCGATTGAAGGGCACGAAAAAGCATCTATCAACTATGTGCATGATATATCTCCCCTTTCCGACAGGTCGCTGAGAAGCGTCCTGCGCGTCGTTCGGCCGGCATTATTGTTGAATCGTGACGACTGTAATCGCCGATCGGCGCTCTGCAAGTGCGTTGAGCGGAGTCCGGGAAAATGTCGTGAAAGTCCGCGCGAATCCTAGCGGCTCCTGCGCATGCCGGGCGCCTTCCTGACCGACGGATCGTCGAGCAGGCGGCGATACTCGGCGCTCTCGATCCCGAGCAGCGCGATGCGCCCCTCGCCGTCATGATGCACGCCCCAGCCGAACTGCTTGACCAGCGGCGAGGCGCGCAGGCAGGCCTGGGGCCTGGCGAAGAAATCTTCGCGGCTCTTCTCCCCGCCCCGCGCGCGATGCGTCGCATGGAGCAGGTCGTCGCTCGTCATCAAATAGGGCTCGGCGAGCAGGGCGTGCTCCACCGCGGCGACGGTGCCTTGTTTCTCGGGCACCGTGCCCACCGCTACCGGACAATCCGAGGAAACGGTGATCAGCGTGTCGCGGCTGTTGGTCGAATAGGGCATCAATAGGCTCGCATCACATAGGGTCGCGTTTCGTAGGGCGGCGCGAGCGCCTCGACCCAGGCGCCATGGGCATGGGTGAGCGCGACCAGCTGCATCGGCGTGTCGCCCGGCCAGCCGCGGACGCGCACCTCGTGGCGGTGGAGATCGCGATTGGGCTCCATCATCACCCAGCCGAGCGGCCGTTCGGGCGTGGCACGTTCGCCCGCCGCCTGCATCGCATCGGCGATCCGGTGCTGCGTGGCATCGGGCAGATATTGCCAGACCACCGAATGCATCAGCACGCGGGTGACGCCCTCCGCCTGCGGCTCGGCGAGGCGCGCCTCGACCCAGTCGGCGGCGTCGCCCCGGACCAGGTCGACCCCCTCGGCGCGGACCATCGCGATGGTCTTTTCCAGCCGCGCCTGGCGCTCGACATTCTCGACCCAGCAATAGGCCTGGAGCCGCTCGGCATCGCGCGTGCCCGACAGGTCGAGCGGCTGGATGTCGACGCCCCGCGCCGAGAGGATCTCGACCGGCGCGTCCGGCGGCGGCGGGCCGCGCCATTCGGGCTGGATCGCCACGGGCGAGTCGGCAGGGCCCGTGCGGACGCCGCCCAGATCGAAGCGGTAGCGGCCGATCAGCAGGTTGAGGCCGGCGCTCGATCCGATCTCGAGCACCTCGAATTTCGGGCCATAGCGCTGGGCGAGATGGAGGATGCCGGTCATCAGCCCGGCCGAGCGTCCCGCCTCGTTGGTCTGGGGCGGGCCGTCGAGCCAAGGGAGCAGTTCGACGTCGTGCGCGACGAACACCCGATGGAGGATCGCCGCGACCGCGTCCGGATCGGTCACCGCGCCGGTGAACACCGGTGCCAGCTCGGGCACCCCGCGCCGGTGCAGCGCGTGGAGCCCGCCGATCAGCCGCAGCACCAGCGCATCGGCGACGGGCTCGCCCGGCCAGTCGAGCACGCGGCGGCCGGTTGCACTGTCGCGGCGCATCGTCTTGCCGAGGATCGTGGAGACGCGCGCAGTGATCGGCGCCTGCATCGCGGCACAATAGCCGGCCTGGATGTCGAAGCTTTCGCGGTTCGCCTGCTCGCCTGCCATTCCACCTCCTGCGCCCAATCTCCCGCGAGGCGTCTGTTGCGCCCGAGGGCACCCCCAAGTAAAGCCCCGCCACTCATGCAGGAACCGCTGATCCTTGCCGTGCCGAAAGGCCGGATCCTCGACGAGGCGCTACCGCTGCTGGCGGGCGTCGGCATCGTCCCCGAACCCGCGTTTTCAGACCCGGATTCGCGCGCGCTGCGCTTCAAAACGAATAGCCCGTCGATCGATCTGATCCGGGTGCGCGCGTTCGACGTCGCCACCTTCGTTGCGCACGGCGCCGCGCAGCTCGGCATCGTCGGTTCGGACGTGCTCGCCGAGTTCGCCTATTCGGAGCTCTACGCCCCGGTCGATCTCGGCATCGGCCATTGCCGCATCTCGGTCGCCGAGCCCCTGGACATGGCCGCGCACGACGATCCGCGCGGCTGGAGCCATGTCCGCGTCGCGACCAAATATCCGCACATCACCCGCGCCCATTTCGAGGCGCGCGGGGTGCAGGCCGAGTGCGTCAAGCTGAACGGCGCGATGGAGCTGGCGCCGGTGCTGGGCCTGGCGCCGCGGATCGTCGACCTCGTCTCCTCGGGCAAGACGCTGAAGGAGAACGGCCTGGTCGAGGTCGAGGTGATCGCCCAGGTCACCTCGCGGCTGATCGTCAACCGCGCCGCGTTCAAGACGCGGGCGGGCCAGGTCGTGCCGCTGGTCGACGCCTTCCGGAAGCTGGTGGCATGATCCGGCTCGACGCCTCCGACGCGACCTTCGCCGACGCCTTCACCGCGTTGGTCAACGCCCGCCGCGAAGCCGACGACGATGTCGCGCGCAACGTGACGCACATCATCCAGCGCGTGCGCGACGAGGGCGATGCGGCGGTCAAGGATCTTACCCGGCTGTTCGACAAGCACGATCTCGACCAGACCGGCTGGAAGATCGACCGCGCCGATTGCCTGGCGGCCTGGGAAGGGCTGAGTCCCGAGCTGCGCGACGCGCTCGAGCTCGCCGCCGAGCGGATCGCGACCTATCACGCCAAGCAGCGTCCCGCCGACACCGACGAGATCGACACGCAGGGCATCCGCCTGGGCGCGCGCTGGAAGCCGGTGGATTCGGCCGGAGTCTATGTGCCCGGCGGCCGCGCGGCCTATCCCAGCTCGGTGCTGATGAACGCCCTGCCCGCGCGCGCTGCGGGCGTGGGTCGGCTCGTGATGGTCACGCCGACGCCGAACGGCCAGGTCAATCCGCTGGTGCTGGCCGCCGCGCACCTTGCCGGGGTGGACGAGATCTGGCGGGTCGGCGGGGCGCAGGCCGTCGCCGCGCTCGCCTATGGCACCGATCGCATCGCACCGGTCGACGTCGTCACCGGCCCGGGCAACGCCTGGGTCGCCGAGGCCAAGCGCCAGCTCTACGGCGTGGTCGGCATTGACATGGTCGCGGGGCCGTCCGAGATCGTCGTGGTGGCGGACGCGAAGAACGATCCCGAATGGATCGCCGCGGACCTGCTCAGCCAGGCCGAGCACGATCCGACCAGCCAGTCGATCCTGTTCACCGACGATGCGGCCTTTGCCGATGCCGTGGCGCAGGCGGTCGACCGCCAGATCGCGGAACTCGCCACCGCCGAGACGGCGCGCGCGAGCTGGGACGCGAACGGCGCGATCATCCTGGTCGCCGACCTGAACGACGCGGTGCCCCTGGTCGACCGGCTTGCGCCCGAACATCTCGAGCTCGCCTGCGACACCGCCGAAGCGCTGTTCGAGCAGGTCCGCCATGCTGGATCGGTGTTCATCGGGCGGTACACACCCGAGGCGGTGGGCGACTATGTCGCCGGGCCGAACCACGTCCTCCCCACCGGCCGCCGGGCGCGCTTCGCCTCCGGGCTTTCGGTCTTGGATTTCATGAAGCGCACCAGCTTCCTCTCGCTCGACCAGGCTGGCCTCGCCGCGATCGGCCCCGCCGCCGTCGCGCTGGCCGAGGCGGAAGGGCTTCCCGCACACGCAAAGTCGGTCGCAATCCGGCTCAATCGATAAGAAGACAGATCATGGCCAGTCCCCAAGCCCGCAATCGTTCCAAGGCCCGCGCCGCCGCGCGCCTCGCCGCCGTCCAGGCGCTGTACCAGCAGGAGATGGAGGGCACCGCGATCCCCTCGCTGCTCCACGAATTCCACCAGCACCGGCTGGGCGCGACGATCGAGGAGGTCGAATATGCCGATGCCGATGTCGCCTTCTTCGACGATATCGTGAAGGGCGTCGATGCGCGCCGCGACGAGATCGACGCGCTGCTCGCCTCGAAGCTCTCGGCCGACTGGTCGATGGAGCGGCTCGACAAGCCGATGCGCCAGATCCTGCGTGCAGGGACATATGAGCTGCTCGCGCGCAACGACGTGCCGGTGGGCGCGGTGATCAGCGAATATCTCGACGTGACCGACGCCTTCTACGACCGCCGCGAAAAGGGCTTCGTCAACGGCATCCTCGATGCCGTCGCCAAGGAGGCGCGGAGCTGAACGAAGCCGAGTTCATCGCCGCGCTGCGCACGCTGCCGCTCGATCCCGCGGCCCGCGGGCTGATGGACGATGCGGCGGTGCTGGGCGAACTGGTGCTGACCCACGACATGCTCGCCGAGGGCGTGCATTACCTTCCCGACGATCCGCCGCAGGACGTGGCGTGGAAGCTGCTCGCGGTGAACCTGTCCGACCTTGCCGCCAAAGGCGCGACACCGCTGGGCGTGCTGCTCGGCTATCCGCTCGCGGGCGACGATGGCTGGGACGCGGCGTTTCTAAAGGGGCTCGGTGCGGCGCTGGCCGCGTTCGAGTGTCCCCTTCTCGGCGGCGACACGGTCAAGCTCGCCAAGGGCGCACCGCGTACCTTGTCGCTGACCGCGATCGGCACCAGCGCCTCCGCTCCGGCGCGCGGCGGCGCACGGGCGGGCGACCGGCTCTACGTCACCGGCGCGATCGGCGACGGCGGCGCGGGACTGGCGGTGGCCCACAGCGGCGGCGGGTCGCCGGAGCTGCTCGCGCGCTATCGCCGGCCGACGCCGCGGCTCGCCGAAGGCCGGGCGCTGGCGCCGCTGGTCCATGCGATGATGGACGTATCGGACGGCCTGCTGATCGATGCCGGGCGCATGGCCGCCGCGAGCGGGCTGGTGGTGACGATCGAGCTGTCCGACGTACCGCTGTCGCCCGCCTATC
>JBEVLV010000017.1:0-8045 GCA_040508955.1 Sphingomonas sp. | reverse complement strand
CCCTTAGTCGAGACCAACCGCGCTGGCGGCACGCGCTTCGGCCACCGCGTGCAGATCCCAGAAATTGGCCACGGGCTCGCCGGCGAGGCGTTTCTGGAGCACATCCAGATGCGCGCCCCAGCCGCCGCCGAAGTTGCGCGCGTCCTGCGCGCCGCGCAGCCGGGCGTGGGTGAGCGTCAGCCGGGTGCGACCGGCGCCCGCCTCGACCAGTTCGATCGTCACCTCGCCGGCATCACCATTGTCCCAGGTGAAGGCGAGCAGATGCGGCGGATCGATCCGGGTGATCGTCTCCGACCAGGCCTTACCCTCGTTTTTCGCATAGCGCTCGGGGTTCGGCACGTCGCCGTCGGACAGATTCCGGTGCGCGAAGATCATGCCGAGCTTGCCGCCTTCGCGCGGATCGGTCGGGCCGCCCATGAACCAGCGGGCGCGCAGCTCGGGATCGACCAGATATTGCCAGACGGTCTCGATCGGCGCGGCGAGATCGCGCTCGAAGCGCAGCATCTGGGGGGTGATCGTATCGGCGGTCAGGGTGTCAGCCATTTCCATTCTCCAGGGTTCGGGCGAGGCTTTCGAGGATCATCGTCCAGCCCTTGCGGGTCTGTTCCTCATAGGCGGCCCATTGCGGGTCCATTTCGTGAGTGAGGGTGAGCGTGCAGCCGCCGGGCGTGGCGGCGATGTGGATCGCGACGCGGGTCCACTCGCCCTCCGGCGCCGGATCGGCGGCAAAGAGGAAGACGAGGCGGTGCGGCCGGTCGATCGTCTCGAACTGCAGGCGGTGGCGCGCATCGCCCGAAGGCCGCCGCTCGACGACCAGCCCGCGCCCGCCGACGCGGGGGTCGATCTCGCAGGTCAGCATCTCGCCATCGGGCGTGGCGAACAGGAAGTGCGCCGCCTGTTTCGGATCGAGCCAGGCGTCGAAGACCCGCTCGGGCGGATCGGCGAAATCGCGATGGACGGTGAGGACGACCGGCCCGCTCATTGGAGATTGAGCTGCCACGAGACACCGAAGCGATCGCTGAACCAGCCGAAGCGTCGGCTCCAGCCATAGCTGCCCAGCGGCATCAGCTCGGCCCCGCCTTCGGAGAGCGCCGCAGCGAGCCGCTCGATCTCGGTCTCGTCGGCGCATTCGACATAGAAGGAGATCGAGGGCGTGAAGGTGAAGCCGTGGCTGAGATAGCTGTCATGCGCCATCACCGGCTGTCCGGCGATCACGGCATGGGCGCGCAGCACCGTGCCCTCCTTGCCGGGGCTGCCGGCGGCCCAGCGTTCGATCGAGACGATCCGGCTGTCGGCGATGGTCTCGGCGTAGAAGGTCAGCGCTTCCTCGGCGCGGCCTTCGAACATCAGGAATGGCGTGGCGTGGGTCATCGGCCCTCCTCCAGCATCCGGGCATTGGCGAGCAGGCCTTCGAGCCTGTCGAGGCGCACGGTCCAGAACTGCTCCCATTGCCGCATCCAGACCTGCGCCTCGGCGAGCGGATCGGCCTGGAGCGTGCAGAGCTGGGTGCGGCCGACCTTGCGGCGGACGATGAGCCCCGCTCCCTCCAACACGCGCACATGCTTGGCGGCCCCCGCCAGGGTCATCGAGAAGGGTTCGGCGAGTTGGCCGATCGATTTCTCGCCCAGCGCAAGATTGGCGAGCATCCCGCGCCGGGTGGGATCGGCGAGGGCGTGGAAGGTGGCGTCGAGTCGATATTCAACCATGTGGTTTAGTATCTCGCTCGCCGCCGGAATAGTCAACCATTTGGTTGAATGTTTTTCGGCGGATTTGCGTGGTTCCGGCGCATCTCGGTTGACGAATTTGTCTTTCCGGCGCGCAAAGAACGCGTCGCGCTCGCGCTCGGCAGCGGCGCGGGCTTCGGGGGTGACGGATGAGGCAGCTGCGGTCATGAACCGACCCCAGCAGTTGAAATCCTACATTGCCAGAGCGAATGAAATGCTTTCGATGTCCGCGAACCGCGCCACCCTTGGCGCATTTCGCCTCTAAGCGATGGCAGGCGCCCGGAACGCACGCACGCTATCCCATGCGTACAGCGCGCAGCCGCTCCAGATCAGCGCGAAGGTGACGAGATGGACGGTGTGGACCGGCTCGCCGAACAGCAGCACCGCCTCGAGGAACTGGAGCGACGGCGCGATATATTGGAGCAGGCCGAGCGTCGCATAGGGCATGCGGCGCGCGGCGGCGGCAAAGAGCAGTAGCGGCGTGGCAGTGACCGCGCCCGCCAAGACCAGCAGCGTATCGAGATGGCGGGAATGGCCGAACGCGCCCTCCCCCGTGCTCGCGGCATAGGCGAGCCAGGCGGCGCAGACCGGCGCGAGCAGCAATGTCTCGACGGTGAGGCCACCCAGCGCGTCGATCGCGGCGATCTTCCGCACCAGCCCGTACAGGCCGAAGCTGGCGGCCAGGGTGAGCGGGATCCAAAGCGATCCGGCGCCGTCGAACGCCAGCACCAGCACGCCGATCGCAGCGATCGCGATGGCGACGCCCTGGATGCGCCGCACCCGCTCGCCGAGCACGGCGACACCCAGCGCGACATTGACTAGCGGATTGATGAAATAGCCGAGGCTCGCCTCCAGCACATGATCGGTCTGGACGGCCCAGATATAGACCGCCCAGTTGACCCCGATCAGTAGCGCGCTGGCGGTGAGCAGCAGCAGGGTGCGCCCCTGCCGCGCCGCGGCGAGGATCGCCGACCCCTTGCGCAGCACGGCCACGATCACCGCGAGCAGCAGCAGCGACCAGAGCACGCGGTGGGCGAGCACCTGGAGCGCGGGCACATCCTTCAGCAGATGGAGATAGAGCGGCAGCACGCCCCAGAGCGCATAGGCACTGATGCCGAGCGCCAGGCCTCTGGCATCGGGATGGGTGGAGCGGGTCATCCGGGCGCTTGAGCCGATCGTGCGCGGCCGCGCAAGCAAGCGCGGCTTGGGCGGGGCAAAGCCGAACGCCGTGAGATCGATCTCGCCCGTCCTCGATCGCCGACCGTTGCGGGTATCAAATATGGACTATAAAGCCTTAGCGACGAGGGGGAAAGCCATGACCGAAGCAGACGATACCGGCGCGCACGCGCCGCACGACCATCCCGTGATCGCGGTGCTGGCGGGCTGCGCGGTGCTGGTGCTCGCGGCCGTGGTGACGCCCCGGCTGCTGCCGCAGCAACCCTATGCGACATTGCTCGGTGCGGGCGCGGGACTGGCGCTGCTGCTGTGGGCGATCGGCTTCGCGGTGACGATCCGGCGATCCCCGATGGCGTGGAAGCTCGGATCGCTGGCGATGCTGGCGGGCGCCGGGGTGATCGCAGGACTGGTCGCGCACGGCCAGTATCAGACGCGGGCACGGGCGGACGCGAGCAGCTTCGCCGAGGTCGAGTTCGGTCCACAAGGCGCCCCCCAGTTGCCGGGCGACGCCGCGGCGCGCGGGCCGATCTCGCAGCTGTTCGTCGCGTCGGTCCAGGCCGATGCCCAGGCGCAGCGGGACTATTCGGCAGCGCTGGGCAAGTTCGGCGCGGGTGCGCTCAACAGCCCCTATCTGCTCCAGCAGGATCCCCGTGCGATCGGCCATTGCGGCGAGATCGAAAGCCTGCGGACGCTGGCGCGCGCGCAGAGTACCGGGCGTGGCGACCGCCGCGAGGCGCTGCGCCACGCGCTCGACGCCGCGACGCTCTCCGCCCAGGCGAAGCGCGGCATCGCGATCATGACGGATACCGACGGCGCGGCGAAGGACGATGCGGTGCTGGCCAACCAGCTCGCGATGCTCGACGCGACAGGCGCGCTGTGCACGCTGCTGGCGCGGCACGGCTGGTATAATGAAGCCGGGCTGTTCGGCTTCAACAGCGGCAGCGACAGAGCGCAGTTCGAGGCGCTGAACGCGCGCCGCAAGACCTTGGCCGGCGAGACTGCACAGATCGCGCGCGCAGCAACCGAGAAGATGCAGCAGGGCCGCGATCAGGTGCGCGACGCGCTCAGCAAGTCGATCTTCGCGCCCGACTGATCAGGCCGGGCGCACCGGCATCGCTGCCTCCGCGCCCACGACAGTCGTCCAGGGCAGGACTTCCCAGCCGATGACGAGCCCTTCGGCAACATAGGGATCGGCTTCGGCAAAGGCGCGCGCGGCCGCCGCATCGGAGAAGAGCAGCAAGGCGCTCTCGACCGGATCGCCGACCGCACCGCCCAGGATCAGCGTACCGCTATCTGCGGCCGCCCAGGCGAGCGCGAGATGCCGGTCGCGGAACTGGCCGCGGCGTTCGAGATAGTCGGGCGCCAGCACGTAGCGCAGCAGATAATGTCCCATGTTCATCCTCCGATCCGCAGCCAGAGCGCGGTGGCGTCGTCCGACGTCTTGAAGCGCGGGAAGCGGCTGCAATCGCGATCCGCCGCCTCGATCGCGCGCAGGCGCGTGCCGAGCCGATCGAGGCCATGTTCGGCGAGCTCGGCCATCAGCGCGGCTTCGTCGAGCTCGGCATAGGCGTCGACCAGCGCGGAGAAGCCGTCACTCATCAGCAGCACATCGTCGCCGGGGGCGCAGCGCGTGCGCGCCGTCTCCAGGCTGGCCATCGTCTCGGGCTCGACGCCGAGGATGCGCTTCCCCGGCCCGCTCCGCGATTCGCGCAGGACCTCGAGGATCGGCGCGCTGCGCTTGGGGCTGCCCAAGCCGTGCCGGGCGAGGCTGGCGGCCTTCTCGGCCTCGGCATCCTTCTCCTGGCGCGGCGGGCCCAGCCGGATGACGCCGTCCGCGCTGCGCAGGAGCCCGGCGCAATCGCCGAGCCAGCCGGTCTCCAGCACATCGCCGGCAAGGCGCACCGCGAGGAAGGACGACATCGGCAGCTCCCAGCGACCCGCGGGCTCGCGGGTGCGCGTGGCGGCATAGGCGGCGGCGAGGCGATCGGCGACGCCGTGGCAGATCGCCCCGATCGGCGCATCGGGCGCGGCGGTGAAGGCGGCCTGCGCCTCGCTCGCCAACCAGGCGGCACCGCCGCGCGCGCCCATCAGGCCGGGCGGACCGAGATCGGTGGCGCCGTCGATCACCCAGGCCAGCGCGTGGACCATGCCGGCGCGATCGTCGTTGGGAACGGAGGAAGCGCCGGCGAGGCTGAGCGACTGGATCAGATCGAAGTGCATGGGCGGCGCTCTAACACCGCTTCGTGACGCCTGTCAGTCGCCGCGCACCATATAGCGTGCGTCCGGACCATAGCTGGCGAGCTTCACGGCGAGATCGGGCGAGTCCTGTGCGACGAAGCCATATCCCGCCCAGAAGGCCGTGGATGCATTGACCGAGACCAGGGCGATCGGCTTGTCCCCGGCGCGCGCGAACAGCGCCTCGAGGATCGTTCGCGTATGCCCGCCGCCCCGCGCGTCGCGGGCCAGCGCGAGATCGTGGAGGTAGAGCGCGTCGCGGCTCTCGGGGAGTGCACCGAGCAACGTGTCGAGCGGCGGAATGCTGCCGAGCGGCCAGGGATAGGCGATGCAATAGCCCGCGACGTCGCTGCCATCGGCCAGCACGAAGCAGAGCGACGGGGACAGGGCCAGCCGCTCCGCGAAGCAGGCGCGGCCTTCGGGATGATCGGGGAAGGCGATGGCGGCGACCGCGACGACGCCGTCGAGGTCGCTCGCCTGCATCGCCCGCCAGCGCATCAGTCCGCGAACAGCAGCACCGGCGTCTCGAGCAGCTTCTTCACCGCCTGGACGAAGCTCGCTGCATCCCAGCCGTCGACGACGCGGTGGTCGCAGCTGATCGACAGATTCATCAGCTTGGCCCGGACGATCTCGTCGCCCCCATTCTGATTCTTAGCGAAGATCGGGCGCTCGACGATCTTGTTCGGGCCGATGATCGCGACCTCGGGACGGTTGATCACCGGCGTGGTCGCGATGCCGCCGAGCGGCCCGAGCGAGGTGACGGTGAGCGTCGAGCCGCTGAGTTCCTCCGACTTGGCCTTGCCGGTCCGCGCCGCCTCGGCGAGGCGGCCGATCTCGGCCGCAAGCTGCCAGACGTTGCGGTCCTGCGCGTCGCGGATCACGGGGACCATCAGCCCGGCATCGGTCTGCGCCGCCATGCCGAGATGGACGCGGCCGTGGCGGGTGACCACGCCGGCCTCATCGTCATAGCGCGCGTTGATCATCGGGAAATCGGGGATGGTCCGGCAGATCGCGACGATCAGGAAGGGCAGCATCGTCAGCTTGGGACGATTGCCGCGATTGTCGTTGAGGGCGCCGCGCATTTCCTCGAGCGCGGTGACGTCGATCTCCTCGACATAGGTGAAGTGGGGGATGGCGCGCTTCGACGCGGCCATGTTCTCGGCGATGCGGCGGCGCATGCCGATGACCTTGACCGCCTCGTCCGGCCGGGCGCGATCGGCGTGGGGAGCGTGATAGCCCTGGCCGCTGCCGTAGCGGAGGTACGCGTCGAGATCGGAATGGCGCAGGCGGTCGCCCTCGGCCTTCACCTGGGCGAGGTCGATGCCGAGATCCTTCGCACGGGCGCGCACCGCAGGGGAGGCAAGGACGTGCTTGTCGGCAACCGGCGCGGGCGTCGGTGCCGGGGCGGACGCCGGTGCAGGTGCCGGAGCGGGCGTGACGACCGCGACGGGTTCGGACGCAGCCTCGACGACTTCCTCGACGCCCGGATTCTCGGCTTCGAGCACCGCTTCGCTCGGCTCGACGGGCGTTTCCTCGACGTCGCCGTCGGTCTCGACGATCATCAGCGCGGAGCCGATCGCGACCTGGTCGCCGACCTCGCCGGCCAGCTCGACCACGACGCCCGAGACGGGCGATTCCATCTCGACCGTGGCCTTGTCGGTCATCATGTCGGCGACCTGCTGGTCCTCCTCGACGCGGTCCCCGATCTTGACGTGCCAGGCGACGATCTCGGCCTCGGCGATGCCTTCGCCGATGTCTGGCAGGCGGAAAGTGAAGCGTGCCATGTCGTCTCAGTCCTTCAGGATTTTCTTGAGTGCCTCGCCGATGCGCACCGGGCCGGGGAAATAGGCCCATTCGAGGCTGTGGGGATAGGGCGTGTCGAAGCCGGTGACGCGCTCGACCGGGGCCTCGAGGTGATAGAAGCAGCGTTCCTGGACGAGCGCGGAGAGCTCGGCGCCGAAGCCGCCGGTGCGCGTCGCCTCATGGACGATCAGGCAGCGCCCGGTCTTCTTCACCGATTCCTCGATCGCCTCGATATCGAGCGGCACGAGCGTGCGCAGGTCGATGATCTCGGCATCGACGTCCATCTCTTCGACCGTGTTGGCGACGACATGGACCATCGTGCCGTAGCAGAGGATCGTCACCGCCTCGCCGGCGCGGACGGTCGCGGCCTTGCCCAGCTCGACGCGGTAATAGCCCTCGGGCACGTCGCCGCCGGGATGGCCGGCCCAGGTCTTGGCCGGGCGATCGTAATGGCCGTGGAACGGGCCGTTATAGATACGCTTGGGCTCGAAGAAGATGACGGGGTCGTTGTCCTCGATCGCGGCGATCAGCAGCCCCTTGGCATCATAGGGCGTCGAGGGGATCACCGTCTTCAGGCCCGCGACATGGGTGAAGATGCCCTCGGGCGACTGCGAATGCGTCTGCCCGCCGAAGATACCGCCGCCAAAGGGCGAGCGCACCGTGATCGGCGCGATGAAGTCCCCCGCCGAGCGATAGCGCATCCGCGCCGCTTCCGAGACGAGCTGGTCGAGCGCCGGATAGATATAGTCGGCGAACTGGATCTCGGGCACCGGGCGGAGGCCATAGGCACCCATGCCGACCGCGACGCCGATGATGCCGCATTCGGTGATCGGCGTGTCGAACACGCGGGTCTTGCCGTACTTGGCCTGGAGCCCGGCGGTGGCGCGGAAGACGCCGCCGAAATAGCCGACATCCTCGCCCATCACGACCACATCGGGATCGCGCTCCATCATCACGTCCATCGCGGAGTTGATGGCCTGAATCATGTTCATGCGTGCCATGTCAGATCCCCGCCGCCTTGCGCTCGTCGATCATCTGCTGGCACTGCTCCTTGAGGTGCCACGGCATCTCCTCGAACACGCCTTCGAACATCGTCTCGAACGGCTG
>JBEVLV010000016.1:0-12569 GCA_040508955.1 Sphingomonas sp. | reverse complement strand
TCGAAGCTCGATCGGTTGCTCGCGCGCTGGCCGACCTCGCTCAGGCTGGCGAAGCCGTTGGCGTCGCGTTTCGACGCCTGATAGGCATCGCCGAGCAGCCGCACCAGCTCGGGATCGATCGTGCCGGCCTTGGCCGCCGGCGGCGCGGGCGCGCCCGAGGGCCGAGGCGATGCCTGGGACTTCTCGAGCGTGTCGACGTCGATGAAGCGGTTGCACGCCGCGCGGAACCCCTCGGGGGTGGTCGCGCGGCCGAAGCCGTAGACCTGGATCCCGTCCTGGCGCAGCCGGGTGACCAGGGGCATGAAGTCGCTGTCCGACGACATGATGCCGAAGCCGGTGACGCGCCCGCCCGCGAGCAGGTCCATCGCGTCGATCGTCATCTTCATGTCGGTGGCGTTCTTGCCCTTGGTCAGGTCGAACTGCTGCTGGGGCTCGAGCGCGAAGCGCAGCGCCACCTCGGACCAGCCCTTGAGCCCGGGCTTGCTCCAATTGCCGTAGATGCGCCGGATGTTGACCGTGCCCAGATCGGCAAGCACGGTCAGCACCGGATCGATCGACGCGGGCGAAGCATTGTCCGCGTCGATCAGCAGGGCGACGTTTCCGGTGGCGATGCCCTCGGCCATGTCAGGCCTTGCGGCGCAGCACGGCGTCAAGGCTCCAGGCACCGCCGCCGGCTGCTGCGAGGTACAGGAAGATGAAGGCATAGAGCAAAGCTGCCTCGCCCTGGTTCACCGCCGGGAAGAAGCTCTGCGGCGCATGGACCATGAAATAGGCGACCGCGGCCATGCCCGACGCGATGAACGCCGCGGGGCGGGTGAACAGGCCGAGCAGGATCAGCGTGCCGCCGACCAGCTCGATCGTGCCCGCCGCGGTCAGCAGCGGGTTGAGCGGCATCGGGAAGGGCGGGATGCCGAAGAACTTCGAGACGCCGTGCTGCAGGAAAGCGAGACCGGCGGCGATGCGCAGCACGCTCAACAATTGCGACGACCAGCTTGCGGGAATAGGCATGAGATCACTCCTGTCGGGGCACGAGGATCGCCGTGCCGTTTCGTGACCGGAATATGTTCATGCCGCCGCAGCTTTATCAACCTGCCGTGCTGAAACCGATCGTTTCCGTTCGGTATCCGCCCGGATCAGGCGGTGAAACGTTTGGTGAAGCCCTTGTGCGCCTTCTCGCCGTCCGCCGGATAATGCTCGACATGATCGACCCGCGCGAGCGGCGGGCCCTCGCGGCACCCCTCGATCAGCGCATCGAGTATCTCCTCGTCGCCCGAAGCCAGTATCTCGACCCGGCCGTCCTTCACATTGCGCACCCAGCCGGTGAGCCCGGTGCGCTGGGCGGTCCGCACCACCCAGTCGCGATAGCCCACGCCCTGCACGCGTCCGCTTACTAGAATCCGTTGTACCGCCATAAACCCCACGCCCACTCGCCGAAAACCGTCGGCCGGCATCATCTTTAGCAGCTTGGCGGGCGAGGGAAGGGCACGATCCCGCGGTTCGCCGCAGCTATGGCAAGCTCCGTCGCGTGCCGCTCAGGGATAAGCGACGGCAATCACTTCATATTCGCGCTCGCCCCCGGGCAAGGCGACCCGCCGCAGGTCGCCCACCGTCGAACCCCGCAAGGCCCGGGCGAGCGGCGCGTTCCACCCGATCAGCCCTTTGCCGGCATCCGCCTCGTCGTCGCCGACCAGGGTCACGACGCGTTCCTTGTCGTCCTCGTCGGCGACGGTCACGGTCGCGCCGAAATAGACCTTGCTGCGATCGACCTGCTGCGCCGGATCGACGACCTTGGCCGCCTTCATCCGCTTCGACAGCCAGCCGAGCCGGCGGTCGATCTCGCGCAGCCGCTTGCGGCCATAGATATAGTCGCCATTTTCCGAACGATCGCCATTGCCCGCGGCCCAGGAGATGACCTCGACCAGCTTGGGCCGCTCGTCGCCCAGCAAAGCGTCATATTCGGCCTTGAGCACCGCATAGCCGGCGGGCGTGATGTAGTTGGGACGATCCATCGCCCGTGCTTACCGCGAGACCGCGGAGGCGTCACCCCGGCTGGTTCTTGCCCAGATACCAGCTGATATTGGCGGGACCGCGGCTGCGTGCGTGCTGCGGATTCATCAGGTCGTAGACCACGGCATTCTCCAGCACGCGCTGGACGTAATTCTTGGTCTCGAAGATGGGGATCTGCTCGACCCATTTGACCATATCGCCACCCGGCAGGCGCGGGTCGCCATAGGCGCGGATCCACTTGTTCACATTGCCCGGCCCGGCATTGTACGCCGCCACCGCCAGCGGATAATTGCCGCCATAATAGGTCAGCATCCGCTGCAGGTAGGTTGAGCCAAGCTGGATGTTGTAGTCGGTGTTGCTGTTCAGCGAGCCGGGATCG
The DNA here is from genome assembly GCA_040508955.1 of Sphingomonas sp. GTDB lineage: Bacteria > Pseudomonadota > Alphaproteobacteria > Sphingomonadales > Sphingomonadaceae > Sphingomonas. The sequence goes on along the minus strand of JBEVLV010000016.1, from coordinate 10,183 downwards.
TAGTTGAGGCCGAGCTTGCCCGCGGTCTCGCGCGCGGTGCCTGGCATCAGCTGCATCAGTCCGCGTGCGCCGGCATGGCTCACGGCGTCGCGGTTGAACTGGCTCTCCTGGCGCGCGATCGCATGGATCATCGTCCAATATTCCTGCTGGGTGGCCGGCACCGGCACCGAAGGATAGCCCGCGGCGGTATAGTCCGACAGGCCGTTCTGGAGCGCGCTGCGACCGACCATCACGCCCAGATCGGGCCGGCCGATGGTCCGGCTCAGCTCCGCCGCGAACAGGTGATCGGTGTCGGTCTTCGCGTCCTGCGCGATCTGGCGGATGAACAGGTCCTGGTCGCCGCGATTGCCCATCGTGCCGAGCAACTGCGCCGCGCGCACCGTCTCCTTGCGGAAGAAGGCGTCGCGCGCCGCCGGATCGGCGGTCTTGCCGCCCAACGCCGTCGGCCCCTGGAGCGCCCGGCCCAGACGTTCGCTGGCGAGCTGGCCGTAATAGAGATCGGGAAAGCCTGCGGCCCGGCCGAAATAATATTGCGCTCCGGCTTGGTCGCCCGCCGCCTCGGCAGCACGGCCGGCCCAATAGAGCCCCTTGGACTGGGTCTGGGGCGAGCGCGACCCACGCGAATAGCGATCGAACATCGCCATCGCGTCGCGCGGGCGCGACAGATTGTAGAAGGCGGTCTGTCCCGCCAGCCACACCAGGCTGGTATAATCGTCGCGTTCGCCCAGCGGCAGCGCGCTGATGTCGGTGCCCGCCGGGAATGCGTCGTCGACCTGCGAGGCGATCTGATAGGCGAGGCTGTACTGCGAATCCGCCGCCGCGCCGCGCGCAGCCGACAGCAGGACCTCGTACCATTTCTCGCCGTCGCCGGGGAAACCGATCATCTGGCGCGGCTGGGCGAGATAGGCCCGCATCGCCGGGCTCTGGTTGCTGTCGCGCAGCCAGCGCGCGCGATCGGCGATGAAGCCGGGATCGCTTCGGCCGGAGGCTTCCGCCGCGGCAGCCTTGGCCGCGAGATCGACCGCCTTGGTGCGGAACGCGATCCGCGCCTCGAAAACGGGCCGCTTCGCCGCGGAGGTGAAGGCGAGCTGGCGCTGCGCCGCCGCGATCGAGCCCTGCCACAGCAGCATGTCCTCGCGGGCGTCGTGATCCGCCAGGCCGAGCGCGGACGAGAAGCCGCCGATCAGCTTGCTTTCGTCGGCGGTGCGGAGCTGTCCCGCCCGCCAGGCGCGGCGCGCCTGCTCATTGGCTTCGCTCTGCCGGCCGGACACGGCCAGCGCCTCGGCGAAGCGCAGCCGCCCTGCCGAGGTCAATGGCGGGAATTTCTCGAAGAAGCGGATCACCAGCGCCGGGGCCAGGACGCCGTTGTCGAGCACGGTCTCCGCCGCCGCGCGCCGCCGCGTCTCGCCCGGCCAGCCAGGGTGCATCAGCAGGAAATTGGCATAATCGGAGAAAGCGTAATTGTCCGATTGCTGGAGCCGCTTCCATTCGACCAGTGCGTCGGCGAGCGAAGCGGATTCCGCCTGCGCCGCAGGTACAAAACCCTGCGCGAACGCCCGCAACTGCTCGTGCGAGAGTTGCGAGGAAGCCGCGAGCCCGGAGACTCCGGCGAGCAGTAACGCGCTCTTTATCACCGATCCCAGCATACTGGACATGATAGCCGAGCGCGGACTATCTGCCAGTCCCGATTTTCCCCTAGCATGTAAGAAATCCAGCGCATGTTCTCAGGCTCCATTCCGGCGCTCGTCACGCCTTTCCGTAACGGCAGCTTCGCGGAGGAAGACTATCGCGCGCTGGTTGAATGGCAGGTGACCGAAGGGTCTGCCGGGCTCGTCCCCTGCGGCACCACCGGCGAGGCGGCGACCATGCCCGCCGACGAGCATTTCGAGGTGGTCCGGATCTGCGTCGACCAGGCGAAGGGCAGGGTGCCCGTGCTCGCCGGCGCCGGATCGAACGACACGGCCGTCGCGATCGACAATGTGAAGGCCGCGAAGCAGGTCGGCGCGGATGCCGCGCTGATGGTGCCGCCCTATTACAATCGCCCGAGCCAGGAAGGCATCTTCCGCCATTTCGAGGCGATCGCGAACGCGACCGATCTGCCGATCGTGCTGTACAACGTGCCGGGCCGCACGGTGACCGACATCCAGCCCGCAACGATAGCGCGGATCGTCAAGGCGTTCCCGGAAACCTTCATTGGTGTGAAGGATGCGACCGGTGCGCTCGGCCGCGTCTCGGAGCAGCGCGCCGGCTGCGGCGTGGATTTCCTCCAGCTCTCGGGCAATGACGAGACTGCGCTGGCGTTCAACGCGATGGGCGGGGTGGGGTGCATCTCGGTCACCGCCAATGTCGCACCGCGCCTGTGCGCCGAGTTCCAGGCGGCCTGGACCGTAGGCGACCTCGCCCGGGCGCTCGAGCTCCACGACCGTCTCTATCCGCTCCACATCGCGATGTTCACCGACGCTTCTCCGGGTCCGGTGAAGTATGCGATGACGCGCGTGCGGCCTGATTTCCCTATCGAGCTGCGCTTGCCGATGACCGAACCGAACGAGGCGAGCCGCAAGGCCGTCGACGCGGCGCTGGCATTTGCGGGGCTCGTCTGATCCTCTTGTCCTCCGATACTTCGCCGGGGGAGGTGAAGACGGCACTAGAGTTTCCGACACTTCCTCCCTACATGCCCACCTCCCATGGCCCGTCCTCGTCCCGCTACCTTCGATAAAGTCAAAATCGTCGCCGAGAACCGGCGCGCGCGGTACGACTATTTCATCGACACGGTTTACGAGGCCGGGCTCGCATTGACCGGCACCGAAGTGAAGTCGTTGCGCGGCGGCGAGGGATCGATCGCCGAGGCCTATGCCGAAGTGAACGACACCGGGGTATGGCTGATCAACGCCAATATCCCCGAATATAGTCACGGCAATCGCTTGAATCACGAGCCCAAGCGGCTTCGTAAATTGCTCCTTCATGAGCGCGAGATAAACAAGCTCCATGGTGCGGTCGCGCGCCAGGGCATGACGCTCGTCCCGCTGTCCATCTACTTCAATGGAAAGGGGCGGGCGAAGGTCGAGATCGCGCTGGCCAAGGGCAAGAAGACACATGACAAGCGCGAATCGGTCAAGGAGCAGGATTGGAAGCGCGAGCAGGGCCGTCTGCTCCGCGACCGCGGTTGACGTGAGTCCGCCGGGCCGTTTCCGCCGTTGGGCCGACAAGGCGATTCCGAGCCGCGAATCGATCGAGGGCAATCGCTGGCTGAGGCCGGTCGCCGAACGGGTGATGCATTCGTCGCTGTGGCGCTTTACGCGGCGCTCGGTGCCGCGGGGTGTCGCGCTCGGCATGTTCACCGGCATCCTGGTCCCGATGGGCCAGATCCCGGCTTCGGCGATCCTCGCGCTGCCGCTGCGCGCGAACATCCCCGCCGCCGCCGCCACGACCTTCTTCACCAATCCCGTGACGACCCCGCCGCTCTGGGTGGCTGCCTATTGGCTCGGCAGCTGGATGCTCGGCCCGCGGACCGAGCGCGCGCTCGCGGAGGCCCAGGCGCAGGTGCAGCAGCAGGGCTGGGCGGACTGGTTCCTCCATCAGGCCGGCCCGGCGACCTTGACCGGACTGGTCACGATCACCCTCGTCCTGACCGTTGTCGGCTATTTCGGCACCGGGCTCGCATGGCGTTTCTGGATCGCTCGCAAGTGGCGCAAGCGCAGCCGCGATCGGGCCGCGCGGGCCAATTGACGGGCCGTATTAACGGCGTAAGACGGCGCATCCAAAATCCGTAAGGGATCCCGTTGATGCGTCTTTCGTTGCTCACCACCACTTTCCTCGCTGCGCCCGTCCTTCTCGCGGGCTGCGCGAACAATGCGGCCGTGGAGACCGCGTCGCCGCCGGTGACCGAGGCGACTCCGCTCGCGGAGGCGGCTCCCGCGCCGGCGCCCGCACCCAAGCCCCAGATCGGCGATTACGGCTTCGACGTGGGCGGCATGGACAAGTCGGTCGCGCCGGGCGACGATTTCTACGGCTATGCGAACGGCGCCTGGGCGAAGAACACGCCGATCCCGTCGGACAAGTCGAACTACGGCTCGTTCAACGTGCTCGATGACCTGTCGAAGCAGCGCACCCACGACATCCTCGAGGAAGCCAAAGGCGACGCCGGCTCCAAGATCGGCACGGCTTACGCCACCTATCTCGATACCGCGGCGATCGATGCCAAGGGCCTGGCGCCGATCCAGCCCTGGCTGAACCAGATCAAGGCGGTGAATGCCAAGTCGGGCCTGCCGGCGCTCTATGCCCAGGCGGACCGCAACGGCGTCCGCGTGCCGTTCGGCGCCGGGGTCGGCCAGGACGACAAGGAGCCGGAAGTCTATGCGCTCAGCCTCGGCCAGGGCGGGCTCGGCATGCCGGATCGCGACTATTACCTGTCGAAGGACCCCAAGCTCGCCGAGACCAAGGCGGCCTATCTCAAGCATCTGACCAATCTGCTGACCCTGGCCGGCGAGCCCAATGCCGCTGCTCGCGCCGCGGCGATCGTCGCGTTCGAGACCAAGGTCGCGCAGGTCAGCTGGACCCGCGTCGAGAGCCGCGACGCCAACAAGACCTATAACAAGATGACCATTCCGGCGCTGGCCAAGGCGGCGCCGGGCTTCGACTTCAAGGCCTATTTCGCCGGCATCGGCGCGGGCGCGGCGGACTATGTCATCGTCGCGCAGCCGAGCGCGGTGGCGGGCATCGCCAAGCTGATCCAGGCGACGCCGATCGGCGTGCTCAAGGACCAGCTGCTCGTCCGTTCGCTCCACAGCTTCTCGGACGTGCTGCCCAGCGCCTTCGACAAGGAGGATTTCGCATTCAACGGCACCGTGCTCTCGGGCACGCCCGAGCAGGAGGTACGCTGGAAGCGGGCGGTGGACTTCACCACCGGCGCGCTGTCGGACGATGTCAGCCAGGTCTATGTCACGAAATATTTCCCGCCCGAGACCAAGGCGGCGGCCGACAAGCTGGTCAAGAACATCATCGCGGCGATGGACGAGCGCATCGACAAGCTCGACTGGATGACCGCCGAGACCAAGGTGAAGGCGCATGCCAAGCTCGCCGCCTTCACGCCGAAGATCGGCTATCCCGATCGCTGGAAGGATTATTCGTCGCTCCAGATCGTCGCCGGCGACGCGTTCGGCAACAATCTGCGCGCCAATCAATGGGCGCACGAGGACAATGTCGGTCATCTCGGCAAGCCGCTGCAGCGCTGGGAATGGGGCATGACCCCGATGGAAGTGAACGCCTATGCCAATCCCGGCATGGTCGAGATCGTCTTCCCCGCCGCGATCCTGCAGCCGCCTTTCTTCGACCCGAACGCCGATGCGGCGATCAACTATGGCGGCATCGGTGCGGTGATCGGCCATGAGCTGAGCCATCATTTCGACGACCAGGGCGCCAAGTACGACATGCACGGCCGCCTCACCGACTGGTGGACCCCGGCGGACGTCGCGGCGTTCAAGGCGCGCACCGACGCGCTGGTCGCCGAATATGATCAGTATGAACCGCTGCCCGGCATGCATGTCCAGGGCAGGCTGACGCTCGGCGAGAACACCGCCGACCTGGCCGGCCTGACGCTGGCGTACGACGCGTACAAGAAGTCGCTGGGCGGCCAGGACGCGCCGGTGATCGACGGCACCTCGGGCGATCAGCGCTTCTATCTGGGCTGGGCCCAGGTGTGGCGCCGCAACTATCGCGAGGCGAACCTGCGCCAGCGCCTGCTGACCGATCCGCACTCGCCGTCCGAGCAGCGCGCCTGGGTCGTGCGTAACCTCGACCCCTGGTATTCGGCCTTCACGCCTGCGCCGACGTCGAAGCTGTTCCTGACGCCCGAGAAGCGCGTTCGGATCTGGTGATCCCGCAATCCCCTCCCGTTCCGGCGGGAGGGGATTCGCTTGACCGCCGCCTCGCTACCGAACATCGGTAACGTCATGGCGACGCTGCCCGATTCCGCACCTCCCGCGCCCAGGACGCTGCTGCCCGCGCTCGCGGCGGTGGTCGCCGGCTTCGCGGCGGGTGCGATCATCCTGCTCACTCTGGGCGATCGGGCGATCGCGATCGGCTTTGTCGCAGCCGGCGTGCTCGCCGCCGGGGCGGCCTTCGCATTCCGGCGTCTGCTGCGCGTCGAAGCCACCACCGAGACGCATGTCGACTGGTCGATCGCCTATGCGCTCGCCGCCGCGAGCGACGACGCGCTCGCCGTCACCGATCGCTCCGGCAAGCTCGTCTGCGCCAACAACCGCTACGAGGTTCTGTTCGCCGGCTGGCCGACGCCGCCCAATCTGCCGATCAGCGATGCCGCGGTCGGCGCGCTCGGTGCCTGCGCCAGGGCCGCCTGGCGCGAGGGCGAGGCGCGCTGCGATGACGTCCAGGCGTTCGGCGCGCCGATCTCGGTCCGCATCGCGCGGGTAGGGGAGGATTCGCTCGTCTGGCGCTTCATCGGCGTCCAGGCGCTGGACCTTGCAACCCAGGTCCAGGCCTTGATCGGCGGCAATACCGGCGATCGCATGGGGTCCGCGGGGATCATGGCGGCGATGGTCTCGCCCGACGGCCGTATCCGCAGCGCGAACCGGGTGTTCCGCGCGCGTGCCATGGGCGGGCCCGATTCGCCGGTGGAGGGCCGCGATTTCGCGCGCTTCCTGGTCACCGATTCGATGGGCCTGGTGCGCTTCGAGCGCGAGGGCGTGGAAGGCACGCCGCTCCGCGTGCTCCAAATCCCGTTCCTCGAGGGCGAGGACGCGCCGCTGCTGGTCACCCTGCTCGACGAGGAGCCGCAGAATGCTCCCGCGCCGGCGATCGGCGCCAGCGCTTCGGCGCATGTCCGCTCGCTGATCGCTCTGCTTCCGTCGGGCCTCGCACTGGTCGATCGCGACGGGCGGTTCGTCAGCATGAACGATGCGTTCGTCCGCGCCACCCGCGTCAACGCCGCCGCGCCGCCGCTCTATCCGGGTGATCTGGTGGTGCGCGAGGACAAGGGGGCGCTTGCCGATGCGATCCGCCGCTTCGCCGGCGGCGCGCCGCAATCGGTCGAGATGACGGTGCGGCTGGTCGACGCGCCCGACGAGCCCGTCGCGATCACCATCGCCGGCGCACGCGGGCTGGGCGACGCGGCGGTGCTGATCAGCCTCAAGGATTCGGGCGAGGAGGGCAAGCTCAAGCGCCAGATCGCCCAGGCGACCAAGATGCAGGCGGTCGGCCAGCTCGCCGGAGGCGTTGCGCATGACTTCAACAACATCCTCACCGCGATCATCGGGCATTGCGACCTGATGCTGATGCGCCACTCGCCCGGCGACAGCGATTATGACGACATCCAGCAGATCCGCGCCAATTCGAACCGCGCCGCCTCGCTCACCCGCCAGTTGCTCGCCTTCTCGCGCCAGCAGACGCTGCGCCCGCAGGTGCTCCAGCTTCCCGACGTGATCTCGGAGGTGTCGAACCTCCTGAAGCGGCTGCTCGGCGAGACGGTCGTCCTCGACGTCAAGCATGGCCGCAACCTGGGGCCGGTCCGCGCCGATCCGGGCCAGCTCGAGCAGGTCGTCGTCAATCTCGGCGTCAATGCGCGTGATGCGATGATGTCGGCCAATCCCAATGGCGGCGGCACGCTGACGATCGAGACGATGGCGGTCACCGCGTCGGAGGTCCGGCTGATGGACGACGACGTCCTGCCCGTCGGCGATTACACGGCGCTACGCATCTCCGACACCGGCACCGGCATCCCGCCGGAGATCCTCGGCAAGATCTTCGAGCCTTTCTTCACGACCAAGGAGATTGGCAAGGGTACCGGTCTCGGCCTTTCCACCGTCTATGGCATCATCAAGCAGTCGGGCGGCTTCATCTTCGCGGAGAACGTTCCCGACAAGGGCGCCGCGTTCACCATCTACCTGCCGGTCCACACCGCCGCCGAAGCCGTCCCGACCACGCCGACCAAGGTCCCGACGCCGGTGAAGGACAAGCAGCTCGATCTCTGGGGTTCGGGCACGATCCTGCTCGTCGAGGACGAGGACATGGTCCGCGCGGTGGCCGAGCGCGCGCTGACCCGACAGGGCTATACCGTGCTCACCGCTGAGAATGGCGAGATCGCGCTCGAACTGCTCGAGACTTCGGGCAAGCCGGACTTGCTGATTTCCGACGTGGTGATGCCCATCATGGACGGCCCGACGATGGTCCGTCAGGTCCGCAAGCGCTGGCCCGACCTGCCGATCCTGTTCATGTCGGGCTATGCGGAGGAGCAGCTTCGCAAGTCGATCGATCTCGACAATGTCATGTTCCTACCGAAACCCTTTTCCGTTCAGCAGCTTGCCGAAGCTGCGCGAGACGTTCTCGCGCCGAAATAAGCGCTTGGCGGAGAGAGGTTTTCCTGCAAAGGGGCGAACATGCCGGGGCCCAGCCGTATCCTGATCGTCGAAGACGAGCCGCTCATCGCGATGATGCTGGAGGATTTTCTCGAGGCACTCGATCGTCGGCTGGCGGGTAGCGCCGACAGCGTGGAAACCGCGATAGAGTTTGTGGAACTGGGTGGCATCGATGCCGCGATCCTCGACGTCAATCTGCGCGGCGGCGAGCAGAGCTGGCCGATCGCGGATCGGCTGGCCGAGCTCGGCATTCCCTTCGTCATCGCCACCGGCGGCGCCGGCGACACCATCGCCGAAGCGCATCGAGGGCGCCCGATCCTGTCCAAACCGTTCACGATGAGCAGCGTCGAAAAGGTGCTGGACAGCCTCACCGGCTGAGCGCCGGGTTCGCCCTGAACGTCTGGCCGTGCTCGCGCCGGCCGCCGGCCATGCCGAAACGCGCTGCTGCAGCAGCGCGATGCGCGCGATGAAGGCGCAAGGAGATTGGGCCGTTCGCGCCCGACCGCGATTCTTTGCTGAATGTTCTTTTTTCGTTCGTTTTGCAAAAAATCGTCGTTCCACTCTTGTTCCATTGGAACAAACGCGATACACGCTCCCCCAACAGAGTTGAATGCGTGCATCAAACCTTATAGCGACGGGGACTTCCAATGGCGGCATCTTTGAAGGTCATCGACAGCAAAATGGCAGCTCCCAGCAGCGACAAGCAGAAGGCGCTCGACGCCGCACTCGCGCAGATCGATCGCGCATTCGGCAAGGGCTCGGCCATGCGGCTCGGCTCGAAGGAGACGATGCAGGTCGAGGCGATCTCGACCGGCTCGCTCGGGCTCGACATCGCGCTCGGCGTCGGCGGCCTGCCGCGTGGCCGGGTGATCGAAGTCTACGGGCCGGAAAGCTCGGGCAAGACCACGCTCGCGCTCCACGTTATCGCCGAGGCCCAGCGCGGTGGAGGCACCGCGGCGTTCGTCGATGCCGAGCATGCGCTCGATCCGGTCTATGCCAAGAAGCTCGGCGTCAACATCGACGAGCTGATCGTCTCGCAGCCCGATACCGGCGAGCAGGCGCTGGAGATCGTCGACACGTTGGTCCGTTCGAACGCGATCGACGTGCTTGTGGTGGACTCGGTCGCCGCGCTGGTTCCCCGCGCCGAGATCGAGGGCGAGATGGGCGACAGCCATGTCGGCCTCCAGGCCCGGCTGATGTCGCAGTCGCTCCGCAAGCTCACCGGTTCGATCAGCCGCTCGCGCTGCATGGTGATCTTCATCAACCAGCTGCGCATGAAGATCGGCGTGATGTACGGCAATCCCGAGACCACGACCGGCGGCAACGCGCTGAAGTTCTACGCCTCGGTCCGCCTCGACATCCGTCGCACCGGCCAGATCAAGGATCGCGACGATATCGTCGGCAACGCCACGCGCGTGAAGGTCGTCAAGAACAAGGTCGCCCCGCCGTTCAAGCAGGTCGAATTCGACATCATGTATGGCGAGGGCATCTCGAAGATCGGCGAGATCCTCGATCTCGGCGTCAAGGCCGGACTGGTCGAGAAGTCGGGCGCCTGGTTCAGCTATGACAGCGTCCGGATCGGCCAGGGCCGCGAGAACGCCAAGACCTTCCTCAAGGAGAATGTCGAGCTCTGCAACCGGCTCGAAGCCGCGATCCGCAGCCGCACCGACAAGGTCGCGGAGGAAATGATGGCAGGTCCCGACGCCGACGACGGCGACGACGATCTATAATGTGATTTCAGGCCGGCCTGCCGCGAACGCGGCGGCAGCGTCGGTCACGGGCATGGCTCCCATCGGAAGACCCGGCGCATTGCC
>JBEVLV010000015.1:0-23570 GCA_040508955.1 Sphingomonas sp. | reverse complement strand
GGTCCACCTTTCCGCTGGACCAGCCGCAAGAAGCTCAAATGCATCTCTTAGCCGCGCAGTAGACCCCGGCACTTCGGCCGGGGTGACGGTCGGGGGGTGAATGCGGGGAATTACTTCGGCACGTCCAGATCCGCCTCGCCGCCGCCCGCCTTCATGAAGCGCTTGAGCTCGGCGGTTTCGGTCGATCCGTACTTGCCATCGGGCCAGGCCCGCTTGGCCCGACGGAGGACCTCGTCGAGCTCGCCGGTGCCCGGGCGCAGCTCGGGATAGGGCCAGCTGGCGATGTTGGCGCGGTAGCCCGCCAGGAAATCGGTGGTGCGGCGCAGGCCCTTGCCGGCGGGATCGGCATAGTTCCACAGGTCGACGCCGATGCACCTGCCCATCTCCGCCGTGTCATAGGCGGCGAGCAGCGCGTAGATCGAGTAATGCAGGCTGCGCGTGCGGGTCAGCTCCTGGGGGAGCTTGCCCTCCGGCGTGAACTGCGGCGCGATGCGGCGCTTGGGGAAGGCATCGACCACCGCCCGGGTGATTTCCGGCCGGCGCGCGAACAGGGCGAACTGCGCGGCCTGGGCGTCGAACCACATCGCATGATTGTTCTTCGCCCCGTCCTCGGCCTTGCCGTTGGGGCTGGAGCGCATCCAGTCGACATAGTCGCCGAACCATTTCTCCAGGCCCTTCTGCTCTTCGGCAGTCAATTTGCCCGAGGGGCCGATCAGGCCGATCCCGTCGACCACGCGCTGGAGCCGCGTCGTGTCGATGATGCCCTCGGCCCGCCCCTTCTCGCGCCCGGGCACGGCCTGGCCGAAATTCATGTTGGGGTTCATCCGCGTTTTCGCGTCGAGGAACCAGGTGCGGAGCAGGCTTGCGGCGCGACCTGCATAACGGGGGTTTTCGGTGAAATAATATGCGAGGGCGAGCGTCTCGACATCGGCGCTCATCGCCTCGAGATCGGACATGTCGTATTTGTCGGTCGCCCGATCCGGATTGATCTCGCCGTCCTTGCGGATGAAGGGCATGCCGTCGGGCTTGCTGGGATCGGGCCACCAATAGGGGCCGACGCTGAGATAGTCGTGGCGATCGCCCGAGGGCGGGATCGTGCGCTTGTCGACCACGGTGTAGAGCGAATGCCGCATCGCCGCCTCGGCCTTGGCGACCAAAGCCTTGTAGGCGGCCGCCACGGCGGGGTCGCTCTCGCGGCCGGCCTTCAGCCGCTCGAGTATGTCGGGCACGAAGAAAAAGGTCCTGCGCCCGCCAAAGGCCGCGGAATATCCTTCCACGCCCTGGCAGACCGGCTGCGGGTTATTGGGGCCAGGGGAGGCGTTCCCGGCTCGGGGTGCAGCCTGCGACGCGGTGGTCGCCAGCAGGACAAGGGTGAGGAGTTTGCGCACGGACATGACCTCTCAGAACCGGAACCGGGCGCCGAAATAATATTGCGGGCCGCTCTCGCTCACCTCGGCGATGCTGTCATAGCCGCCCTTGTAGAACACGTCCTTGGTATCGGTGACGTTGAGCACCTGGAACTTGAGCTGGACGTTCTTGGTCAGGTCGTACTGCGCCGACAGGTTGAGATAGCCCGCGTCCTGGACGCCGCGGTTGGTCGAGCTGTTCGGCTTGTAGTAGTGCGAGCGGTAGCGATAGCTGGCGCGCAGCGAGAGGCCGCCCTTCTCCCAATAGACCGAGCCGTTGGCGACATATTTGGACAGGCCGATCAGGTTCTCGGGATCGAGATAGGGCGCCAGCGTCGACGTGTCGGGATATTGGAAGTTCGCCCAGGCGACGTTGAGCGAGCCCGAGACCCCGAAGCCGCTGAGCAGACCGGGGAGCCAGCTGAACGCGTGGCTGCCGGTGAACTCCACGCCATAGAGATGGCGCATGTCGGGATCGTTGGCCGGCGCGATCAGGTTGACGTCATAGCTTTGCTGGGTCGGCGCGTTGGTGCCGACCTGGGTGGTCACCTGGATCGTCGTCGGGATGCCCGCCAGGCGCGAGATCACCGTGCCGCGCAGCCATTTGTAATAGCCCGCGACGGAGAAGAGCGTGTCCTTCGACAGATAGAATTCGAGGCTGGCATCGGCGTTCCAGCCGCGCAGCGGCTTGAGGTTCGCGTTGCCGCTGGTGGGATTGAAGGCGATGCTCGAGGCGTCGCCCGTGCCCGACAAGGTGGGGTTGAGGGCGATGCCCGCGCCGAAGCTCTCGATCGGCGAGCGCGACATGGCGCGATAGCCCGCCAGGCGCAGCTTGACCTGGTTGGACAGCTCGAACGCCAGGTTCAGGCTGGGCAGGAAATATTCGTAGCTGCCCTTCAGCGTGTTGGTCTGGATCGCGCCGCTGGGATCGGGGCCGACGGTGTAATTGTCCGAAGCGGGATCGATCGTCACCTTGAACGGCAGGCGATAGCCGATCGAGGTGATGTTGGTCTTCACGTAGCGCAGGCCGACATTGCCGCTGAACGGCAGCGCACCGAGATCGCCGCCGAAGCTGGCCATCGCATAGGCCGCCTTGATCCGCTCGCGGACATCGATGTCGCCCGGATCGCGCGTCTCGGTCGGATAGGGCAGCGCGCTGTCGCTGCCGGTGAAGGTGCGGAACAGGCACTGATTGTCGAACGTCGCCCAGTTGGTGACGTTGGTGCCGGTGGTCGGGAAATATTGCTTGGTCGGGAAGGCCTCGCGGCAATCCACATTGGCCTTGTTGATGATCTGCGCGGGGGTCATGCCGCCATAGCCGAGGATCGTGTTCAGATCGGTGTTGGCGTTGCCGTCCAGCGTGCGGTGATGCTCCGAATAGCGCCCGCCGATCTTGATCGAGCGGATGAAGCCCTGGTCGAAGCTGTATTCGGCATCGAGCCGCCCGGCATAGATATCGTCCCTGCGATCGGTGACGAGCCGGTTGCGGGCATAGACCGCATTGTTGGCCGGCGCGTTGAAATTGGCCGGATTGGTGATGTCGAAATTGTTGAAGGTCACGACCGGCACGATCGGGCTGTCGCTGTAATCGAGCGTATAGCCGACGCGCGTGGTCGAGCGCATGCGCGTCGCCTTCTGCGTCTCGGTGCGGTGCGACTGCGAGAAGCTGCCGTCGCCGGTGATGGCGAGGTGATCGTCCTTCCAGCCGATCGTCGCGGCGGCGGCGATATATTCCTCGTCGCGCTCGCGCAGCTCGAGCTGGTTCTCGAGGTTCGAATTGCCCGAATATTTGACGAGCGCGCCGTCGCTGAAGCCGTTGGTGCCGTCGCCGATGATCAGCGGCTTGATACCGCGCAGCGCCTCGGCGATCGCGAAGACGTTGCGGTCCTCGGTGGACTCGCGCTTCGAATATTGGCCGTCGAGGGCGATATCGAGGTTGGGCGTCGGCTTCCACTGGAGCGCGCCGATCACCGCGTTGCGCAGCTCGCGGGTGCGCTGCTGGCGGAAGCTGCGCGACTGGGTGGCGTAATAGACGTCGCCGATCGTCTCGCCGATGCCGGAGCGCGGCGCGTCGGCCTTGACGCAGTTCGAATTGGCACCGGCGGTGTTGAGCTGGGTGGCGGTGCCGGTGACCAGGGTGCCGTTGTTGGCGCTGGTGCTGCACGGCACATAGGCCGAGTTGCCGTTGTAATAATCCTCCGGCGCGGCGACGTCCTGGCGCTGCACGCCGATCGAGATGCCGATATCGCCGATCCCGGTGTGGAACTGGTCGACATAGGAGAGGTTGGCGCGATAGCCGAGGCCGTCGCGGCCGACGATGTCGTCGTCCTTGGGGAGATAGGAGGCGCGGAACTCGCCCTGGATGCGGCGCTTGCCGTAGTCGAGCGGCTTCAGCGAGCGCAGCTCGATCACGCCGCCGATGCCGCCCTCGAGGAAGTCGGCCTGTTGCGACTTGTAGACGATGACGCCGTTGACCAGCTCCGAGGGGAATTGCTGGAAGGCGACCGAGCGGTCCGGGCCCGCGGTCGAGACCTCGCGACCGTTGAATTCGGAGAAGCTCAGCGTCGGGCCGAGGCCGCGGATCGAGAGCTCGTTGGCGTTGCCCTTGAAGCGATCGGCCGAGACGCCGGTGATGCGCTCCAGCGTGTCGCCGACGCTGTTGTCCGGCAGCGCGCCGATCTCGTCGTTGACGATGCCGTCGAGGATGACCGCGGCGTTGCGCTTGACGTCGATCGAGCTGCGCTGCTCGGCGCGGGCGCCGGTGACGACGATGCCCTGTGCGGCATCGGCGCTCTCGTCGGCCTCGACGCTGGTCTGCCCGGCATCGGACTGGACCGGATCGGGGGTTGCCTGACCAAAGGCCGGCAGCGCGGCGCAGGCGGATGCGAGCAGCGCGACCCGCAATGCGGCCCGGCTCAACGTGGTAACGGCGACTCCTGGCATATCTTTTCTCCCCCTCCTGTTTATATGCCCGTTTCCCGGGTCATGCGTTTTGGTAAGGCCAATATGGCACCGGTGTCAACCCAATTGACCTGAACAATCTCGCGACGCCCGTTCACCAGGACAGATCGATATTTTGATTTGCCCCGACCATGCACCCCGTCACCCCGGACTTGTTCTGGGGCCCACCGGAAGGCGAGTGCTGAACAGGAAGCTTTGACTCAACGGGTGAGGCTGTGTGGGCCCCGGAACAAGTCCGGGGTGACGGGGTGGGACAATGGCGGGCGGGAAACCTATGCCCCTAGCGGTAGCGGAGGGTCCAGCCGAGGGTCAGCGGCTTGCCCAGCGTGGAGGCGCCGATATGGCAGGCGACGCGGGTGGCGAAGGGGCCGCTCGGTGCCTGATAGGGGGCCGCGGCGGGCTGGGCGTCGCATTGCGCGAAGCCCTGGGCCGAGAAGCCGGTCACCTCGCCCTCCCCAAAGCGGACCGCGGCGCCCCGGACCTGCGGAAGGCCCGAGAAGCTGGCGAACTCCAGGTCGATCGCGCGGATATCGAGCGGCGTCGCGGCACTGTAGCGATCGGTGCGCGTGATGCTGCCCGGCGCGAATTCGTAGCGGGTCTCGACGGTGATGCGCTTGTCGGCGGCCGCATCCTTGCCGCCCATCCGGTCCATCGCGTCGAGCCGATAGGTCAGGATCGTGCGATTGCCCTGTCGGAGCAGCTTCACGTCGCGGAACCAGGCGAGCGGCATCAGCACGCCGCCATCGGCGAGCGTGAAGCGCGGCACGAGGTGCGGATAGGTCGCGTCCGCCGATCCCGAGAGCATCCCCGCCGAGTAGGGCACGGGGAAATAGGGATTGTTCATGTGCTGGCTGTCGCCACCGTTGATCAACGGCAGGCCGATGACATGCCCGCCGTCGCGGATCGTGAGCAATGCGCGGTCGTGCGCGCCGCGGGCGAACCAGGTCAGCTCCGCCGGGGCGAGCGTGCCGAGCCAGGCGGCATAGCCGGCAACCGGGATCGCGCCGCGATAGCCGAGGTCGTTCCAGATCGCATTGGTGTAGATATATTGCCGGGCCAGGCTGAGATTTTCGCCCAATATCCGGTGCTTGCCGCGATAGGCATCGGTCCGCCGGCCATTGTCCCACAGATTGACCGAACCGGTCTTCGGATCGAGCCAGAAATCGACATAGCGCGCGGCGATGCGCGACGAGAGCGCATAGGCCATGTCGCGCTCCTGCGGATCGAGCACGCCGAGCTTCGCGGCGGCGGTGAGCACCTCGAGAAAGGCGGTCTCGCCATAGGCGCCGATGCTGCGGCCATATTCCCAGCCCTCGCCGGTGAGGCTGGCGCGGTGGAGCATCAATGTCGCCGACTTGCGCAGCCATGCCTTGACCTGGGACGTGGGGGCCATGCCGGTCTCGATGAAGCGCTGGGCGATCTCGCCGATCAGCAGCACCGAATAGCGATCGAACCGCCCTTCCCCGTCGGTCTCGTCGGCAAAGCCATATTCGCCCGAATAGGTGCGGTAATGGCCGAGCATACGCTGGAGCAATGCCTGACTGGCCGATTCATCTTCCCAGCCGAGCAGGTAGCGCAGGCGCGCGACGCTGAAGGCGACGCCGTAATAATTGTTGGGCAAGTTGATGAGCTTGAGCGACCTGGGATCGACGAAGCGGCGCCAGTCGAGCTTTTCGCGCAGCGCCGCGAGCGTTTCGGGGCGCACCGCCTGGTCGAGCAGGCCGGCCCGCTTCAGCGCGTGGAGCGCGGAGATGTAGTAATAGATCCCCCAGCTATCGTTATGCTCGCCGACCGTGAGATCGGCGATATCGCGATAGCCGGCGAGATACGCCTGGAGGCGCGGATCGCCGCGCGGGGTGGCTAGAAGGAGATAGGAGAGGCCAGAGGCGATCTTGCCGGGCAGGAACTTGTCGCCGCTGTCGAACACGCGGACCCCGTCGATCGCAAGCGCGCGCTTCTCGCGCAGCAGCTGATGGAGCAGCGCATCGAGCTGGGGGAGCAGCCGCCCAGTGACGGTGGCGTCCATCGCCGGCGCCTGGGCATAAACCGGGCCGTGCGGGTCGGGCGTTGCGCGCTGGGCCAAGGCGGGATCCGGCATGACGCAGGCAGCCAGGCAGACGCCCGCGCACCGGACGCGGACGGACAAGGGGGTTCGCAATTGGCCTCTCCTATTGGTAAGGCCAATTTCCGTTAGATGACCACCGGTGTCAAGCCGATCCGATCTTGAGCCGGCGGGCGACGCTGTCGCGCTGCGCGGTGAGCTCGCTACGGGCACGCTCCATCACCTCCAGTTCGGTGGCTTCGAGCAGATCGTCGACGACGCCGCGCAGATGGGTGCGCATCGCATTGCGCGCCGCCTGCGGATCGCGCGCGCGCAGCGCCTCGACGATCGGGCGATGCTCCTCGACGCGCGGGGTGACGCCGCCCCGCTGGGCGCGGGCGAACATGTTGGCGCAGAGCGGCGACTTGGTGCGCAGTTCCCAGAGATATTCGACGACGCTGCGAATCGCAGCATTGCCGGTCGCGGCGGCGATGGCGAGGTGGAAGCGGTGATCGGCGTCGAGCAGGGCCGGCTCATTGGGCTCGTTCGCCGCCATCTCGCCCAGCAGGGCGTCGAGCTCGGCGAGCTGTTCGTCGGTGATCGAGACCGCGGCGAGCGCAACCGCCTCGCCCTCGAACAGGATGCGCGCCTCGGTCAGGTCGAAGGCACCGACGTCGAAATTGAGCGCGTCCTCGCGCCGGCCGCTGCCATGATCCCGGCGGGTGACGTAGAGGCCCGAACCGTGCCGCGCCTCGATCCAGCCCTTCATCTCGAGCGCGATCATCGCCTCGCGGATGGTGGGGCGGCTGACCTTGTACTCCTCCGCCAGGTCGCGCTCGCCGGGGAGCCGCGAGCCCACCGACCAGCGCCCCGCCTCGATCCCGTCGGCGATCGAGGCTGCCACGCGCTGATAGAGCTTGTTGCCGGTGATTTTCATATTCGTCCTGTTCCCGCCGGGATCATAGGTTGACACGCGAGCCGGGGAAAGAGGATATTGGTCTGACCACTCCAGGGGACCAGCCTTTGCCTCGCATCACCTCCGTCCGCGTGATCGTCACGCGTCCCGGCCGCAACTTCGTCACCGTCAAGATCGAGACCGACGAAGGCGTCTACGGCATCGGCGACGCGACCCTGAACGGCCGCGAGCTGGCGGTGGCGAGCTATCTGTCGGACCACATCGCCCCGGTGCTGATCGGCCGCGACGCGCACCGGATCGAGGATATCTGGCAGTATCTCTACAAGGGCGCATATTGGCGGCGCGGCCCGGTGACGATGACCGCGATCGCGGCGATCGACATGGCCTTGTGGGACATCAAGGGCAAGCTCGCCGGCCTGCCCGTCTACCAGCTGCTCGGCGGCGCGAGCCGCGAAGGCTGCATGGTCTATGGTCATGCCAATGGATCGGACGTCTCCGAGACGATCGAGCGCGCGCAGGAATATCTGGAGCAGGGCTACAAGGCCGTGCGGCTGCAGTCGGGCGTGCCGGGGCTGAAGGCGACCTATGGCGTCTCCGGCGAGCGCTTCTACTACGAGCCGGCCAAGGGCTCGCTGCCCGAGGAATCCTTCTGGTCGACGTCCAAGTACATGCGACTCGTCCCCGAGCTGTTCGCGCGCGGTCGCGATGCTTTGGGCTGGGACATCCACCTGCTCCACGACGTCCATCACCGGCTGACCCCGATCGAGGCGGGGCGGCTGGGCAAGGACCTGGAACCCTATCGGCTGTTCTGGCTCGAGGACGCGACCCCCGCGGAGGACCAGGCGGCGTTCCGGCTGATCCGCCAGCACACCACGACCCCGCTGGCGGTGGGCGAGATCTTCAACTCGATCTGGGACGCCAAGCAGCTGATCGAGGAACAGCTGATCGACTATATCCGATCGACCGTGGTCCATGCCGGGGGCATCACCCACCTGCGCCGGATCGCCGCGCTGGCGGACCTCCACCAGGTCCGCACCGGCTGCCACGGCGCGACCGACCTGTCGCCCGTCAGCATGGCCGCAGCGCTGCATTTCGGCCTGTCGGTGCCCAATTTCGGCATCCAGGAATATATGCGCCACACCGAGGAGACCGATGCGGTCTTCCCGCACGCCTATTCCTTCGACCAGGGGCTGATGCATCCGGGCGAGGCGCCTGGGCTGGGCGTCGACATCGACGAGGAACTGGCGGCGAAGTACGAATATCAGCGCGCCTATCTGCCGGTGAACCGGCTCGAAGACGGGACGATGTTCAACTGGTGAGGCACCCCGTCACCCCGGACTTGTTCCGGGGGCCACGCGGCCTCCCCCGCTGAGCAAAAGCCTCCTGTCCAGCGCTCGCCTTCCCGCGGGCCCGGAACAAGTCCGGGGTGACGGGGTAGGTTGAATGTCGAGCCCGCCGTGGAGTTCAGGCGAGGACGTTGGCGTTCCCGCCGGTGGTTTCGGTGCGCCGCTTCAGCGCGTCCTCGATTTCCTTCACGATCGGCGCCTGCTTGTCGGGCGGAAGCGACTCGAACTGCTCCTGCGACATGCCGTGCCGCTTCAGGATCGCCTCGCGGAGGCGATCGATCGGCGACTTCTTTGCCTCGGCACGGAAATCCTCGACGGCGCGATCGGCGCTCGACAGTTCGGCCTTCGAAATCGAAGGCCGGGAAGCCTTGGAACCGCCCAGACCCAATAAAGCCAGCGCGCGATTTCCGTCGAGGTTCATCAATCCTGTCTCACTGCCGTTTCCCGCGCATTATAGACGGGTTTGCAGCAGTCGGGCGGGTTCACCCCTCTTCGACGGGTGCACCGGGGCCGTTCTTGAGGATCGATTCGATCGCATTCCTGGCCGACGCCTTGCTCGAATAGCCCTCGGTCCAGAAGATGGTCTCGGCGTTGTACTTGAACTTGGCGACATATTCGCCGGCCTTGTTCTGCTCGATCACGAACTTGTGGGCCATGGGTCTCTCCCTGCGTTGCGATAAGGCAACCTAGGTTAGAATCGGGCGGGTGAATAGCGCGACGCGTCGACCTGCGCGAGCGATGCGTCGGGCGTGCGGCCGAGCAGCAGCGCAGCGGCCAGCCGCGCGGCGGCGGGGGCGGTCTGGATGCCGAATCCGCCCTGCCCTGCGCACCAGAAGAAGCCGGGGACGCCTGGATCGAAGCCATAGACCGGCCGACGATCGGGAGCGAAGCTGCGCAGCCCCGCCCATTTGTGCTCGAGCGCCACGACCCGCCAGTCGACGGCATGCTCGAAGCGATCGATCGCGGTGGCGACGTCGATCTCCTCGGGCGCGGCGTCGCCGGGATCGGTGGCGGTCTCGTCGTGCGGGCTGAGCCACAGGCGTCCGCCCGCCTCGGGCTTGAAGTAGAAGCTGCCGCCGATGTGCACGACGATCGGGCAGCCAGCCGGCGGCGCGGGATCGGTGCGCAGCTGTGCCATGGTGCGGCGATAGGGCCGGATGCCGAGCGGGCGGACGCCGGCCAGCACCGCGACCGGATCGGCCCAGGCGCCGGCCGCGTCGACCAATATGCCCGCCTCGACCGTGCCGGCGCGGGTGGCGAGCCGCCAAAGGTCGCCGGAGCGTTCGGCGGATTCGAGGGCGGCGGAGAGCCGCAGCTCGGCGCCGGCGCGCCTGGCGGCGGCGAGGAAGGCGGCGTGGAGACCGCCGACATCGATATATTCGCAGCTCGGCTCGTGCACGCCCAGCGTCCATTCGGGGCGCAGGCCGGGCAGCATCGTGCGCGGATCGACCGCGCGGAGCGCGACGCCGCTGCCCGCGAACTCGGCGAGCAACGCATCGATCGCCGCCGCCTCGTCCGCCCGGCCGATATGGAGCGCGCCGAGCGGCTCGAGGAAGCCGCCCTGTCGGAGCGCATCGCCCGAGGCGGTGGTGAGCGGCTGGATGTCGGGGCCGCCATAGGTTTCGGACCAGAACGCCGCCGAGCGGCCGGTGGCGTGGTAGCCCGGCCGCTCCTCCCCCTCGAGGATCAGCACCCGGGCGTGCGGCGCGAGCTCGGCCGCGAGGCTGGCGCCGGCGATGCCCGCGCCGATGATGGCAATGTCGTAGCGGCTCAACGCGGCAGCGCCCTCGCCGCCAGGAAGCCGTCGATCTCGCCCATCGCGCGATCGCGGACGGGATCGGCCTCGCGCAATATCTCGTGCGCGCTCTCCTTGCCGAACGCGACGATGCGGGCATCGGGCAGCCTGGGACCGATCCGCAGCGCCGCGCGCGCATCGACCAGGCCATCGGCCTCGGCGACGAGCATCAGCACGGGAACGGGCATCGTCCCGAGCTGGGGATTGGCCTCGAGCTCGCGCATCGACTTGAACGCCTCGATCACCCAGCGCCAGCTCGGCGGGCCGGTGAGGATCGCGGGATCGTGCTGCTGCCACCAGATCTCGTCGGCATAGCGATCGGGATCGTGGGTAAGCAGGTTCGACCGGGTCTCGGTGGTGTAGGGCTTCTCGTTGCCCTTCCACGCGCGACGCCTGGGATCGCCGAGATTGCCGAGGATGCGCGCGGCGCGCTCGGCGAAGCGGCCGAACGGGCTCTTCACGCCGAGCATCGGCGCGATCAGCACCGCGGCGTCGGGCCTGATCGCCCCTTCGACCAGCGCGCGGAGGACGAGGTGCCCGCCCATCGAATGCCCCATCACGACATGCGGCCCGGGCGTGCCGGCGACCCATTCGGCGTGGAAGGCACGGAAATCGGTGATGAACTGGTCGAAGCTCTCGATATCCCCGCAATTGGCGGCATCGGTGAGCCGCCCCGACCCGCCCTGCCCGCGCCAGTCGAACGACGTGATCGTCCAGCCCTGGTCGTGCCAATGGGCGAAACTTTCGAGATATTTCTCGAAGATGTCGCCGCGGCCGCCCTGGAACAGGATCGAGCCGCGCGGGGTTTCCGTGTCGGCGGGCCAGGTTAGCGCACGCAGTTCCCATCCGTCGGGGGCCGGCCAGCGATGAAGTTCGGCGCCGGCGGGCAAGGCCCGGCGGTCGATTGCGGAAACTGCCATACCCCATGGTTACGTTTTGATAAGCCGTCCCGTCTAGGCATTTGCCTGCAATGGGGGACTTTGCGGCAACTTTCCTGCTCTGCGCGCTCGCGCTGCTCCTGGTCTCGGCCGGGATCCAGGATGCGCGGACCCGCGAGATCGCCAATTGGAAGAACATCGTCATCGCCCTGCTCGCGCCGCTCTGGTGGTGGGCGAACGGGCTGGCACTGTGGCCGGACGTGGGGATCCAGCTCGGCGTGGCGGCACTCGTCTTCGCCTTCTTCGTCGGCGCCTTCGCGATCGGCCAGATGGGCGGCGGCGACGTCAAGCTGATCGGCGCGCTCGCCTTGTGGCTGCCGGTGCAGCCGCTGCTGTCGATGATGATGTCGATGGCGCTGCTCGGCGGCGGACTGACGCTGCTGATGGTCGCCGAGCAATGGGTGCGCCGCGGCCATGGCATGCCGAAGCCCGGCAAGGCGGCTTCGGGCATCCTGCTGGCGCTCGTCGCGGGTGCCGTCGCATTGACCCTGCCCGCGGTGCGCACGGAGCTCCGCGAAGCACCGATGCTGGGGCTGGCCGCGATCATGGCGATGCTCTGCGGGATCGGCCTGTTGCTCGCATTTGCGATGGGTTCGGCCCGCCGCCGGGGGATCCTGCCCGAGGTTCCGTACGGCGTAGCAATTGCGATTGCGGGACTTCTTGTCCTTCGCGAACCGATTTTTAACCAGTTCGGGTGATGATTAACGGCGGCGCAACCAGGGCCGGCCAAGGATTTTTCGAGAAGGCTTGAAGCGAAATGGATGCACGCAAGCTAATTCTACTCGTGGGCGCGCTCGTCGTCGCCGCGATTACCGCGTTCATGGCGCGCAGCCTGATGCTGGGCACGCCGGCGCCCGTCGCCGGCGCCGTGCCGGTAGCAGCGGCCCCCGCGAACACCACCGAGGTGCTCGTCGCCAAGCGCGCGCTGCCGGTCGGCACGATCCTGGACGCGGCATCGGTGGAATTCCGCCCCTGGCCCAAGGAACTGGTCGAGGGTGCCTATTATGTGAAAGGCGCGGTCGAGCCCGCCAAGCTGCAGGGCACCGTGGTGCGCTTCGCGATTCCGGCCGGCCAGCCGCTGACCCAGGGCGCGATCGTCAAGCCGGGCGACCGTGGCTTCCTGGCCGCCGCGCTCGGACCCGGCATGCGCGCCGTCACCGTTCCGGTTTCCGCCCAGAGCGCGGTCGCGGGCTTCGTCTTCCCGGGCGACCGTGTCGATCTGGTGCTGACCCAGTCGGTCGCCGGCGGCGGCGATGGCCCCCCGCTCAAGGCCTCGGAGACGATCCTGCGCAACCTGCGCGTGCTCGCCACCGACCAGCGCACCGACAAGAACACCGACGACAAGGGCAACACCGTCGTCAGCACCTATTCGACCGTCACCGTCGAAGCGACGCCGAAGATCGCCGAGAAGATCGCGGTCGCGCAGACCGTCGGCACCCTGTCGCTGTCGCTGCGCTCGATCGCCGACAACCAGAGCCAGCTCGAGGAAGCGATCGCCAGCGGCGAGGTCAGCGTGCCCGAGAATGGCGATCCCAAGGCCGAGAAGGCGATGCTGGCGCGCGCCGCGGCACGCCCTTCGGACGGCGAATCGACCTTTGCCACCGGCGCCGACGTGTCGCGCTTCCAGCGCCGCACCGTGCCCGGCAAGCCGGCTACCGACAATCCGAACCCGGGCGCTGCGCCGGCTGCAGGCCAGGCCTTTCCGGGCGGCGCCGCGGCCATGGGTCCGACGGTGAAGATCGTACGCGGGAGCGACGCGAGCGTCGTTTCCGTCGGGGGGAAGAACTGAGATGACCATCCATAAGCTCGTCCGCGTCGCGCTGGCGACGTCGGCCTCGACGGTGCTCGTGCTCGGCACGCCGGCACTGGCGCAGAAGGCATCCAAGCCCAAGCCGGCGGCGCAACAGCAGCAATTCGCCCGCGTCGCCCAGTTGCCCGCCGGCACCCAGCGCCCGTCCACCGAGGTGTTGCTGTCGATCGGCGAAGGCGAGCTCGTCACCCTCCCCGCGAACGCGGCGGCGGTCTGGACCTCCAATCCCGGCGTGGCCGACGTCTATGTCGCCAATGCGCGCCAGATCCATCTCTATGGCAAGGAATTCGGCGAGGCGACGGTGTTCGCGACCAGCGCAAGCGGCGCGGTCATCTATGCGACCAACGTCCGCGTCAGCCAGAACATCACCTCGATCGACAAGATGCTCAAGCTGGCGATGCCGGAAGCGAACATCAGCGTCACCACCGTCGGCCAGATCGCGGTGCTGAACGGCACCGTCGCCTCGCCTTCCGACAGCGAACAGGCGCAGCGGCTGGTGGCGTCGCTGCTCAACCCGGGCATCGACACCTCGGCCGCCAACGCCGTGCTGAAGATCGGCGTGGTCAACCGGCTGCGCACCGCGACGCCGCTCCAGGTGAACCTCCAGGTCCGCTTCGCCGAAGTGACCCGCAGCTTCATCAAGAATGTCGGCGTCAACATGCTGACGCGCGACACGACCAGCGGCTTCCAGTTCGGCATCGGCTCGGGCTCGCGCGTGCCCGGCGTGATCGGCGCGCCCGACATCTCCAAGCTGCCGGTGCTCGACGCCTCGTCGAAGTTCGGCTTCCCGGCGGGCACGATCAGCCTGCCCTTCGATCCGGCGCGCGGCGACTTCATCTATCCGGGCACGGGCAGCGCCTATAGCTTCAACCCCAAGCCGGACGGCACCCACACCACGCTGGGCCTCGCCGGCAAGCTGCTGGGCCTCGACGTGCTCTCCGCGATCGACCTGGGCGAGCGCATCGGCCAGGTGACGACGCTGGCCAATCCGAACCTGACCGCGCTTTCGGGCGAGACCGCGACCTTCCTGGCCGGCGGCGAGATCCCGATCCCGATCAGCCAGGGCCTGGGCGCCGTCTCGATCGAGTACAAGCAATATGGCGTGAGCCTGGCGTTCACCCCGACCGTGCTGGCCGACGGCCGCATCTCGCTGCGCGTGAAGCCGGAAGTCTCGTCGCTCGACGCGTCGAGCTCGGTCACGTTCGGCGGTACGGTCATTCCCGGCATCAGCACGCGCCGCAGCGAGACCACGATCGAGCTCGGCTCGGGCGAGAGCATGATGATCGCCGGGCTGCTGCAGAACACCCACAACAACAGCTTCGACAAGGCCCCGGGCCTGGGCGACGTGCCGATCCTGGGCGCGCTGTTCCGCTCGAACGCCTGGCAGCGCAACGAGACCGAGCTGGTGATCGTGATCACCCCATATCTGGTGAAGCCGGTCAACGCGAACCAGATCGTCCTGCCGACCGACGGCTACAAGGCGCCGGACGACCTGCAGCGGCTGCTCGGCGGACAGCTCAGCGGCTCGAGCAAGGACACCGACCGGCCCAAGCCGATGATGGCGCCCTCGGGCGATACCGGCCCCGCGGTCGGCGCGATGTCGCCGGTGCCGGTGACGCCGGCCCCGGTCCAGCAGCCCCAGCAGAAGCCCGCCAAGGCCAAGAAGGGTGCGGCCCCCGCCGCCGCGCCCGGCTTCGGTCAATGATGTTTCGAGGAGACCAGATCGTGTCGCGTTTCAGTCCCCTGCTCCTCGCGCCGGCGCTGCTGCTCAGCGCCTGCGGCTCCTATAATGGCGGGGTCGAATCGGCGAATCAGCCGGTCGTCCAGCGCAACGACTATGTCCTCGATCTCGCGACGTCGGGCTCGGCCTTGGCGCCCGGCGAGGCGCAGCGGCTGGCCGGCTGGCTGCAATCGATGCGGCTCAGCTATGGCGACCATGTCGCGATCGACGACCAGGGCGACGGCTCGACCGGCCGCGCCGAGGTCGCCGCGCTCACCGGCGGCTATGGCATCCTGCTGTCGGACAAGGCGCCGAGCACCGTCGGCCAGATCGCGCCGGGCACGGTGCGCGTCGTCGTCACGCGGATGACGGCGAGCGTGCCCAAATGCCCCGACTTCTCGCGCAACTACCAGCCCGATTTCTCGTCGAGCACGGGCTCCAACTATGGCTGCGCGGTCAACGGCAACCTGGCGGCGATGGTCGCCGATCCGGCCGATCTGGTGCGCGGCGAGCCCGGCTCGCCCACCAGCGACGCGCAGACCGGCATCAAGGCGGTACGCGCCCTGCGCGCCGCGGCGCCCAGCGGCGCCGGCGGCACCGCGCTCAAGTCCGACTCGGCTGGAGGCCCCAAATGAACATGCCCTTCAATCCTGGTCGGACTGCGCATCGCGAGCCGTTCACGGCCTTCGTCTGCGACGAATCGACGGCGGAGACGCTGCGGCCGATCGCCGTCGAGCTCGGCTGGTCGCCCGAAAAGGTCAACAAGGGCGGCCTGCGCAACGCCGTGCAGACGCTCTCGGTCTCGGCCAGCCCGCAGATCCTGTTCGTCGACCTTTCCGAATCGGGCGATCCGCTCAACGACATCAACGCGCTGGCGGAAGTCTGCGAGCCCGGCACGATCGTGATCGCGGCCGGCCAGGTCAACGACGTGCGCCTGTACCGCGACCTGGTCGCCAGCGGCATCCACGACTATCTGCTCAAGCCGCTCAACCCCGACGCGCTGCGCGACACCTTCGCCCAGGCGCAGATCTCGCTGAACGCGCCCAAGCACGCCGAGACCGGCACCGAGCGCCCGCATTGCGCGGTGGCGGTGATCGGCACGCGCGGCGGCTCCGGCGCATCCACCGTCGCGACCTCGCTCGCATGGCTGATGAGCGACAAGCACACGCGCTCGACCGCGTTGCTCGATCTCGACGTCCATTTCGGCACCGGCGCGCTGGCGCTCGATCTCGAGCCGGGCCGCGGCCTGACCGACGCGATCGAGAATCCGAGCCGCATCGACGGGCTGTTCATCGAACGCGCGATGGTGAAGGCATCCGAGCGGCTGGCGGTGCTTTCCGCCGAGGCGCCGATCAATTCGCCGGTGATCAGCGACGGCGCCGCCTTCTACCAGCTGCAGGAGGAGATGCGCAGCGCCTTCGAGTGCACCGTGGTCGATCTGCCGCGCGGCATGCTGGTCAACCATCCGCACTTGATCACCGACATCCAGGTGGCGGTGCTGGTGACCGAGCTGACGCTGGCCGCCGCGCGCGATGCGATCCGCATCCTTTCGTGGTTCAAGTCGAACGCGCCGCAGACCCAGGTGATCGTCGTCGCCAACAAGGTCCAGCAGGCGGCGTTCCTCGAGATCAGCCGCAAGGATTTCGAAGGCTCGATCGAGCGCAAGATCGACGTGCTGATCCCGTTCGAGCCCAAGACCGCCTCGCAGGCCGCCAAGCTGGGCAAGCCGCTGGCCGAGGCAGGCAAGGGCGTCAAATCGCTCGCGCCGATCGGCGACCTGGCGTCGCGGATCACCGCGATCACCGATTCGGGCGAACATGACGACAAGGCCGATCGTGCCAAGAGCGCCGCGAAGGCGAACGCGCGTGGCGCATCGCTGCTGAGCAAGCTGAGCGGCTTCAAGGACAGGATGCCCAAGAAGACGAAGAAGTAACCGCTTCCCATTAGGGTGGTGGATCATGGTTGATTCGGAGGCGTACGCGGCGTGGGATTGATGCCGGTATTGATGCTCGGCGGAGGGGCCTTCCTGGTCCTCGCGCTCATGGTCCTGGCGCTCTCCGGCCCTTCGGCGGAGCGCGCCGGGTCGCGCCGCCTGACGGCCGTGCGCGAGCGCCATGTCGTGAGCCCGACCGGGAGCAATGCGATGGAAGCGCAGCTCCGTCGCGTGTCCGCCGCGCGCCAGACGGGCATGGACGCGACCGCGTCGCGCCTGCTGCCCAATCCGGCGCAGCTCCAGAAGCGGCTGAACATGACCGGCAAGCCGTGGACGCTCGGCCAGTATATGATCGCGTCGCTGGGGCTGACGATCGTCCCCGCCGGCCTGCTGATGCTCAAGGGCGCGCCGATCTGGCTGGCATTGTTCCTGGGCCTGTTCGTCGGCCTGGGCCTCCCGCACTTCATCGTCGGCTTCTTCATCAAGCGCCGTATCGCCCAGTTCACCGCCAAGTTTCCCGACGCGATCGAGCTGCTCGTCCGCGGCCTGCGCTCAGGTCTGCCGATCACCGAGACGATGGGCGTGGTCGGCCAGGAAGTGGCCGGCCCGGTGGGCGAGGAATTCCGCGCGGTATCCGACAAGATGAAGATCGGCCGCACGCTCGACGCGGCGCTCCAGGAGACCGCGGACCGGCTCGGCACGCCCGAATTCCAGTTCTTCACGATCACCATCGCGATCCAGCGCGAGACCGGCGGCAACCTGGCCGAGACGCTCTCCAACCTGGCCGACGTGCTGCGCAAGCGCAGCCAGATGAAGCTCAAGATCAAGGCGATGTCTTCGGAATCCAAGGCTTCGGCGCTGATCGTCGGCGCGTTGCCCTTCATCGTGTTCGGGCTGATCTGGTTCATCAACAACAAGTATATGTACAATTTCTTCCAGGATGAGCGGCTGATGGTCGCCGGCGGCGGCGGGCTCATCTGGATGAGCCTGGGCGCCTTCATCATGGCCAAGATGGTCAATTTCGAGATCTGATGCGATGATGACCCCTCCCGCCGGTCCGACGATCCTGGGCGTCGATGTGCTGTGGGTGGCGACGCTCCTCGCCGCCGTCGCCGCCTTCGCCATGCTGCTCGCGGTCTATGCCGCGACCACGGTGCGCGATCCGATGGCCAAGCGCGTCAAGGCGCTGAACGAGCGCCGCGAGCAGCTCAAGGCCGGCATCACCGCATCGACCTCCAAGCGCCGCGCCAAGCTGGTCCAGCGCAGCGAGGCGACCGACCGCATCCGCACCATCCTGTCCTCGCTGAAGGTGCTGCAGGAAAGCCAGGTCAAGACCGCGCAGCTCAAGCTGCTCCAGGCCGGCATCCGCCGCAAGGAATTCGCCGTCGCGGTGATCTTCGGCCGGCTGGTACTGCCGATCGTGATCGGCGGACCCGTGCTGTACCTGGTCTATGGCACGACGATGTTCGCCGACTGGTCGCCGATGAAGGCCTATGGCCTGGTCGCGGGCGCGTTCATCCTCAGCTACAAATTCCCGGACATCTATCTCAAGAACAAGATCACCAAGCGCAGCCACGCGGTCCGCAAGGGCCTTCCCGACGCGCTCGACCTGCTGGTGATCTGCGCCGAGGCGGGCCTGACCGTCGATGCCGCCTTCGGCCGCGTCGCCAAGGAGCTGGGCAAGGCCTATCCCGAGCTGGGCGAGGAATTCTCGCTGACCGCGATCGAGCTGGGCTTCCTGACCGACCGGCGCCAGGCGTTCGACAATCTCGCCAATCGCATCGATCTCGACTCGATCCGCGGCGTCGTCACCACGATGATCCAGACCGAGAAATACGGCACCCCGCTCGCCTCGGCGCTGCGCGTGCTCTCGGCCGAATTCCGCAACGAACGCATGATGCGCGCCGAGGAGAAGGCAGCCCGCCTGCCCGCGATCATGACGATCCCGCTGATCTGCTTCATCCTGCCGGTGCTGTTCATCGTCATTCTCGGCCCGGCGGCCTGCTCGATCAACGACAGCTTCATCAACCGCTAGGGCCGGGGTCCGCGGGAACCCCGCGCGCTTCGAAACGCTCTCCATCATTCCGGTGGCATCGCGCGTACGCGCGCGATAGCTTCCGCCAGGAACATGGAGAGGGCGACCGATGCAGGACTTGCCGTTCACCACGCCGACGCAGTTCGTCGCGCTGGTTCTCACGCTGATCGCCGGATGGGCCCTTGGCCTGGCGAGTTCGTCGGGCGGGAAGCGCTGGCGCGAGCGGTATCAGGACGAGCAGGCCGCCAGGACGCGCGCCGACACCGCGCTGAAGGAGGCCAACCAGCGCATCCGCGAGCTCGAGGCCGAGCGCGGCCGGCTGCGCGGCGCCGCGGGCGTCGTTCCCGCCGCCGCCGCGACCGAGCCGGCATGGCGCGGCTGGTTCGGCTGGGGCCGCGACAATCTCTCGCGCATCCGCGGCGTCGACCCGGCCCGCGAACGCCAGCTCAACGATCTCGGCGTCAAGACCTATCGCGAGATCGAGACGATGACCGGCGACGAGGAAGCCGCACTGGAGAAGCGGCTCGGCCTGCCCAGCGGCACCATCGCCAACGAGCAATGGCGCGAACAGGCCTCGCTGCTGCAGAGCGGCAGCGACGAGGAGCATCTGCGGCGATTCGGGTAGGCCCGATCGCCCCTCGCGCTCCACCTGTCACCCCGGACTCGTTCCGGGGTCCACTATGCCGGCCGCGGGCCGCTTCCGGCTCGATCGCTTCGTCCAGATGCCCGGTGGGCCCCGGAACAAGTCCGGGGTGACAACGTGTGGTTCGATTACTTCCGCAGCGCGGCCTGCGCCGCCGCCAGCCGGGCGATCGGCACGCGATAGGGCGAGGCCGATACGTAATCGAGGCCGGTCTTCTCGCAGAAGTCGATCGAGGCGGGATCGCCGCCATGCTCGCCGCAGATGCCGAGCTTGATGTCCGGACGCGTCGCGCGGCCGCGCTCGGCGGCGATCGCGATCAGCTCACCCACCCCTTCCACGTCGAGGCTGACGAACGGGTCCTTGGGATAGATGCCCTTCTCGACATAGGTGGTCAGGAAGCGCGCGGCGTCGTCGCGGCTGACGCCGAGCGTGGTCTGGGTCAGGTCATTGGTGCCGAAGCTGAAGAACTCGCCGACCTCGGCGATCTCGCCCGCACGCAGCGCGGCGCGAGGCAGCTCGATCATCGTGCCGACCAGATATTCGATCGTCCGGCCCTTCTCGGCGAACACGGCCTGGGCCGCCTTGTCGACGACGATCTTCATCAGCTCGAGCTCGCGACGCGTCGCGACGAGCGGGATCATCACCTCGGGGATCGGCGCGGCACCGGACTTCTCCGCGACCAGGATCGCCGCCTCGAAGATCGCGCGCGCCTGCATCTCGTAGATCTCGGGATAGGTGACGCCGAGACGGCAGCCGCGATGGCCGAGCATCGGGTTGAACTCGTGCAGCTCCGCGGCGCGGCGCTTGAGCGTCTCGACATCGACCGAAGCCGCCGCGGCGACCTCGGCGAACTCGGCCTCCTCGTGCGGCAGGAACTCGTGGAGCGGCGGATCGAGCAGGCGGATCGTGCAAGGCAGGCCCGCCATCACCTCGAAGATCTCGACGAAATCGCTGCGCTGCTCGGGGAGCAGCTTGTCGAGCGCGGCGCGACGGCCCTTCTCGTCCTCGGCGAGGATCATCTGGCGCACCGCGGTGATGCGGCCGCTATCGAAGAACATATGCTCGGTGCGGCACAGGCCGACGCCCTCGGCGCCGAAATCGCGCGCGGTGCGGCAGTCGAGCGGGGTCTCGGCATTGGCGCGGACCTTGAGCCGGCGCCCGGCATCGGCCCATTCCATCAGCGTGCCGAAATCGCCCGACAGCTCGGGCTGCACGGTCGGCACTGCGCCGAACATGACCTCGCCGGTGGCGCCGTCGATCGTGACCACATCGCCCTCGCGGACCTCGCGGGTGCCGACGCGCATGATCTTCTCGCGCGCGTTGATCGCCAGCGTGCCCGCGCCCGAGACGCAGGGACGGCCCATGCCGCGCGCCACCACCGCGGCGTGGCTGGTCATGCCGCCGCGCGCGGTAAGGATGCCCTTGGCCGCGTGCATGCCGTGAATGTCTTCAGGCGAGGTCTCGACGCGGATCAGGATCACCGAATCGCCGGCGGCGGCACGCTTCTCGGCGGTGTCGCTGTCGAACACGGCGAGGCCCGAGGCGGCGCCCGGCGACGCGGGCAGGCCCTTGGTCAGCACGTCGCGCTTCGCGTTGGGATCGAGCGTCGGGTGGAGCAGCTGGTCGAGCGCCGAGGCGTCGACGCGCAGGATCGCCTCCTCGCGGGTGATGAGCCCTTCATTGGCCATGTCGACCGCGATCTTGAGCGCCGCCTTGGCGGTGCGCTTTCCGCTACGAGTCTGGAGCATCCACAGCTTGCCGCGCTCGACGGTGAACTCGATGTCCTGCATGTCGCGATAATGGGTCTCGAGCGTCTCGAAGACCGAAGCGAGCTGGGCGTAGACCTCGGGCATCGCCTCTTCCATCGACAGCGGCTTGGCCCCCGCCGCCTCGCGCGCGGCGCGCGTGAGGTACTGCGGGGTGCGGATGCCGGCGACGACGTCCTCGCCCTGCGCGTTGATCAGGAACTCGCCATAATAGGCATTGTCGCCCTTGGACGGATCGCGGGTGAACGCCACGCCCGTCGCCGAGGTGTCGCCCATATTGCCGAACACCATCGCCTGGACGTTGACCGCGGTGCCCCAGTCGCCAGGAATGTCGTTGAGGCGGCGATAGACCTTGGCACGCTCGGACTGCCACGATCCGAACACCGCGCCGATCGCGCCCCAGAGCTGGTCGTGCACGTCCTGCGGGAAGGGCTTGTTCCACAGCTCCTGAACGATCGCCTTGTACTCGGCGACCAGCGCCTGCCAGTCCTTGGCCGACAGCTCGGTATCGAGCGTGAAGCCGCGATCCTCCTTGGCGATCTCCAGCGCTTCCTCGAAGCGGCCGTGATCGAGGCCGAGAACGACGTCCGAATACATCTGGATGAAGCGGCGATAGCTGTCCCATGCGAAGCGCTCGTCGCCGCTGACCGTGGCGAGGCCGATGACGGTATCGTCGTTGAGGCCGAGGTTTAGGACCGTGTCCATCATGCCGGGCATCGAGACGCGCGCGCCGGAGCGGACCGAGACGAGCAGCGGGTCCGCCGCATCACCGAACGTCTTGCCCGTGATCCCCTCGATATGGGCGATGCCGTTCGCGACCTCGGCCTTCACGCTCTCGGGGAAGGTCTCGCCCTCATCATAATAGACCGCGCACATCACCGTGCTGATCGTGAAGCCCGGGGGGACAGGCAGGCCGATCGAGGCCATGCCGTCGAGGTTCGCACCCTTGCCGCCGAGCAGATTCTTGTCGCCGGCGCCGCCGTCCGAAACACCACCGCCGAAGCGATACACGTATTGCGTCATTCGAAGTCCCTTTCGTGGCCGCCGGGGCGGCTAAGGCCGCCTATCGCAGGTGCGAAGGAACGGAAATGGCTGACTGCGTTGTCAGACAGTGGTTTTCATTTGTCGCGCCATTGGGAAACTTAAGGAAAATCCCTAAGGTCCCCACCTGACGCGCCTCAGCCCTCGATCCGCGAGAAGTCGGCGACCTTGTGCACCGCATCACGCATGCGCAGCAGCAGCGTGAGGCGCGCCGCGCGCTTTTCCGGATCGGGATCGTTGACGATGACGGATTCGAAGAACGTATCGATCGGCGCGCGCAGCGTCGCGAGCGCGGCCATCGCACCCTCGAAATCCTCGGCCTCGATCGCAGACTCGGCCTTGGGCTCGGCAGCGTCGAGCGCCTCGATCAGCGCGGATTCGGCCGGCTCGGCCTCATAGATGCCGCCGCCAACGCCGACATCGGTGCCGTCGAACCCTTCCTTCTTGAGGATGTTCGCGGCGCGCTTGTAGCCGGCGAGGAGGTTGGTGCCGTCCTCGGTGGTGACGAACGCCTGGAGGGCTTTGGCCCGCGACGCCACCCGATCCAATCGTCCGTCGTCGCGGGTTCCCCATCGCCGAGAAGCTTCGACAAAATCATGTCGAACTCCACGTTCACGTAGTTGAACAGCAAGGCGATCAAGAAGAAAATCGAGCACGATAGTTATCAGCGAACGCCGCTGAATGTCGATCTCGCTCAATTCTTTCTTTTGATCGCTCTGCCCGAGCCAGAACTCTATCGGTGCGTCGGTCAGTACTGCAAGGTCGTTGTCGAGTATGAGTCGTATCGAAGCCAAAGCAGACCGTCGGAGGGCGAAAGGATCCTTCGAACCCGTCGGAAACTCCCCAATGTCGAAAAATGCGAACAAAGTATCCAGCTTGTCGGCCAGCGATACCGCCACCGTCACCGGCGCGGTGGGGACGTCGTCGCCCTGCCCGACCGGCTTGTAGTGATCGCGGATCGCCTCGGCGACTTCGGCCGGCTCGCCCTGCGCGGCGGCGTAATAGCCGCCCATCAGGCCCTGGAGCTCGGGGAACTCGCCGACCATGCCGGTGACGAGGTCCGCCTTGGCGAGGCGCGCGGCGCGTTCGGCCAGGTCGGCCAGCGAATAGCCCTCTCCCGCCTGCGGGAGAGGGTTGGGTGAGGGTGAGTCGGGCGAGCCTGGAGCGCGGTCTGCAACTTGCCCCGTCGCACCCTCACCCCGGCCCTCTCCCGCAGGCG
>JBEVLV010000014.1:0-9559 GCA_040508955.1 Sphingomonas sp. | reverse complement strand
CATCCTTCTCCGCCCGAAGGCAGAAGAAGCTTACTTGACGTCGACGGTCGCGCCGGCGGCTTCGAGCTGCGCCTTGATCTTGGCGGCTTCGTCCTTCGACACGCCTTCCTTGACGGCCTTCGGAGCCGACTCGACCAGCGTCTTGGCTTCGGTCAGGCCCAGGCCGGTGATGGCGCGGACTTCCTTGATGACGTTGATCTTCTTGCCACCGTCGCCGGTGAGGATCACGTCGAACTCGGTCTGCTCTTCGGCAGCCGGAGCAGCGGCGCCACCGCCAGCGGCCGGAGCGGCTGCAACGGCAGCAGCGGCCGAGACGCCCCACTTCTCTTCGAGAAGCTTCGAGAGCTCGGCGGCTTCGAGAACGGTCAGCTCGGAAAGCTGGTCAACAAGTGCGTTAAGGTCAGCCATGATAGTCTCCAATCAAATCAGATGGTTTGGTAAAATAGGTCGCATGAGGCCTCAAGCGGCCTCCTTCTCCGCATATGCCGAAAGAACACGCGCGATCTGTGCGGCCGGTGCCTGGGTGATGGTCGCGAGCTTGGTCGCCGGAGCGACGATGAGCCCCACGATCTTCGCACGCAGTTCATCCAGCGACGGCAGCGTCGCAAGCGCCTTGACGCCTTCCGCGTTGAGCAGCTGCGCACCCATTGCTCCGCCGACGATCTCGATCTTGTCGTTCGTCTTGGCGAATTCCGCGATGACCTTGGCCGCAGCCACGGGATCGGCGGAGGTGGAAAGCGCAGTCGGGCCCGTCAGCAGGTCCGCGAGCACCGCATAATCGGTACCCTCGGCGGCGATCTTGGCGAGCTTGTTCTTCGAGACCTTGTAGCTCGCGCCAGCTGCGCGCATCTTGTTGCGGAGGTCCGTCGATTGCTTGACGGTCATCCCGAGATTGCGGGTGACAACCACCACGCCGACCTCGTTGAAGGTGCGATTCAGCTCGGCAACGGCATCAGCCTTCTGGGAACGATCCATGCCGGTCTCCTCTTCATGAAGCGCCTTCGCAGGTGCTTCGGTTACAAATTGTCCAAGGGGGCATGATCGTCGCGACCGGCAATTACCGGCGTGACCCGCACGCCCGCTCGATGAGCGGGACGTCGGAAAAATCTATCCCCGTCTTGGCGAGAGATTAAGACCGGCAGATCCCGGTCACTCGCTGTCTCGGACGGAACGCAAGCCCGGTGAACCGGGCAGGCGAAGGCGCGCATTTAGCGGGGTTGCCGCGAAAGTCAATCCGGGAAGCGAGGGCCGCGTGGCGTCACCCGGCGGCGGAATTTATCGCCCGTGTCGGCTTACCCCGCCGCGCATTCTATAACGTAGAGAAATATCCCGCTCGCACATGGGGTCAACCTTGCAGCGTCGTTGCCTCTTCCGCTCTCTCGCAACCGCATGAAGGTCCTGTTCTACCTTCCGGTCGTCACGCCCTGGTGGTTCGATTGCGTGATCGAGCCGCTGATCCGCACGCTCGCGACGGAGTGCGAGGTCCATGTACTGGCGCCGGCTCCGTGGCGCGGCACCGGCATCGGCCCGCGCGAACTGGCGCGCTGCGTCGATCTGCCCGATATCCGCTGGTACAGCATGGACGGGGCGGACCATCCGAGCACGCGCACCGTGCCCGAAGCGCGGACGGACATCGTTGCCTTCGTCCGGGACCTGGCGCCGGACTATACGCTTTGCCGGAGCGCCGATCATGAGACCGTCCGGGCCTTTCCGGGTACGGCGCGGCTGCTGATGGAGGGGCGGCTGGAGCCCTTCGCGCCGCCGCCCCATTGGTTCCTGTTCGCGGACCGTTCGCACGACTACGGTATCCTGCCCGCGCTGTCGCAGGACGAGCGCGACACGCTGGCCCGCCTGATCGAGCCGGCATGGACGCGCCTGCACGAACGCTATGCGAAGCGGGAAGGCGATCGCACGCGCGTGTTCGCCCGGTGCGGCATTCCGGACGACCGGCGGGTCCTGTTGATGCCGCTCGAGGTGGAGAGCGAAGACAATTTCTTCGACATGTATCGGGTCGGCGCCAGGCCGAACCACCGGCTGGTGGCCGATCTGGCGGAGCGCGTCGGCCCGGGCTTCACCCTGGCGGTCACCAATCATCCGATCAACGACAAGCTCGTCGACAGCGCGCCGCTGATCGCGACGATCGCGGAGCTCGACAATGTCGTGCTGGCGCCCCCGGCGATCGGCAACCTGCCCGCCACGCTCGCCCTTGCGCGGCATGCCGACGGCATGATCCTGGGCGATTCCAAGACCTATGCGCTGGGCGCCTTTTTCGGCGTGCCGATGTTGCGGCGGACGCAGTTCGAAACCGGTGCCTGGCTCAACAGCCATTCGGACCTGGATCGCTTCCTGCCCGCGGTCGCCGCGGGCGAGGCGGTTGCGCCATCGCCCGAGGATGCACGCCTCTGGTTCGGCTTCTACATGGCAAACCAGCTCCTCGACCCGCGGGCGCCCGGCGTCACCGCGGAGCAGATCCTGGCCCATATGGACCAGCCGCTCGACAGCGGCCGCTGGGAAGCGGGCATCGCTCGGCTGCGGCAGGCGAAGCCGGAACTCTTCGCCTGAGGCTCAGGGCGCGGTGAGCAGGATCACCACCCGGCGGTTCTCGCGCCGGCCCGTTGCCGTCTTGTTGTCCTCGATCGGATAGCGTTCGCCGAGGCCGACCGTGCGCAGGTCGGCACGCGCGAAGCCAGCGTTCGCGAACACCGCGGCGACGGCGTCGGCACGATGCTTGGACAGCGTCTCGTTGTGGCGCTCGGTACCCGTCCAGTCGGCATGGCCCTCGATCGTGGCGCGGCGGATCCGCACTGCGCGCAGATGGGTCGCCATGCGGTTGATCAGCGTCGCCTGGCCGGGATCGACATGACTCTCGTCGGTGGGGAAGAGCAGGCGGTCGTTGACGCTCAGCTCCCAGCCGCGATCGGTGGGGGCGAAGCCCTCGCTGCGCATCGTCTCGATCTGCTTCTGCGACCAGGGGCTGCGCGGATGCATCGACGTCTGGCATCCGGCCAGGAACAAGATGGCGACGACGATGGACAGGCGTCCGGCAAGCAGCTTCACTTTACAACGCTCCCTTGCGTTTCACGGGATGCAACGGCTTGGAGGCGAGCATCTCGATATCTGCATGGTTGACCAGCGCGCCGACATCGTCGCCATCGCGCGGAAATACCGCGGCACCGATGCTCAGCCCCACGGTGACCCTGGCCCCGCCCGGCAGCGCGATCGGCGCGGCCATCTGCACGTGCAGGGTCTCGCGGACGCGCGCCACCGCCTCGGCGCCGCTCGGCGCGGCAAGCAGGATCGCGAACTCGTCTCCACCCAGACGCGCGGCCATGTCGCGGGCGCGCAATCCGATACGCAGGCGATCGGCTATCGCGACAAGCACGGCGTCGCCCGCGGCATGGCCATATTGATCGTTGACGCCCTTGAACCCGTCGCCATCGGCATAGAGCACCGCGAACGAACTGCCGTCGCGGCGCGCCTGTTCGAGCATCGCGGCAAGCTGCTCGTCGAAGCAGCAGCGATTGGGCAGGCCGGTCAGCGCGTCATGGGTGGCGCGGTGATTGAGCGTCTCGTTCTCGCTGCGCAGATGCCCGTGCCATTGCTCGAGTTCGGCGAGCAGTGCGTTGAAATCGTCGCGGAGCGATTCGATCTCGCGGATTCGCGCCTCAGGCGCGCGGCGGCCGAGCTCGCGGTCGGCGCGCACCGCATGGGCGACCGCGGCTATCGCCTGGAGCGGCGCGACGACGCTCTGCTGCAGCTTGCGCGCCAGGAACCAGGTCGCGATCGCCGTCACGATCAGGCAGGCCAGAGCACCCGCGAGCCCGGTGCGGATATAGCCCGCAATGATCGTGGCATCGCCCTGGACGCGGACCTGGCCGATGGTCTGCCCGTTATGGACGATCGGCGAGACCGCCGGCTCGGGGAAGAATAGCCTGTCCGCCGCCCATTCGATCCAGGAGACGTCGCTATGGGCACCGGCCATCCTGCGCTCGACAAAGGCGATGTCGTTGCGCATCACGACCGTGATCGCGGCAACTCCCTTGGTGGCTGCCAGCGGATCGATGGCCTGCTGCGCCGCGTCGCGATCGAAGAACACCACCGCGGGCGCGACATTGTAGCTGGCGGTCTGTGCGATCAGCGCCAGATTCTGCTGAGCATAAATGCCCAGCGCTGCGAAACCGCTGAGCAGCACGGTCAGACCGGAGATGCCCACGGCGAACAGGGTGACGCGGAAATGCACCCGCGACAGCACCTGGCGGAGCGTTGGCAATTGAGTGAGCCCTGCCATCAGGAATCTCCTCTGCTGGGGCCGGCGACGCGCAGGACGCGCGGATCGACTCGGACCGTGCCGCGCGAGATGGCGTCGACGCTGAGTTGGAAGGTGAGCGAGTTGGTGCCGACCGCGAGGCAGAACATCGCGCCGCTGCGGCAGGTCGGGTCGGACTCGGCGATCGACAGCACCGCTCGGTTACGGATGGTGGCGATCAGGCGGCGGCTGGCGTCCGCGGGCATCGCGCCGAGATAAAGAGCGTCGCACCCGTCGACGGACGCGTCGGCGGCGATGCGACGGACAGAGATGGCGCGGCCAGCCGTCCTGCTCGCCTCGCCGATGCGATCCGCATAGCGCGCCGCGCCCGTCACGCACAGGCGCAGCGGCACGGGATCGACGGGCCAGCGCGTGAAGCTGACGATCCCACCGACCATTTTCGCCACGGCTTCGGACGCTGTCCCCGGCGCAAATCTGGTGTCGACCACCATGACGGGCTCGGGCGGCTGCGGCGCTTCCGCAAATATCGCCAAGAGCGCGAGGGAAAATAACACTATTACGCGTTCCTACGGACTGGTTAACGCAACGATACCGAAACGAACGGTCCGATTCCAACTAAAATCCGGAGGCGGGAGCGGGTGACGGAAATATGAAATATTAAAGCATGTTACGTCCGTCGGGCGTTGTGAACCTGTCCCATTCGGCGACTCCCGGCACGCATCTGTGACTATTTTGCCGGTAGTTCGGCCATCATCACATTGGCCTTCGCCCGCTCCGGCGAGTCATAGGCGCCGAAGGCCACGGGCCGCACCGTCTTGATGGCTGCGGCAGCGTCGCCGCGGCGCGCCAGCGCCTCGGCGAGCAGCACGCGGGGGCCGGGCGCGGCGGGCACGGTCTCCACCACCTTTGCCAACCCCTCGATCGCGACGTCAGGCGGCGTCTCGCCCGCGTCGGTGAAGCTTCGATAATAAGCGAGCAGGGGAAGGGGGTTCTCGGGATCGGCGCGATTGGCGCGGGCGATGGTGGCGCGCGCGGCCTTGAGCTTGGCCCTGCGTTCCGCTTCCGGCCCCGCGATCGCCTGCCGGGCGAGCGCCACGCCTTTCCAGGTCAGGGCGTCTACATTGGCGGGCTCCAGTGCGAGCCCCCGATCGGCGGCGGCCAGGCACCGGGTGCTGTCGTCGCTGCGGCATTCGGCTTCGGCGAGCAGCAGCTGGGCTTCGATATTGCCCGGATAGCGTCCGGCGTCCTTGCGCAACTCAGCGAGCCATTTGTCGCGGTCGGCGACGGCCTCGCGCCGGATCCGCTCGATCTGGGCGGCGCGCTTGGGATCGGTGCCGGGGGACGGAGCGGCCGGGATCTCGACGCGCGAGCCCAGTTCGAGCCGTCCCTTCAGGAAGGCCGCCTGGCCCTTGGTCAACTGACGGACGATCGGTTCGGCGATGCGGTCCGCGGGATAGGTCACGCGATCGAACCAGACCTTGCGTTCGCCATAGCGGAGAAACTCGCGCTGGAGCACGTCCAGATCGCCGAACGCCCGGACGGCCTGCTCCGGCGGAATACCGTTGGCGATATCGAGCAGATAGGCACGCAGCTGGGTTCGCCGTGCGCCGTCGACGAACAGCATATGGGTGAGCGCCCAGGCGTGGAACGGCGTCCAGCGATTGGCGAAGCCCTTCTCGGTCAGCGCCTTGCCGGTCAGCACGTCGGCGACGCGGATGCTGCGATAGTGATCGAGCACCTTGCGGATGCCCTCGGGCGCGCGGCCATATTCGAGCACGCCGTCCTCGCGCGTCACCAGCGTGGAGAACAGTTCGCCGAAGCCGTCGACATACCAGCGCGGATAGGCGGCGGGGAAATAGGTGAGCAGGAAATGCTGGGCATAGCCGGCATAGATCCGTCCCTCGGCGGGCATCGGGACATAGACGGCATTGACCGATACCGCGAGCGGGTCGTCCACGCCGAAGGTCGTTACCTGGGCGAGCGCGGCGGCGCTGGGCGCGGTGCCACCGCCACCCTGGTCGCTGGGCGTGGCGGGCATGGTTGCAGCCAGGGCCGCGCTCGTCGCGGCGATTCCCGCGCCTGCCTCGATCCGCGCGCGCTGGTTGAAGCGGCTGCTTGCCAGGATCGCGCCGTCCTCGCGCGGATCGTAATAGCGAATCGTCGTGAACGCGGCATCGAACGGTCCGGGGCTGGAGCGCAGGTTGCGCAGGTCCATCGCGTCGAATTCGGCGCCATCGCCCACCAGGGTGACGCGCAGCTTTACCGTGTCGTCGGGCTTGTCGATGCGGTTGAGCAGCACCGAGAGCAGGAAATGGAGCCGCTCCAGGTTGCGCGTGATCCGCACTAGCTCGCGCTCGCCGCCGTTGCTCTGGACGATGACATGATCGCCCTCTGCCTCGCGCCAGTCGCTCGGCGCTTCGCGCGACCCGCGCACGACGATGTTGCTGTCCTGCTCGCCGGAGACCGTCTGGGCCTGTGCGTCGATCGGCAGCAGCGCGCATAGCGCAAGCAGCAAGGGTCGCATCCGGCGTCTCCTCTCCGGCCTCGTTGGGCAGGAAGGCGACTATGCTCCGCGATGGTCCCGCTGGAAAGGCCCGACGATCAGGCTGCCCGCTGGCTCGCCCGTGCGAACCAGGGGCCGATCCGATTGCAGGCTTCCTCGACCCGGTCGGTCGAGACGGCGAAGCTCAGCCGGATGAAGCGGTGCCCGTCCACCGGGTCGAAATCGATCCCGGGAGCGGTCGCGACGGCGGTTTCCTCGAGCAGCCGGATGCAGAAATCAAAGCTGTCGTTGGTCAGGTGGCCGATATCGGCATAGATGTAGAAGGCGCCATCGGGCGGCGCGATCCGCCGCAGGCCCATCGCGGGCAGGGCGTCGAGCAGCAGCGCGCGGTTGCGGCGATAGGTTTCGAGATGCCCTTCCAGCTCCTCGCGCGCGTCGAAGGCGATCAGCCCGGCATGCTGCGCCAGGCTGGGCGGGGTCAGGAACAGTGCGCCCATCCGCGCCCGCGCCGCGTCGATCTGCTCGGGGGGGACGATCACCCAGCCGAGCCGCCAGCCGGCCATGCTGAAATATTTGGAGAAGCTGTTGATCACGAACGCGCCCGCATCCTCCTGCAGCATCGATCGCGCGGGCGTGGTGTAGGACAGGCCGTGATAGATTTCGTCGGAGATGATCCGGATGCCGCGCCGCCGGCATACCGCGGCGATCGCGGCGAGCTCGGCATCGTCGATGATCGTGCCGGTGGGGTTGGCCGGGCTCGCCACGATCAGCCCGTCGGGCGCCGGCTCGATTGCCGCGACGGCATCCGCAGTGAGCTGGAAGCGCTCCGCCTCGCCGCAACCGATCTCGATCGGCACCATGTGCAGCGCCTTCAGCGTGTTGCGATAGGCGACATAGCCCGGGCGCGCGAGCGCCACCCGCGCGCCCGGCGCGAACGCGCAGGACAGCGCCAGCACGAAGGCCGGGGAGGCGCCGCAGGTCAGGATCACCTGTTCGGGATCGACCTGCACGCCATAGCTCTCGCCATAATGGCGCGCGATCCGCTCCTTCAGGCCCGGGCTCTCCCAATAGCCCATCCCGTCGCGGTCGAGCACCTGGTGCGCCTGCGCGATCGCGGCGGCCGGCGCGCCGGTCGAAGGCTGGCCGAACTCCATGTGGATCACGGGCTGGCCGGCGACGGCCATCCGATGCGCTAGGCGGCTGATCGCGATGGCGTGGAAGGGATCGATTGCAGCGGTCATACCCTCGCGATGGCCCGACGCCGGCAATTTCTCAAGGGCAAAGCTGCGCTCCCGTTCAGCCGATATAGAGGCCGGCGACTTTCTGGCCGTCGATCAGGAACGTCCCCTTCCTCACATGCGGCCCGGGTTCCGCCCCGTGCAGGCAGGTCCATGTGACGGCGACGACCCTGATGTTGGGCTTGTCGCTGGAGAGCGGCCTGGCCGTGTCGGCGACCGAGCGACGCGTGCAGCCCAGCCTGGCGAACGGCAGCGCTTCCACGAGGAATGGTCCGCCCACATCTCCCGCGGCCATCATGGCGTCGCGCGTCAGCATCGCCGCCGCCTTC
The DNA here is from genome assembly GCA_040508955.1 of Sphingomonas sp. Lineage (GTDB taxonomy): Bacteria > Pseudomonadota > Alphaproteobacteria > Sphingomonadales > Sphingomonadaceae > Sphingomonas. Next base: position 1,222 of record JBEVLV010000014.1, on the reverse strand, counting down.
GCCGTCTCGCCCTGCTCGAGATAGGTCAGGAAGCGCGACGTGACCGCCGGGGCGTCGTCGTCCGGCGGGGTGAATGCCGCGACCAGGGGCAGGATATAGCTCGCGAAGTGCATCGTCCCACGCTCCAGCTTTCGACCGGCCCAGTCTCGATCAGCATGCGCCAAAAGAAAAGGGCCGGGAGCATCGCCCCCGACCCGTTCTTTTCTCTGCCGAAGCGAGAGGCTTACGCCGCGGAGACTTCCGCCACGTCGACCTTCACGCCCGGGCCCATCGACGACGACAGGGCGACCTTGCGGACATACTTGCCCTTGGCGCCGGCCGGCTTGGCCTTGATCACGGCGTCGACCAGCGCGTCGAAGTTCGCGCGCAGGTCCTCGGCCGGGAACGACACCTTGCCGATGCCCGAATGGATGATGCCGGCCTTCTCGACGCGGTATTCGATCTGGCCGCCCTTGGCGTCCTTGACCGCCTGGGCGACGTTCATCGTCACGGTGCCCAGCTTCGGGTTCGGCATCAGGCCCTTCGGACCCAGCACCTTGCCGAGGCGGCCCACCAGGCCCATCATGTCCGGGGTCGCGATGCAGCGATCGAAATCGATCTTGCCGCCCTGGATGGCTTCCATCAGGTCCTCGGCACCCACCACGTCCGCACCGGCGGCAGTGGCTTCGTCGGCCTTGGCGCCGCGGGCGAACACGCCGACGCGGACGGTCTTGCCGGTGCCCTTGGGCAGGGTGACGACGCCGCGGACCATCTGGTCGGCGTGGCGCGGATCGACGCCCAGGTTCAGCGCGACCTCGACGGTCTCGTCGAACTTCGAGGTGGCGTTGGCGCGAACCAGCGCGATCGCTTCATCGACGCCGTGCAGCTTCTCGCCGTCGATCGTCCAGGTCTTCTGCTTCTTGGTCAGCTTTGCCATGTCTTTAGCCCTCCACAACCTGGAGGCCCATCGCGCGGGCGGAGCCCTCGATGATCTTCGTGGCCGCCTCGATGTCGTTCGCGTTCAGGTCCTTCATCTTCGCTTCGGCAATCTGCGAGAGCTGCGAGCGCTTGATGGTTCCGGCCGAAACCTTGCCCGGCTCCTTCGAGCCCGACTTCAGGTTGACGGCCTTCTTGATCAGGTAGGTCGCCGGCGGCGTCTTGGTCTCGAACGAGAACGAGCGGTCCGCATAGACGGTGATGACGGTGGGGAGGGGCGTGCCCTTCTCCTGGTCGCCGGTCGAGG
>JBEVLV010000013.1:0-7100 GCA_040508955.1 Sphingomonas sp. | reverse complement strand
GGCCGGGCGTGCCGGGCTTCACCCACGGGCGCGCGAGCTTGTTGTCGCGGCCATAAGGCTGGAACCCGCCCTCGGGCACGGTATCGAGGAACTGCACCGGGAACGGCGCATAGCCGCTGACGTCGGGCACCTTCCACGGTTCAGCGGCGTTGGCGATATATCCATCGGTCAGCACCATCACGGGCGTCATGTACTGCGTTGCGATCCGCACCGCCTCGATCGCGACCTCGAACGCGTCCGACGGCGAGCGAGCGGCGATCACCGGCATCGGGGCATCGCCGTTGCGACCATAGACCGCCTGGTACAGGTCCGACTGTTCCGTCTTCGTCGGCAGGCCGGTGGACGGCCCGCCACGCTGCGAATTGATGATGACCAAAGGCAATTCGGTCATGATCGCGAGCCCCATCGCCTCGCCCTTCAGCGCGATACCCGGGCCCGAGGACGAGGTCACGCCGAGCTGCCCGGCATAGGACGCGCCGATGGCCGAGGCGATCGCCGCGATCTCGTCTTCCGCCTGGAAGGTCGTGATGCCGTATTCTTTCAGTCGGCTCAGGTGATGCAGGATCGCCGACGCCGGCGTGATCGGATAGCCGCCGAAGAACATCGGGATGCCGGCAAGCTGCGCGCCCGCGACGAGGCCCATCGAAATCGCCTCCGCGCCCGTGACGGTGCGGTAGAGGCCCGGCTCAGCGGGAGCCGCAGGCACGTTGTGCTGCTTGAGCGGGCCGGAAATCTCCGCCGTCTCGCCATAGGCATGCCCGGCATTCAGCGCGGCGATATTGGCCTCGGCCAGCGCCGGCGCCTTTGCGAACTTCGCTTTCAGCCAGTCGATCAGCGGCTGGCGATCACGATCGAACATCCAGAGCGCCAGGCCCAGCGTCCACATGTTCTTGCAGCGCAGCGCCTCCTTGTTGCCGAGGCCGAACGGCTTCACGGCATCGAGGGTGAGCTGCGAGATATCGAGCTTGAGCAGCTGCCACTTGCCGAGGCTGTCGTCCTCGAGCGGGTTGGCGGCATATTTCGCCTTGTCGAGGTTGCGCTGGCCGAACTCGCCCTGGTCGGCGATGATCAGGCCGCCGGGCTTCAGCGCCTCGACATTGGTCTTGAGCGCTGCCGGGTTCATCGCGATCAGCACGTCGGGCTGGTCGCCCGCGGTGTCGATCTCGGTCGAGCCGAAATTGATCTGGAAGGCGGAGACGCCGAAGAGCGTGCCCTGTGGGGCGCGGATCTCGGCGGGAAAATCGGGGAAGGTCGCCAGGTCGTTGCCGGCGAGCGCGGTGGAGAGGGTGAACTGGCCGCCGGTGAGCTGCATGCCATCGCCCGAATCTCCGGCGAAGCGGACGACGATCGTTTCGGGTGCCGGGTTCGCCGATGCCTCTTCGGGCGTCAGCTGATGGGCGGCAGTTGCCATGGCCGGGTTGTCCTGCGGTGTTTGTCTATCGTTACGAACGTCCTACGCCTCACAATCGCGCAACCCAAAGTAGAAAATGCCTTTACGCATGCAAAGGCTGCTTTGCCGCGGCCGATCCCAAAGTGAGAATCGAGGAAACATGGCGGCGCGAGACCTCGAGCGCATCGAGACCGTAGCCGCCTCCCAGGGCGCTGGCGAAGGGGATGCCCCGCGCCCGCATCGTCGCGCCGATCCAGGCGTCGCGTGCCGTCAAGCCGTCATAGCTGAGCGCGAGACGGCCGAGGCGATCCTCGGCAAAGGGGTCCACGCCCGCCTGATAGAGCACCAGATCGGGTGCGAACTGATCGATGAGGGGCGGCAGCGTCTCGGCCAGCACCTCGAGATAGGCGGCGTCGCCAGTGCCGTCGGACAAGGGCACATCAAGCGTCGAGCGCGCCTTGCGGGCCGGGAAGTTCTTGTCGGCATGGATCGAATAGGTCGCGATCTCGGGGCGGCCGGCGGTGAGCGCGGCGGTGCCGTCGCCCTGGTGGACGTCGCAATCGACGATCAGCACGCGATCGACCGTCCCCTCCTCTACCAGCCGAATCGCGGCGATGGCGAGGTCGTTGAACACGCAGAAGCCCGCGCCGGTGTCGGCAAGCGCGTGATGGCTGCCGCCGGCGCTGTTGGCGGCATAGCCATGCTCCATCGCGAGCAACGCGGCGAGCCCGGTGCCGCCGGGCACGACCTGGGCGCGGGCGGCAACCTGCGGCGTCACCGGGAAGCCGATCCGCCGTTCCTTGTGCGGCGGCACGCGCGCTTCCAGCACCTCGGCGACATAATCGGGATCGTGCACCGCCTCCAGCCAATCGCGCGGCATCGGATCTGGCTCGTGCCAGGCGAAGCGTTCGCCCTCGGCACGCAGCAGGTCGCGGACCAGGCCGTTCTTGTTCCACTGATAGGGGCTGCGCGCGGGCGCCGGCGCGACATAGAGCGGGTGGTGGACGACGGGTATCACACCCCGCAAGCTAGGTGCGCGCGCCCGTCGCAGCTAGAGGGTGCCGTAGCTGCGATAGCTCGAATAGAAATCGTTGCCCCAGGCGAAGTCGGTGAACGACATGCCGATATGCTGCTCGAGCCCCTCGACATGGTGCCACCAGCCGATCGGCAGGAAGACGGCGTCGCCCGGGCCGATCTCGCATTCGAGCACGGCGGGCTTGCCGGGAGAGGCCGGCCCCGGCGGCAGGTCCTCTGTCGTCCAGGCGCTGAAGCAATGGCGGTGGTTACGCATCAGCGGTGTATCGTGGCTGGCGACCATCCGGACGCGCTTGCGCCCGACGACCTGGATCAGCAGATTGTTGGTCAGATCATGGTGCCAGGGCGTGATCGTGCCCTTCGGCCCGATCCACAGATGTCCGCGCGCGGCGCTTCCTGGCTGGAGGATGCCGGGCATCTCGCCCGCCTCGGCATAGAGCGAAGCGAAAACCTGGCGATTGCCGTCGCTGTTGTTCGCGGTGACGTAGAAGTCGTTGCTCGGCTCGGGAGCGGCCAGTCGCGCCGCAATCTCCGAAAAGGGCCGGAATTCGCCGTGCGCGTTGGAGTTGAGCTCGAAATTCCGATCCGACTCGCGATTCCACTGCACGCGCACCGGGCGGTCGCGCAGGGTTTGCGCGAAATAGTCGAGCGTCCAGCGCTGACGCGCCGGCCAATGCTCGAACAACCCACGGATCAGCGCCGGGCGATGTGCGCGGTAATGATCGCGGTAAAAGCGTTCGGGGTCGACGGCGTCGAGCGTCTCGATCGCGAAGCCGCGCGGATCATCGGCAGCGAGGCGGGCGCCGTTCTGCAGCACCCACTCCCATTTGCCCAGCCGGTTGCGCAGCCGCTCGGTGGCGAGGAGATAGGGGCTCTTGGCTGCCCGCGCGATCTCCGCCTGGGCAAGCGCCAGCGCGACGCCGCCGCCCGCGGCCAGGTGCAATGCCAGCGCCTCCGGATCGGCGCCGTCGAGCAGCCGTTCGGCGACGATGCGGCGGAAGTCGTCGTTCACCGGCGTCGCCGCGCCCATCTGCTTGCGTTTGGCTTTCGCCATCGAATCCCCTCCGTTCGTCCCGTTGGGTGATGGCGCAGCTCTCTCGCCAGCGCTAGGGGATCGGCAATGACCGACCTTGCCTCCCTTCCCTATCGCCCGTGCGCCGGCGTGATGCTGCTCAACCGCGACGGCCGCGTTTTCGTCGGCCAGCGACTCGATTCGACCGTGGAGGCCTGGCAGATGCCGCAGGGCGGGATCGATCCCGGCGAGGACCCGCTCGACGCCGCCTATCGCGAACTGTGGGAGGAGACCGGCGTGCTGCGCGCGCATGTCGAGCTGGTCGCAGCCGCACCCGAGGAACTCCAATACGACCTGCCCGAAGAACTGGTCGGCAAGCTGTGGAAGGGCAAATGGCGCGGCCAGCGCCAGCGCTGGTTCCTGTTCCGCTTCCTGGGCGAGGATGGCGACGTCAACATCGCCACCGCGGAGCCCGAGTTCCGCGCATGGCGCTGGGCCGACCCGGCCGACCTCCCCGAGCTGATCGTACCGTTCAAGCGCGAGCTTTATCGGGATATCCTGCGGGTATTTGCCGAGGAACTGGCATAACCGCGGGCTCTACGCGTCCTACGACAGGGAAAAGCACTGCCTTTTTGACGCCAAAAAACTGTGGCTAAGGACCCCTCCCATGCGTGCCTTGCTTCTCGCCCTGCCGCTGCTCCTCGCCAATGCCGAGGACCCGACGATCCCTTCGATGATCAAGTCGATGCTGGATGCCGCGATGCAATCGGGCAACGAGAACGATGTCGCGACGATCGTGAAATATGCCAAGAACGCCGATCCGGCGAGCGCCGAGCTGGTGATGAAGCTCGCGTCGGACTGGCGCAAGGAACGGCAGCAGACCGCGCAGCAGAAGCTGCGTGAAGCCGATTTCTTCGATCTGGTGAAGGGTCATGCGGAGCTCGGCGGCTATGTCTCGACCGGCAACACCGAGAATGTCGGTCTTACCGCCGCGATCGCGCTTCGCCGCGAGGGGATCGAATGGCGGCACAAGCTGCGATTCCAGGCCGATTACCAGGAGAGCCTGGGCGTCACCACGCAGGACCGCTACCTCGCTGCCTATGAGCCGAACTGGAAGTTCGACGATCGTGCCTATCTCTACGGCGCGGCGCAGTATGAGCGAGACCGCTTCTCAGGCTTCAACAGTCGTTTCTCGCTCTCGACCGGGGCGGGCTACAGCGCGATCAAGTCGCCCGCGGTGAAGCTCGATCTCGAGCTTGGGCCCGCCTTCCGTCAGACCGATTTCGTTGATCACACCGCCGAGAGCAGCATCGCCGCGCGCGGATCGCTGGATTTCGGGTGGAAGGTGTCGCGCGGCATCTCCGTGACGCAGACCGCGTCGGCATATGTCGAGCAGGCCAACAGCACGGTCTCGACCAAATCGGCGCTGCTTACCAAGCTGATCGGACCGCTTTCCGCGCAATTCAGCTATTCGATGCAGTATGAAAGCACGCCGCCGATCGGCCGCAAGACCACCGATACGACAAGCCGCGCGGCGCTGGTCGTAGACTTCTGAGCTTGCGGCTATAGTCGGCAAAGCCGGCCGGGGGTATTCAATCCCCGCGCTTCCGGGCTACCAGCAGGAATGACCAAGCTTTCCGCGATCGAGCAGGCTGCCGTCGAACAGGCGCGGGACGCGCCGATGCTGGCGCGCACCCAGGCCTGGACGGCGATCAACACCGGCACCCGCAACCTGGGGGGGCTCGCAACGATGGCAGACGCGCTGGCGGATGCTTTCGCCACGCTGCCCGGCGAACTGGCGCTGGTCGATCCCGCGCCCGTCGAGAGCGTCTCCACGGACGGGCAGGTTCAAGCAATCGGGCATGGCCGGCATGTGCACCTCAGGGTTCGGCCGGAAGCGTCGGCGCAGATCCTGCTGACCGGCCATATGGATACGGTGTTCGGCGCCGATCATCCCTTCCAGCAGGCCCGCTGGCTGGCGGACGGGAGCCTCAACGCCCCTGGCGCAGCGGACATGAAGGGCGGTCTTTCGGTCATACTGGCGGCGCTCGCGGCGGTCGAAGCCAGCCCGCTCGCGACCCGTCTCGGCTATGAAGTGGTAATCAATTCGGATGAGGAAACCGGATCGCTCTCCTCCCGCGTGCTGATCGAGGGAGCAGCGCGAGGCAAAATGGCGGCGCTGACCTATGAGCCGGCGCTGCCAGACGGCACGCTGGCGGGTGCGCGCGGCGGTAGCGGCAATTTCTCGCTGATCGTACGCGGCCATAGCGCCCATGCGGGGCGCAACCCCGAAGAGGGTCGCAACGCATTGGTCGCGGCCGCGGCGCTCGCGCTGCGGCTGGCCGACGCCAAGGCGCCGGGGCTATCGGTGAACCCGGCGCGAATCGACGGCGGCGGCCCGAACAATGTCGTTCCCGATCTTGCAATCCTGCGGATCAATTTTCGGCCGAAAGGTCCGGACTCGATCGTCAGAGCCCAAGCGGCGCTGGACGAGGCCGCGATTGCAATTTCCGCCGCACATGACGTGACAGTCGAAGTCCATGGCAGCTTCAATCGACCACCCAAGCTGCTGGATCCCGGCGCCGAGAAACTGTTCGCGCTGGTCAAGCAGGCGGGTGCCGATCTGGGCATTCCGATCGCCTGGAAGGCGACCGGCGGCGTCTGCGACGGCAACAACATCGCCGCATGCGGCGTGCCCGTGGTAGATACCATGGGCGCACGCGGCGGTGCCATTCATTCCGCGGAGGAATTCCTCATTCCCGAAAGCCTGCCCGAGCGCGCCGCGCTCTCCGCCGTCACGATCCTGCGTATCGCCGACGGGAGCTTCCGCCCATGACCTTCCGCATCCGTGCCGCGCGCGACGAGGATCTCCAGCACCTCTACGAGATGGCCAAGCTGACCGGCGGCGGTTTCACCAACCTGCCGCCCGAGCGCGACGCGCTGCGCGCCAAGCTGATCCGCAGCCACAAGGCGTTCGAGCGGCCCGAGGATGGCGGCGCGCATGACGATCTGTTCGTGCTGATCCTCGAGAATGCCGAGACCGGCGAAGTGCGCGGCACCTGCCAGATCTTCACCCGGGTGGGCCAGAAATGGCCGTTCTACAGCTATCGCATCGCCACCGAGACCAAGCACAGCCAGGAACTGGACCGTACCTTCCGCGCCGAGATTCTCAGCCTGGTCAACGACCTGGAGGGCTGCAGCGAAGTGGGCGGACTGTTCCTCCACCCCGGCGAGCGCGCCGGCGGGCTTGGGCTGCTGCTTGCGCGCAGCCGCTATCTGTTCATCGCCCGCCACCGGGCGCGCTTCGCCGACCGGATCCTGGCCGAGCTGCGCGGGGTGCTCGACGAGGCGGGCGGATCGCCCTTCTGGGACGGTGTCGCCGGGCGCGTCGTCGGGATGAATTTCCAGGAGGCCGACGCGTTCAACGCGATCCATGGCAACCAGTTCATTGCCGACCTGATGCCCAAGCATCCGATCTACACCGCGATGCTGTCCGAGGCCGCGCGCAGCGTCATCGGGTTGCCACACCCCAGTGGCCGCGCGGCGATGAGAATGCTGGAAAACGAAGGCTTTGCATACGAGAATTACATCGATATCTTCGATGGCGGCCCGACCATGACGGCGCGGACGGACAATGTCCGCAGCGTGCGTGATGCCCGTCAG
>JBEVLV010000012.1:0-12548 GCA_040508955.1 Sphingomonas sp. | reverse complement strand
ATAGAGCGGCGCGGCGAGCATCGGCCGCGCCGAGCCGGTATCGGCCGCATCGACGGGCGCGTAGACGTTGTGCTCGAAGCGGGTGGCGAGATCCGCGCAAACATGCCCGCCCGCCGAGAAGCCCATCGCCGCGATTCGCAACGGATCGACCTGCCACTCCGCCGCGCGGGCGCGGATGAGTCGCATCGCGCGCTGCGCATCGGCGAGCGGTACGTCGGGCGCATTCTTCCACCCCTCCGCGGGCAGGCGATAGAAGAGCACGAAGCAGGTAACCCCGCGTGCCGAGAGCCAGCTGGCGATCTCATAGCCCTCCTTGTCGAGCACGACGCGCTCATAGCCGCCGCCGGGCATGATCAGCAGCGCGGCGCCGTTGGGCGTGGCTGGGCGAAAGACGTCGAGATGCGGCGTGCGGATCCGGTCGAGCGCGCGATCGGGGACGGCAGGGTCCTTGCTGCGCTCGATGATGCGCTCGCGCAAGTCCGGGTCGAGCAGACCGGGCGCTTCGCCAGGCCAGATATTCACAGTGGCGTCGGGCTTGATCGGTCCCCCGGTGCCGCGCGCCTGAGCGACGGCGGGAAGAAGCGAACCGGCCAGGCCGGCGGCGAGCACATCACGACGATCCATGAGGCCGATGTGCCGCACGCAACCGCGTCGCACAAGCAGGCCGATACGGTCGATTTGCTGGGGAAATGCGAGCGGTAGGCCGAGTGACGCTCTAGGGTACGCCACCCGGCCACGCCCGCTACTCTTCTATGTAGTAGCTTTCCCTCATGTTACCAGCCGTCCACGGCAATTTACCTAGGTTGTGCGACCAGTCCGATCGGATCATGCCGAAGCGCCCAGATAATGGGTATGCGCGGCATCGGTGGCGTTGATCGCCAGCAGCGAGCGCGCCTCCGCCGCGGAGCGCACCCTGCCGGTGCGATCCGATGCCGCGTCGAGCACGCGATCGAGCAGCACCTGGCCTTCCTCCCACCAGCCGATGCCGCTGGCGGCGTTCAGATGCCCCTGCGGCCCGGCGTCGACGAAGAAGCTGCCCCATGTGCCGGCAAGCGCCCTGGCCCGGCCCTGGTCGATCCAGGGATCGTCGCTGCTCGACACCAGGATCGAAGGAAAGGGCAGCGGCTTGCTGGGGGCGGGGCGGAAGGCGCTCAACTCGGATGGCGCGACCGAACGATCGACGTCGGCGGGCGCCACCAGCAATGCGCCGGCGACGGGCCAGCCGAACGGTTGTCCGGCAAGCTCGGCCCACCAGGCGACGGCGAGGCAGCCAAGGCTGTGCGCGGCGAGCACCACCGGCGCCTGGGCCTGGCGAATCGCCTGATCGAGCTTGGTCACCCAGGCGTTGCGATGCGGCGTGTCCCACATGCCGAGCTCGACGCGGTGGGTGTCGGGGCGTGATTGCTCCCAGAGCGTCTGCCAATGCGAAGGGCCTGATCCGCCCAAGCCGGGCACGGTGAGGATGATCGGGGACTGATCGTCGAGATGCGAAAAGATCGTCATGTTTTCCACTCCGGTGGAGAGGAGGCCGGAGCTCTGATTTAATTCCCATCGAATTGATGGGCAATAACGTTGCGATGGAACGAGGAGCGGTTGCGCCGGACCGAAATCGCCGCCTAAAGGAGCCTATGGCCAAGCAGCGTGCCGATCAGATGCTCGTCGATCGCGGGCTTGCCGAGAGCCGGACTCGGGCGCAGGCGTTGATCATGGCAGGGCTGGCGTTCGCCGGCGAGCGCAAGATCGACAAGCCGGGGCAGATGCTCGCCGAGGAGACCATGATCGAGGTGCGCGGGCGCGATCATCCCTGGGTGTCGCGCGGCGGAATCAAGCTGGCGCACGCGCTCGACCATTTCGGCTGGGACGTGACGGGCGCGGTGGCGATCGACGTGGGATCGTCGACGGGCGGTTTCACCGACGTGCTGCTGAGCAGGGGCGCGGCGCGGGTCTATGCGGTCGACAGCGGCACCAACCAGCTCGCCTGGAAGCTGCGCCAGGATCCGCGGGTGATCGTGCATGAGCAGACCAGTGCTCGCATCCTCACCGCGGCGCATATCCCCGAATCGGTCGACCTGATCGTGTGCGACGCGAGCTTCATCGGACTTGCCAAGGTGCTCGACGTGTCGCTGGGCTTCGCGAAACCCGATGGCCGGCTGGTTGCGCTGATCAAGCCGCAGTTCGAGGCGGGGCGCGACGAAGTGGGCAAGGGCGGCGTCGTCCGCGATCCCGAGGTGCACGCGCGCGTCTGCCGTGAAGTGGCGGACTGGCTGGAATCGAAGGGCTGGGATGTCGCTGGCATCAGCCAGAGCCCGATCACCGGGCCGGAGGGCAATGTCGAGTTTCTCATTGCGGCGCAGCGAAACATTGTTGCTGACCCGGCGTAGCGCTTGCAACCGTAACATAAATCTTCCTAGTCTCGCGCAACATCGGGCGCGCCGCGCGGAAAAGCGCGGCCATGAAGTCTGCGTGCGGGCCGTCGCTGCGGTGCAGGGGCGGTTGTAGCGCGTGGCAGGGGGAGCATTCGTTGAGCGAGATCGCATCCAAGGGCCAGCTACGGCTGGCGTATCTGCGTTGGGCTATTTTCACCGTTCCGCTGATCCTGCTGCTCGGCTTCCTTTCCGCCAGCCTCGCCCCCAGCGGCGACAAGAATCTGTGGTATGCACGGCTGGCCAAGCCCGATGCGATGCCGCCCGGCTGGGCGTTCCCGGTCGCCTGGTCGATCCTCTACGTGCTGATGGGACTGGCGCTGGCGATGGTGATCAACGCGCGCGGATCCCGGATGCGGATGCCGGCGATCGTGCTGTTCGTGCTCCAGATGGCCGCCAACCTCGTCTGGTCGCCGATATTCTTCGGCATGCATCAGGTGGTGTCGGCACTGGTCGTGCTGGGCCTGTTGTTCGGCCTGGCGCTGGTGACGGCCTATCTGTTCGCGCAGGTGCGGCGCGGGGCGGCGCTGCTGATGCTCCCGTATCTCGCCTGGATATGCTATGCCGGATTCCTGCTCTATCAGATCCACACGCTCAATCCCGACGCGTCGAGGATTGCGCCGGGGCGCTCGAGCGACCAAATCCAGATCATCTGAAGATTAGCGGGAATTTTGAAATGCAGACCGACAACCGCCTGTTCGACGATTTCGTCAAGTTCGTGAACGGCGCGGCGGGCACGATGGCCGGCATGGCGCGCGAGGGCGAGGCCGCCGCGCGCGAGAAGGCCAAGACGTGGATCGGCGGACTCGACTTCGTCGCCCGCGACGAGTTCGATGCCGTCAAGGCGATGGCCGCCGCCGCTCGCGACGAGAACGATGTGCTGAAGGCGCGGATCGAGGCGCTGGAAGCGCGGATCGGGGCGGTTGCCGCCCCCACCCCGAAGGCTGCCAAGCCCAAGAAGCCGCAGGGCGACGCTTGAGCGCCGAGGAAACAAACCGCTTGTCCACAGCTTTTCGACAGGGTTGCGAACGCCGCGCTTGTGCGGGTTCGGCGCGCTTGGCAGGACCTTGGGCGTTCCGTCCGGCCGTGTGGAGGTTATGATGCTCGACGAAGCGGAGTTCGACCGCGACGAAGCCGCCGCCCCCATCGACATGCTGGAAAGCTATTTCGGTGCGCATGGCTGGAGCTATGAGCGCGAGGACGACGAGATCGTCGCCAAGGTCAAGGGCAGCTGGACGCAGTACGAGCTGCGCGCGATCTGGCGCGAGGATGACGGCGTGCTCCAGTTCCTCGCCTTTCCGGACGTGCGCGTGCCGGACGAGCGGCGGTCGTCGGTCTATGAGGCGGTCGGGCTGGTCAACGAGCAGCTCTGGATCGGCCATTTCGAATTGTGGTCGCAGAGCGGCATCCTGTTGTTCCGTCACGCCGCGATGATCGACACGAGCAGCGATGCGGCGCTTACCTTGGCCCAGGCCGAGCTGCTGGTCGAAAGCGCGATCGACGAGTGCGAGCGCTTCTATCCGGTGTTCCAGTTCGTGCTGTGGGGCGGCAAGACCCCGGCCGATGCTTTGGCGTCCGCACTGATCGAGACGCAGGGCGAAGCATGAGCGTCGGGATGCCGGCCAGCATCTGGCTGGTCGGATGCGGCAATATGGCTGGCGCGATGCTGCGCCGATGGATCGCTACGGGCACGGTCGCGCCGGAATCGGTGTTCGTCGTCAATCGCGGCGACCGCGTGCTGCCAGAAGGCGTGCGCCAGGGCCGGGAGTTTCCCGAAGGACCGCTGCCCGATGCAGTGATGCTCGGCATGAAGCCGCAGCAGATCGCCGAGATTTCAGAGAAGTTCGGAGCACGGCTGGCCGGAGTGCCGCTGCTGATCTCGATCCTCGCCGGCGTCGAACTCGATGCGCTGGCCGGTTATTTCCGGGCCGGTGCGATCGTGCGGGCAATCCCCAATCTTCCCGTCGCGCTTGGTAAGGGCGTGGTCGGGCTCCACGGTGCACGCGACGCGCGTGTCGAGGCGCTGATGGCGCCGCTCGGGCTGGTCGAGTGGATCGACAGCGAAGGCCAGTTCGACGTCGTCACCGCGCTGGCCGGCAGCGGTCCGGGCTTCCTCTATCGCTTCATCGATGCGCTGGCAGAGGGCGGCGTGGCTTTGGGACTGCCCGCCGACCAGGCGCAGCGGCTCGCGCTCGCCGCGGTCGAGGGCGGGGCGCTGCTGGCATCGGCCGCCGACATTTCGCCGGCCGAGTTGGCCGATCGGGTGGCCAGCCCGCGCGGGTCGACGCGCGAGGGGCTCAACGTGCTGGATCGCGACGATGTGCTGAAGCGCCTGGTGTACGAGACGCTCGCGGCGGCGACCCGCCGCAATGCCGAGATGGCGGCCGAGGCGCGCAAATAGCGCGGGCTTCGGAACGCCTGCGTTCCCGGACGGTTGTGCAGCCAAACCCTCTTTCGATGGAGACGGCCATGACCACGACCACCGCGACCCGCGACAAGAACGGGCGCTTCACCGGATCGAAGAAGCCCAGTGGCGGCAGCAGTTTCGGCGTGATCGCAGGGGCAGCCGCGGGCGGCGCCGCACTCGGCCTGCTTGCGCTGCTCGGCCGCAAGGCGGTGGTCCAGGCGCCGACCGCGCTCGCCGGCAACTGGGACGAGGCGCTCGCCGCCGAGCATGCCGCGACGCTGAAAGTGTTCGATTCGATCGAGGCGACCGACGAGAGCGCGACCTTGCGGCGAAACATGCTGCTCTCGCACCTGAAGCACGCGCTGATGAAGCATGCGGTGGAGGAGGAGAACGTCATCTACCCGGCGCTGCGCGACGCCGGGCAGACGGATGCGGCCGATGCGCTCAACAAGGAGCATGGCTATGTGAAGCAGTATCTCTACGAGCTGGAGAACATGCCCACGGCCTCGCCCGACTGGATCCTGAAGCTGCGCCGGTTCCGCGCGGATATCGAGAAGCACATGCGCGAGGAGGAGACTCAGCTCTTCCCGATGTTGCGCGCCCAGCTTTCCGAGGAACGCAACAAGGCGCTGACGCTGGCGATGAACAAGGAAGGCTTCAAGGTAGCGTAAGCTACCGCCCGAGGGCGGCCACGCGCTCCCGGTCTTCCTCGGGCATCAATCCTTCGAGCACGGCCCAGAAGCCGCCTACCGCGCCCTGGCCCGCGCTCGAATAGGCCATCGACATCTTTTCGCGCAGCGCGTCGAACAGCTCGCCCTCGAGCTCGGCGCCTGCCGGCGTCAGCCGCAACAGCCGCTGGCGCCGGTCGCGCGCGCCGGTGCGCGTCTCGACGAAGCCGCGGTCCGACAATTCGCCGAGCACCCGGCCGAGCGACTGCTTGGTGATGCCGAGCAGGGCGAGCAGCTCGCTGACTGTCAGGTCGGGCTTGCGCGCGATGAAATAGAGCGTGCGGTGGTGCGCGCGACCCAGCTCCTGCCGCGCCAGATTGGCATCGATCGAGCGCGTGAGGTGGGAATAGCCGAAATAGAGCAGCTCGATGCCGCGGCGGATCTCGGGCTCGCGCAGGAACAGCGGAGACGCAGGAATTGGGGCAGCCATGTTGACGCTTTCTGCCACCGCCTCTAGTCGTGCGCAACCCGAGGCCCCTCACAATGGAAACCGTGATGGAAGACGCGACGATCCTGGATTTCGAATTCGAAGCGCACACCAACCCGATCGCCGCGGACGACCGCGCGGCGCTTCTCGCCAATCCCGGCTTCGGCAAGATCTTCACCGATCACATGGTGGTGATTCGCTATTCCGCGGAACGCGGTTGGCATGACGCCAAGGTGCAGCCGCGCGGGCCGATCTCGATCGATCCCGCCTGCGCCGTTCTCCATTACGCCCAGGAGATTTTCGAAGGCCTCAAGGCCTATCGTCTGCCCGACGGCGGCGCCGCGCTGTTCCGCCCCGAGGCGAACGCCGCGCGCTTCCGCGAATCGGCCGAGCGCATGGCGATGGCGCCGCTGCCCGAGGAGATGTTCCTCGCCTCGATCCGCGAGATGGTCAGCATCGATCGCGACTGGATTCCGGAAGCGGAGGGCGCGTCGCTCTACCTGCGTCCCTTCATGTTCGCGAGCGAGACGTTCCTGGGCGTGAAGCCGGCCTCCGAATATATCTACATGGTGATCGCATCGCCCGCCGGCGCCTATTTCAAGGGCGGCGCGCCGTCGGTGACGCTGTGGGTGTCGGATCATTATACCCGCGCCGCGCGCGGCGGCACCGGCGCGGCCAAGTGCGGCGGCAACTATGCCTCCAGCCTGATCGCCCAGGCCGAGGCGATCAAGCAGGGGTGCGACCAGGTGGTGTTCCTCGATGCGGCCGAGAACCGCTATGTCGAGGAACTGGGCGGCATGAATGTGTTCTTCGTGTTCGACGACGGTTCGATCGCGACCCCGCCGCTGGGTGGCACGATCCTGCCCGGCATCACCCGCGATTCGCTGCTGACGCTCGCCCGCGACGCCGGCATCACGGTGCGCGAGGAGCGCTATGCGATCGATCAGTGGAAGGCCGATGCGGCGAGCGGCAAGCTGCGCGAGGCCTTCGCCTGCGGCACCGCGGCGGTGGTGACGCCGATCGGCGCGGTGCGCGGCAACGGCTTCGACTTCAAGATCGGCAATGGCGGCCCGGGCCTGGCGACCGAGAAGCTGCGCGAGCAGCTCGTCTCGATCCAGCGCGGCCAGGCGCCCGATCCGCACAATTGGCTGAAGCGACTTTTCTAAAGACGCACCGACGGGACTTCCATCGCGGGCGCGGCGCTCTATAAGCCCCGTTCCCGCGATCGGTTCGCCGACGTGTTGGGGCGTCGCCAAGTGGTAAGGCACCGGTTTTTGGTACCGGCATTCGCAGGTTCGAATCCTGCCGCCCCAGCCAAGGCCTTCCTTTGAGGCCGGGAAACGGCGGAAACCATAATCCGGCCAGCGAAACGCGTGGCTGCGCCGGCACCGCATCTTCGATTGCTGCCGAAAAATTGGGGTAGCCCGGCAGAACTTGCCTGTCGGGGACCGTCCCCGATCAGTGTCGAGGTTATTGTCTGGTCGGCTTCCGCCCAGCGCGATGGAGTCGCTCAAGTCTTCCGGATGATTGCTCCTCCGCGCTATCGTTTGGCGAATTGCCCCGGAACCCGCATTATTCAATATCATCCACTATCCAGCCGCGCGCTTCGCGCGTCTAACGGGTGTCACCATGCGGGAAGGGCGTCGCTACGTGCGGCAGGAGAAAGTCAGAAACGAGGAGCAGCTGAACCGCCGGTGGCGTCCGGCGCTCATGGCGTTCTTCCTGCGACGCGTCCGCAATCCCAGCGAGGCCGAAGATCTGACCCAGGAAGTGTTTGTGCGGATGTTGAAGAGCGCTGAAACGGCGCCGCCCGATGTGTATGTCTTCCAGATCGCGCAGAATCTGCTGGTCGATCGTGCGCGCAAGAACGGTGTGCGCGAGCGCTATCGCAAAGGGGTGGCCGTCGAAGCCGATCGCGACTTCGACGTTCTCGATCCGCACCGTCTGGCCGAGGGGCGCGAGCAGCTGTCGGCGTTCGTTCAGGCGCTCGAGGAGCTTCCCGAACGCACCCGCGCCATCTTCATCCTGTTCCGCGTCGAGAATATGAGCCAGGAGGCGATCGGCGCGACCTACGGCATCTCGGCCAGCGCGGTGAAGCAGCATGTGGCGAAGGCGATGGCGCTGCTCGCCAAGAAGATGCGAGAAGTGCGATGAGCACCGCGCTCGACGAGATGCCGTCCGATCGGGACGAACAGGCCGCATTCTGGTGCCTGAGCCTGGCCGAGGGCGAACTCGGCGAGGCCGACCGCGCCGCATTCGATGGCTGGGTGGCGGATCCGGAAAATGCCAAGGCATTCGAGGACGCGGCGCGGGTCTGGAACACGGCGGATGCGGCGGCTGAAATGCCCGAGCTGATCCATATGCGCAGCGCCGCGCTCGAAAGTTTCCGACATGCCAACCAGCGGCGCTGGACGAAACGGATTCAGCCGCGCTGGTATTGGATCAGCGCATTGGCGGCGAGCCTGGTGATCGCGGTCTTCACCGCATCGATGCTGTTCACGCCGACAAAGGTCTATCGGACGGGAATCGGCGAGCGGCAGATCGCCATGCTCGCCGACGGCTCGAAGCTGTCGCTGGATGCCGATACCGAAGTGGATGTGAAGCTGGGGCGCGATCGGCGCGAGCTTATCCTGGTTCGCGGCCGCGCCAAGTTCGACGTGGCCAAGGATCCGCTCCGGCCGTTCACGGTCACGGCGGGCGAGAAGATGGTGGTCGCGACGGGCACGTCGTTCAGCGTCGAACTGATCAACCGCCAGGTACGCGTGCTGCTCTATGAAGGGCATGTGGCAGTGCTCGACGGGAAGGAGCACAAGCCCGTGGGCCAGAGGGCGGTCGCGCGGACCAGTGCGACCGCCGACCAGGCGTTGACCCCTGGAAAGGAGCTGGTGACGGCAGCCGATGTCGCGGCGGCGGCAACAATCAACGATGCGGATCTGCCGCGTTCGCTTTCCTGGGAAGCTGGCCAGCTCAGCTTCGACGACGAGCCGCTCGCAAGTGCCGTGGCGCGCATGAACCGCTATTCGCGGGAGAAGCTGGTGGTGGGTGACGCAGTGGCGGCCAATGCGCGGGTCAACGGCGTGTTCACCGCAGGCGATACCGACGCTTTTCTCGAAGGGCTGACCGCGCTGAACGTCGTTCGGCTGGATCGGCGCGGCGACGAAATTACAATCCGGCGTAATTAAAAATACACATTTTTGTCGCGCCAGCTGTCTGTCCGCGAAGGTCGCACGTCTCATTGTCAAACGGCAAGCGCCGGGACAAAGGGAGGGACGACGATATGTCGAAGACGGGGGTCACCAGATTCAATTTGAAGGCCGGCATTGCGGCCGCGGCGTTGGCGATGTTCGCCCAGGGCGTTCCGGCGCAGGCGCAGGTACAGACCTATAGCTTCGATATCCCATCTCAGGATCTGGGCGCCGCGCTCAAGGCGTTCGCCCGCGCGTCGCGCCAGCAGGTGACCTTCGATGCCAAGGCGGTGCGCGGCAAGCGCTCCCCCGCGCTGAAGGGCAATTATCCGGCCCGCGCAGCGCTCGACGCGCTGTTGCAGGGCTCCGGCCTCGAAGTGGAGCAGGGGCGCTCCGGTCTCTTCATCATCAAGCCCGCGACACAAGCTGTCGCTGCGGGCGCCACCCGGCCGGATCGCGTAGCAAGCGAAGGTAGTGATGGAAGCCTGACCGAGGTCCGCAACGAGATCGTGGTGACCGGGTCTCGTATTCCCACGAAAGTGGGTAACGGCGCCCAGGACGTGAAGGTCTATAATCGCGAGCAGATCGACCGCAGCGGTCAGACCACGGTCACCGATTTCCTGAATACGCTTCCGGGTGCCTCGCTGGGCAGATCCGAAACCGCGGTGCAATCGGCGGGCGGGGCCACGAGCGTCCAGCTTCGCGGACTGCCGCTCGGCACGACCTTGATCCTTCTGAACGGGCGCCGCGTGGAGACATCCGGCAGCCAGGCCGGCGACGACTTCTTCGATCTCAACAACATCCCGCTGGCCGCGGTGGAACGGATCGAAGTCCTCGCGGACGGTTCTTCGGCGGTTTATGGCTCGGACGCGATCGCCGGCGTTGTTAACATCATTCTGAAAACCGACTTCAACGGCGTTCAGGCCGAGGCGAAATACGGTCACGCGAACGGCCTCGACGAGGCCAGCGCCAGCATCGCGCTGGGCAAGACCTTCGAGCACGGCTCATTCTCGATCCTCGGCAGCTATCAGCGCCGGTCGACCCTGCTGACCGATGAGCGTGCGGTAACCAAATCGCCACCGGGCGCGCAATACAACATGTGCGATCTCGCGGATGTCTATTCCCCTACCGGCTTTCCCGGCGCGCCGGGCGCGACCTATGCCGCACTCACCGCCGCCCCTGCGAGCGGCGCCCCCAGCCTCAGTTCCTTCAACTACAACAGCCTGAATAAATGCTCGATCTATGAGCATGTCTCGACCATCCCGAAAACCGAACGCGTAGGGCTGCTCGCCTCGGGCGAGTATGAAATATCGCCCAACGTGACGGCGTTCGCCGAGGTGATGTATTCGCACAATCGTCAGGAACTCTCCGCTGGCGACCAGGGCTTGTTCGGCATCAGCGTGCTCCAGCTTTTCTCGATGGGGGCAGGGAACCCCTACAACCCGTTCGGGCAGAAGGTCGGCATATCGGTGAACCTCCCGTCGGTTAAGTCGGCTTCGATCGACAAGACGTCCTTTTTCCGCCCCCTTGTGGGCATGCGGGGGTCGCTCGGCTCGAGCTGGCACTGGGAAGTGTCGGCCTGGGCCGCGATAGACAGGACCACCAGGACCGAGCCCGATACCTACCAGAACAGCGCAGCCATCCAGGCCGCTTTGAACGCCACGACTCCGAGTACGGCGCTGAATATCTTCAACCAGTCGGGCGCCGACCAGCAGGCATTGCTCAAGACGTTCTTCTATGACGGACTGACCAAGTTTCGGGGGAGTACGGAAAGCGTAAACGGCTTCATCCAGGGTCCCCTCTTCAAGCTGCCTGCGGGCGACCTCGTCGTCGTGCTCGGTGGAGAGTTCGACAGAAGCACGGTTGAGCAGAACGTCATCGTCGATCCCAACAATCCGGTTGGGCAGAGCACCTACAAGCGGAGCAATCTGGCAATCTTCGGCGAGGCGAGGGTGCCGATTCTCCCCCCGCTCTCGTCAACGACGACGCAAACCCTGCTCGCTGCCACCCTCGCTGCACGATATGATCATTACTCGGATGCCGGTGACGTCTTTACCCCGCAGCTGGGTGTCGAACTTCGACCCGCGTCCTCGCTCCTGCTGCGCGGAACGTACAGCAAGTCCTTCAAGGCGCCGCCGCTGACGTCGCTTCTCACCCCGACCACCAGCGGGATAGTCTTCGCCGACGATCCCGTAACCGGCGAACTCGCGGGTTTCACCAATATCTCCGGAGGCAATCCGAACCTGAAGCCGCAGAAGGGTTCCTCCTATTCCTTCGGCGGTGTCTACACGCCCCGGATCGGGGCGAACAAAATGACGATCGGCGTCACCTATTGGAAGCTGAAAGAGGAGGATGTGATCCAGTCACAGGCCGCAGGCTTCATCCTGGAGAACAGCGCGAGCTTTCCCGGGCGGGTGGTCAGGGACGCAGCGGGCAACGTCGTTTCGGTGGACGTGACCGCGCTGAACTTCGGCGCCATCGAGGTTTCCGGGATCGACTATTCTATCAGCTACCTGATCCAGACCGGGATCGGCGATTTCCGTCCTTCGATCGGCGCTACGCAAACGCTCTCCTATACTTCTGCGCTTGTGCCCGACGCTCCCCCGGTTGACGGGCTGGCAAAGGCCCAGTCGTCCGGGAACTGGGCGCCCCGCTGGAAGGGGATGATCGCCCTGAATTGGAAGAAGGGTCGATACAGCATCGGTGCCGACGCTCGCTACGTCTCCAAATATTCGGACTATGATGGCGGGCGATCGATCGGGAACTTCTGGATCGCGGATTTCAACGCGCGCGCGAACTTGTTCGGTACGGCAGGTGCGCATTCCACCCCGGTATTCATCGAGGTTGGCGCGAGCAATGTGTTCAACCAGCTGCCTCAGGCCTCGAACTTCTACCAGGGCCTCCTGGGGTATGATCCCACGCAGAGCGATATCCGGGGACGGTACACTTACGTTCGGCTCGGCACGAACTTCTAAGGGGCGCCTTCCAGGGGTGCGTCGAGAACCGATCGATCGCATCCCTCAATCCTTGGAAAGATGACTTCCCGATCCGGGGGTAAATGCGCGCGGGAATATTGCGAAAAGACCAGAATGTGTTGTGCAGTTTCTGCGGGGTGCGCGGGAATTCTGTCGATGCACTTGAACATACTCAGGAGGTAGGGCTTCCAATGTTGAGAATTGAAGGGCTGGTCCACACTTATCCTAATGGAACCAGGGCTCTGAACGGCGTCAACCTGGAGATTCCACGCGGAATGTTCGGCCTTCTCGGGCCGAATGGCGCAGGCAAGTCGACGCTGATGCGGACGATTTCGACCCTGCAGGCGCCTTCCTCCGGATCGATTCATTTCGATGGGATCGACGTGGTACGGGACCCGGGTTC
>JBEVLV010000011.1:0-8966 GCA_040508955.1 Sphingomonas sp. | reverse complement strand
CCTTCTTCGCTCAATTCAAATCGCCGGATAGATATCGATAAACAATAATTCCTTGCCTTTTTTCGATATATAAATTATCGATAAACGATATGATAAGGGAGTGTTGCGATGTTGAAGCTGGTGAAAGGCCTGTTCCAGGTCCTGCGCGTCCTCAATATTGTCGCGGCGTTCGGCTTCGCCGGGGCGCTGTTGGGGACCTTCGCATTCGGGCATGTGCTGCTTGCGCAACTCCACGCCAAATACGGTGCGACGATCGACGCTGCGGCGGTGATCCACGGCATGCGCGGGATGCTGTTGCTCGGATTGATCAGCACCGGCCCGGCACAGATACTGCTGACCGCGCTGATCCGGATGCTCCGCACGGTGGATGCCGGTAACCCGTTTGTCGCGGCGAATGCGCATAGGCTCCACGCGATCGGCTGGGCGCTGCTGGCGATCCAGCTGATCGACGGTGCATTCGGTTTCGTCGTCCACGGTATTGCGCGTGCCGGTGCGGACGTCGGCCCGGGCTGGAGTCCGGCGATCGCCGGCTGGCTGGCGATACTGCTCGTCTTCATCCTCGCCCGCGTCTTCGCGCAGGGCGCGGCGATGCGCGACGAACTCGAGATGACGGTCTGATCCGATGACCCTGATCGTCACCCTGGATGAAGCGCTGCACCGCCGGCGCATGTCGCTCACCGAATTGTCGGCCGCGGTCGACATCACGCTCGCCAACCTGTCGATCCTCAAGACCGGCAAGGCCAAGGCGATCCGCTTCTCGACGCTCGAGGCGATCTGCCGCGCACTCGACTGTCAGCCGGGCGACATTCTGACGTTCGTCGAAGACGGGGAGGGCGGGGCATGATCCGGGCATGGCAACAGGTTTTCGCGCAAGCGGCGCGTTTCGCCTTGCTGTGTCCGCTGCTGTTCCTGGTGCCGCTGGTCGCCGAACTGGTCCAGCATTGGGCTGAGGTGCATGTCGGCATGTACGACAGTCTCGCCATGGCCAAGGCGGTGGAGCATGACCCTCTGCGGATGGGGATCGGCCATATCAAGGTCTTCGCGCTGTTCCTGATCGGCTATTGGGCGATGCGCTTCTTCGCATTCGGCAACGACACGACGGAAGCGACCCGGTGGGACGGGCGCGCGGTGCGGCTGTTCGCCGGGGTGGTCGCCTGGGGACTGTTCTGGCTGGTGGTGATCCAGGACGGGCCGATGCTCGCCACGGCGCTCGGCGTTCCCGAACGGCCCCTGGCCTTCGCCGCGCTCGGGCTCGTGCTCTTCTCGATGTTCTTCGAAACCTGCCTGAGCCCGTGGAAGGCGGCCGCGGCGGTCGGCAATGCCCGGATCGGCTTCTTCCGCTCGATCGCGATGATCCGCGGCAGCTTCTGGTGGGCGACCGCGCTCCTGTTGCTGACGGTGCTGCCGCTGCTCGTGCTCCACTATGTCCTGGCCTTCGTCGCGATCGGCAAGGCTGGAGCGGCGCTCTGGGCGGTGTTGGCGATCGACTCGCTGCTGACCAGCTATCTCGGCGTGGTGATGATCGCCCAGACCTGGATAGTTGCGGAACGGGGCGCGCGGCGCCACGGCGAACAGCTGCTGCCAAATAGTTCCGCGTGACTAAAAAGAAACACGCAAGCCTGAACTACAGATGAATAGCTCGACTGGGCGCGTATTAGGTTCACTTGGTCGCAGTTCCCCGGCACGGAGTTGAGTTCCACTTGTTCTACCTGCGACATGACGCAGAAACTCCGCCCCATTCGCCCCCGCGCCGCGCTGTTGATCGGTGCCGCGCTCGTCGCAACCCCCGCCTTCGCGCAGGATCAGACGGTCACGCCGCCGCCGATCACCGCGTCGCCTGCTCCGGCGCCGGTCCAGGCCGCTCCGGCCCAGGCCGCGCCCGAACGCGTGATCCAGGTCGCCCCGGCCTCGCCGGTGGTTCAGTCGGTCCCCTCGGTCGAAGAGCAGCAGCGCGGCTCGAACGCGTCGGCCGCTCCCGCCGATGCCGCTCCGGCCCCGGTGCGTCGCACCACCACGGCAACCACCACGCGCCAGACGACGCGCACTACCGCCCCGGTCCGCGCCACCGCCCCGGCCCGCACGGTGGCACCGGCTCCAGTCGCTGAAACGCCGGTCACTCCGCCCGCTCCCCCGCCGCAGCAGACCGCGGTGACGCCGCCGGCTGCCGACACCGCTCCGGCGCAGGTCGCCGACACGCCCACTCAGACCACCACCGAAACTACCCGTAGCACGGGCATCGCCTGGCCCTGGCTCGCCGGAGGCGTGCTGCTCGTCCTCGCCGGCATCGCCGCGCTGCTGATGCTCGGCCGTCGTCGCAGGGAGAATGAAGAGGTCGCGACGACCTATTCGGAACCGAACTACACGCGCCCGGTCGCGGTCGAACCGGCGCTCGACGAGGCCGTGATCGTCCCGGCACCCGAGCCGCGCGGCCGTCCGCAATATGTTGCCCCGGTTGCCCCGGTCGCCGCTGCCCCGATCGTCACGCCCGTCCACGAGCCCGAAGTGGCGCCGCTTGAAACCACCGAGGCGCATGAGGAGATCGAGATCGCGCGTCCCGAGGACGAGGATCTCGCCGGTATCGCCGACGCCCCCGCGCCGGTCGCCAATCGCCCCTGGCTCGAATTCGGCCTGCGTCCGGTCCGTGCCGGCACCAGCGAGGAAGAGGCCTTGGTCGATGTCGAGCTGACCATCGGCAATTCGGGCGACACCGCCGCTCGGGACGTCCGCATCTCGACCTTCATGCTGGCCGAAGCCGACTCGGGCGAGATGGAGAAGCTCCTGATGGAGCATCGCGACGACGCCCATGTTCCGCCGGTTACGATCGCACCGGGCGATGGCACCCGTCTCGACGCCCACCTCGCGGTGCCGAAGGGCGAACTCGGCCGTACCTTCAATCCGGTCGTCGTCGCCGAGGCCCGCTACACGCTTCCCGACGGCAGCGAGGGCCATACGCAGGCCGCGTTCAAGATCGGTCGCCCGGCCCCCTCCGAGGACGGTGTCGGCCCGATCGGCGCCACCCGGCCGCACATGGTCGACAGCCTCGAGGCCGAGCTCCTGGGTCAGCCCGAACACGCCTGAGCCGCGTCACCCACCCCCCGGAGGACCTGCCTTTCCCCAACGGAAAGGCAGGTCCTTTTCTTTGTCTGGACTTTGGTTCTATCCCTCACGTTCCCCCCGGATGGAGCCATGTCGCGTATGAACAAGATGCTCGTTTCGCTGTTCGCTGGAACCGCTTTCCTCGCAGCTGTCCCCCTTCACGCGCAGCAGGCGCCCGCATCCACTGGCGACATCCCCGCCAAGTTCACCCCACCCGATGCCGAGAACGATTATGTGAAGCGCGAAGTGATGGTGCCGATGCGCGACGGGACCAGGCTCTACACCGTCATCGTCTATCAGAAGGGGCTCACCAACGCCCCGATCGTGCTCACCCGCACGCCCTACAATGCCAAGGGCCGCGCCAGCCGCATGGACAGCTCGAGCGAGCTCTCGACCCTGCCGCTCGCCGACGAGATGTTCGTCCGCAACGGCTATATTCGTGTCTACCAGGACATCCGCGGCAAGTATGGCTCGGAAGGCGACTATATCGTCACCCGCCCGGTGATCGGTCCGCTCAACAACACCAAGGTCGATCATATCACCGACGCCTATGACACGATCGACTGGCTGGTGAACAAGGCGAACCTGCCCGAGAGCAACGGCAAGGTCGGCATGATCGGCTCGTCCTATGAAGGCTTCACCGTGGTGATGGCGCTGCTCGCGCCGCACCCGGCGCTCAAGGTCGCCGCGCCGCAGAGCCCGATGGTCGACGGCTGGATGGGCGACGACTGGTTCCATTACGGTGCCTTCCGCCTCACCAATATCGGCTGGCTCGGCTCGCAGACCGGCTACAAGGGCGCGGGCAAGTCGCCGCCGTCCGGCGGGTACGACGACTACGAGAATTTCCGGAACATCTCCGCCGGCGATTGGGCGAAGAAGTCGGGCTATGACCAGCTCCCCTATTGGAACCGCATGGCCGCGCACCCGGCCTATGACGAGTTCTGGTCGGGCCAGGCGCTCGACAAATTGCTCGCCGAGCGTCCCTCCAACGTGCCGACGCTCTGGGAGCAGGGCCTGTGGGACCAGGAGGACATGTGGGGCGCGATCCACAGCTACGAGGCAGTGGTGAAGGCCGGCCACGCCGCGAACAACTTCCTCGTGATGGGCCCGTGGCGGCACAGCCAGATCAATCGCACCGGCCGCGAGCTCGGTCCGTTCGAGTGGAACGGCGACACCGCCGAGCAGTATCGCGAGGACATGGTGCTGCCCTTCTTCAACCATTACCTGAAGGACGGCCCGGCCTTCACCCCGCCGGCCGCGGCGATCTACAACACCGCCGAGAACCATTGGGACCGCTTCACCTCCTGGCCGCTGGCCTGCGCCAGGGATTGCGGCACCGGTCTGACGCCGATCTACCTGCAGGCGGACATGGGCCTCGGCTTCGACAAGGCGGCGAGCGGCGGCGATTCCTATGTCGCCGATCCGGCCAACCCGGTGCCGCATCTGCCGCGCCCGGTGAATTTCGACGACGGCCGCTGGGGTGACTGGCTGGTGCAGGACCAGCGCTCGGTCGACGGCCGCACCGACGTGCTCAGCTACAAGACGCCGGTGCTCACCAAGGCGGTGCGCGTCTCCGGCGTGCCCTGGGCGGACATCTTTGCCAAGACGACCGGCACCGACGGCGACTTCGTGGTGAAGCTGATCGACGTCTATCCCGACGAGGTCGCGTCGAACCCGAAGATGGGCGGCTACCAGCTCGCGATCAGCCTCGACATCTTCCGCGGCCGCTATCGCGACAGCTTCGCCAAGCCCACGGCGATCCCGGCGAACAAGGTACAGGAATACAAGTTCCGCCTGCCGGCGGTGAACCATGTCTTCCTGCCCGGGCATCGCATCATGGTGCAGGTCCAGTCGTCGCTGTTCCCGCTCTATGATCGCAACCCGCAGAAGTTCGTGCCGAACATCTTCTACGCCAAGCCCGGCGACTATCAGAAGGCGACGGTGACGATCCAGCACGGCGCGGTGGGCGCCAGCGCGGTGCTGCTGCCGGTGGTGCCCGTCGATCAATCGGCGGCGATGGCGAGATAGTCTTTCGTTCGGGAAGCCCGTGGGCGGAGGGCGCCCACGGTTGCACAGGAGAGGAATATGTGGGGGGGAATCGCGTTCGGGCTTGCGCTCGGGATCGGCGTGCCGGGTGCATTGTCGGGGAAGGACAACCAGCCCGAGAGCCTGACCATGTCCAGCAAATGGGCGGTGGATTACGACGCCGACGCCTGCCATCTGATTGCACGGTTCGGTGCCGGCGACGATGCCGTCACTGCACGCTTCACGCGTTTCAAGCCCGGGGACCAATTCGATTTCGCCGTGTTTGGGAACAGGTTGAACGCGACCGGGGCAATAGGCAGTGGAACCGTGGATTTCGGACTGCGCGACAGGCCCGTCACGACGTCGGTGATGCTAGGCGGCATGGGCAAGTTTCCAGCGGTTTTCTTCCATTCGCTCCGGCTCGATGGCGCGGAATTGGTGCGGCGTGGCGATGTGCTGCCGGATTTGTCGCCGGAACGGGAAGCCGCGGTGAAGGGCGTGACCATTGCCATACGGGGCAAGCGGGCATTCCGGCTCGAATTCGGCTCGCTCGGCAAGCCGATGGCGGCGCTGCGAACCTGCCTGAGTGACCTGGTGCGCAGCTGGGGCTTCGATCCCGAGGTGCAGGCGCGGCTTAGCCGCGGTGCCACGCCGCTCGCCGCACCGCAAACCTGGATGACCAATGGTGACTTTCCCGCTGGGGCGGCGGCGGGGGGGCATAGTGGATTTGTTCAGTTCCGCCTCGACATCGAGGCCGATGGCAAGGTTTCCGGCTGCCATGTCTTGTATCGGACGAATCCGGACGATTTCGCGGATCTGACCTGTCGCATCCTGAGCAAGCGTGCGAAGCTGAAGCCGGCGCTCGATGCGCAGGGCAAGCCGGTGCGTTCCTTCTTCACGAACCGGGTAAATTGGGAAGCCGGTCTTTAGGTGGGCCGCCTTCACACCCTGCCAGCGTAATGCTACGCCAACACACATCATCTCCGGGAAAGGGGCATCTGACCCATGAAGCAATGGAGCCTAGCGCTCGCGCTCGCCGCCACCGCGCTGTCTGCGCCGGCGATCGCGCAGACTGCCAAGCCGGCTGCAGAGACGCTGCATGTCGAGACGCAGTATTTCACGCTGGCCAACGGCCTGAAGGTCGTGCTGGCGAAGGACAGCGTGGCCCCCACCGTGACCGTCGGCGTCTATTACGGCATCGGCTTCCGCGTCGAGCCGAAGGAGCGCACCGGCTTCGCCCATCTGTTCGAGCACCTGATGTTCCAGGGATCGAAGCATGCGCCCAAGGGCGTGTTCGACACGACGATCACCAATTCGGGCGGCATCAACAACGGCTCGACCCGCTTCGATTTCACCAATTACTATGAGGTCGTGCCCTCCAGCGCGCTGGATCGCATGCTCTGGCTCGAGGCGGACCGGATGGCCAATCCGGTGATTGACGACGTCGTCCTCAAGAACCAGCAGGGCGTGGTCGGCAACGAGATCAAGGTCAACGTGCTCAACCAGCCCTACAGCACCTGGCCGTGGATCGACCTGCCGATGCTGGCCAACACCAATTGGTACAACAGCCATAATTTCTATGGTGACCTGGCCGAGGTCGAGGCCGCGACGGTGCCAGACGCCAAATCCTTCTCCGAGGCCTTCTACCGCCCGAGCAACGCCGTCCTCGTCGTCGCCGGCGACCTGGATTACGCCGCCACCCGCGCGACGATCGAGAGATATTTCGGGCCGATCGCCAAGAAGCCGGCGGTCGCCCAGCCCGACATCTCCGAGCCGCGCCAGACGGTCGAGAAGTTCAAGAGCCGCGTCGACGCGCTCGCGCCCAAGCCCGGCTATGCCGCGGGCTATCACGTGCCTGCGCGCGGCACGCCCGAATGGTATGCGATGGGCCTGATCGACCAGATGCTCGTCCAGGGCGACGACAGCCGCCTCTATCGCAAGATCGTCCAGGAGACCGGCATCGCCGGCGAGATCGGCGGCGGGATCAATGCCGATCTCGGCAGTATGTTCAACTATCGCGGGCCGATGCTGTGGAGCTTCAGCTTCACGCATGATCCCACGCACTCGACCGCGGAGATCACCAAGGCGGTCGACAGCGTGATCGAGGAGCTGCGCACCAAGCCGGTCACCCAGGCCGAGCTCGATCGCGCCCGCACCAAGCTGCGCTCCGATCTCTACGGCACGATCGATGGCGGCGGCCGCGTCGGGCTGGTCGACCTGCTCGCGGTCTATGCGCTGTTCGACAATGATCCCGATGCGATCAACCGGATCGAGGACGGTTTCGCCAAGGTGACGCCGGCGCTGATCCAGAAGACCGCGCAGGAATATCTCCGTTCCACCAATCGCTCGATCTACGTGATCGAGCCGGGTGCCGCTCCCGGTGGGGCACCCGCCAACGCCCAGGGAGGCAAGTGATGAAGCGCGCGCTCATTCTCGCGGCGACCCTGCTCGTCACGCCCGCCTTCGCGCAGGACGCTTTCCCGCCCGCGCCGCCGATCGCCGAGCCCAAGCCGTTCAAGCTGCCCGCGACCGAGACGTACAGCCTGCCAAACGGCATGATGGTCACGCTGGTGCCCTATGGCGTCGCGCCCAAGGTCGTGGTCTCGCTCCGCGTCCGCGCCGGCGAGATCGCCGCGGGCGACCGCACCTGGCTCGCTGCCATCACGGCCGAGATGATGAAGGAAGGGGCGGGCGGCCGTTCCTCCGCCGATCTCGCTACCGCGGCGGCGGGCATGGGCGGCGACCTCGATGTCGGGGCGGGCATGCAGACCACCACCGCCACGATGAACGTGCTGTCGGAATATGCGCCGGCGGCGGTGTCGCTGATCGGTGACGTGGTGCTCCGGCCGAACCTCCCCGCCAGCGAGTTCGCGCGGGTGAAGGCCAATCTCGATCGCCGGCTGACCCAGGCGCTGGCGCAGCCCGGCACGCTCGCTGACATCGCGCTGGGCCGCACGATCTACGGCCCGGACCATCCCTATGGCCGGGTCATCCCGACCAAGGCGCAGCTCGACGGCTACACGATCGCCGACGTGAAGGCGTTCCGCGACGGCCAGTTCGGCGCGAAGCGCGCGCATCTCTACATCGCCGGGCGCTTCGACGCGGCAGCGGTGAAGGCGGCGGTGGCGAAGACCTTCGGCGGCTGGGCCGCGGGCCCCGCGCCGGTCGCGCTCGCCAGCCCGCACAAGCCCGGGCCGCAGGTGATCCTGATCGATCGTCCCGGTGCGCCGCAGGCGACGGTGCGGCTCGGCTTCGATGCGCCGCTTGCGGGCAGCGCGGCCGATATCCCGCAGCGCGTGACCAACTCGCTGCTCGGCGGCGCGTTCAGCTCGCGGATCACGCGCAACATCCGCGAGGACAAGGGCTATACCTATTCGCCCTATTCCGACGTCGATTTCAGCCCGGGCGACGCGCTGTGGACGTTCAATGCGGACATCACCACAGACAAGACCGGCCCCGCGCTGGGCGAGGTGTTCAAGGAGATCCGACGGATGCAGACCGAGCCGGTCAGCGCTGACGAGTCGAAGGGTATACGCACCTATATGGCCGGGCTGTTCGCGATCTCGAACTCGACCTCGGGTGCGGTAGCGAGCACGCTGGCGACCCGCGACATTCTCGGCCTGCCGGCGGATTGGACCGACACCTATGTTCCCGCGGTGCTCGCGGTCACACCCGAGCAGATGATGGCATCGGCCAAGGCCGATTATCCGATCGGGAAGGGGACGCTGGTCGTGGTCGGCGATCTCAAGACGGTCGTGCCCCAGCTCAAGGCGCTCCCCGAGCTGGCGAGCGTTCCGTTCCAGACGGTGACCGTTCCCTGAGAATGAAACGCCCCGGCGCCGTAA
>JBEVLV010000010.1:0-8322 GCA_040508955.1 Sphingomonas sp. | reverse complement strand
CGGCGATCGACAGCATCAGCGAGGGGATCTGCGCCACCAGCGCGTCACCGATGGCGAGCAGCACATAGGTGTGCGCGGCATCGCCGATCGACAGGCCGTGGCTGACCGGCCCGAGGATCAGCCCGCCGATGATGTTGGCCGCCAGGATCAGCAGGCCGGCGATCGCATCGCCCTTCACGAACTTGGACGAACCGTCCATTGCACCGTAGAAATCGGCCTCGGTCGAAACCTCGATGCGCCGCGCGCGCGCGTCGTCGGGGGTGATCAGGCCGGCGTTCAGATCGGCGTCGATCGCCATTTGCTTGCCGGGCAGGGCATCGAGGGTGAATCGCGCGCTGACTTCGGAGACGCGGCCGGCACCCTTGGTCACCACGATCATGTTGATGATGACGAGGATCGCGAAGACCAAAAGCCCGACGACATAGTCGCCGCCGATCAGGAAGGTGCCGAAGCTTTCGATGACATGGCCCGCGGCCGCCTCGCCTTCATGGCCATGCGCCAGCACGACGCGCGTCGAGGCGACGTTGAGGCCGAGGCGGAACAGGGTCGCGAACAGCAGCACGGTCGGGAAGGCCGAGAAATCGAGCGGCTTCTGCGCGTTGAGCGCTACCATCAGCACGGCCAGGCTGATCATAATGTTCATGATGAAGAACACGTCGAGCAGGAATGCCGGGATCGGCACCACCATCAGCGCGACCAGCAGCAGGATTGCGCCGGGCAGTGCGAAGCTCTTTGCGGCCGGGCCGAAGCCCGCGGGAAGCGCCATACTATTCACGGACGGTTACGCTCCCAGGTTCGCGAGCATGAGATAGGCGAGCTTGGCGGTCGCCGGAGTCGGGCGAAGCGGATTGACCACATTCTGGCTATCGCTCGACTGGAGCTGGGCCAGCGTGTTCTGGATCCAGTGGCGATCGCCACCGACCGCGCCGTTGCCGAGGATCACCTCGTTGCCGTCGCCGGAATCGGCCAGGCCCTTCGAGATTGCGTCGAGCCCGTCCGAGGCGAGCCCTGTCGCGCCCGCCGAAGCCGCGCCGCGATCGAGCTTGCCCGACAGCTTCTCGTAGATCTGGCCCAGCGTGCGCGGCTGGCCGTTCGAGGCGTAGAAGATGCCGCGATTGGCGCGCGCGGCGGCGGGGAACATGTTCGCGCCGATCCGGTCGGGATTGTTCTGCATCGCCCCCAGGAACGAGCGCGCCCCGCCCAGCCCCAGGAAATGCGCCATATAAAGGTCGGTGCCGGTCGCGGGCCGGTCGAGCGAGCCTTCCAGCGCGGTCTTGTTGTCGGCGGCATGCTCGGCCGCCATCAGCGCCGAGGTCTGGGGATCGCTCCGCAGATTGAGGATCGCCTGGCGCGTGCCCGCATCATTGACGACATATTTGCCGCTGGACGTGCGCGAGATGCTGTCGGCCGCCCAGCCCAGGCCGTGCTCGGCGCCGTGCTGCTTGATCACGCCGAGCCAGCTCTGGTCGATGAACTGGTAAAGGCCGGTCGCCGAGGAGGTGCCGGCTTTCGCGTTCGCGCGCATGCCGCTCTCGACCTGTGCCTGGCCGAGCAGATAATCGAAGTCGATGCCGGTCTTCTGGCTCGCCGCGGCGATCGCCGTCTGGACCGATGCCCTGGTGTTGACCGATGCTACGCTCATGGATCCCCGATCCGATTGCCCTAGGTAGGGACGAAATCAGCAAGGACCGTGCCAGATCGATTGAGGGAGCGGTGCTTCTTGGGGCAGATCGACATCGGCGATCAGCCTTCCGATCTCCCACTCGCTTCGTCACCCCGGACTTGTTCCGGGGTCCAGCGGAAGACGAGCGCCGGACAGGAGGCTCTTGCTCAGCTGGCGAGACTGGGTGGGCCCCAGAACAAGTCCGGGGTGACGGAGTAAGAAGAGGCTGGCGAGAAGGTCGATTGATACTGGGAAAACGGTGGAGGGATCTCGGCAAGCGCCCGGCAGGCCGCAATCCCCTCCACCTCCCGATCCCCTTGCGGGGAACTCAGGCGAAGGCGTAGCCTCCGGGGCGATAGGCGGGTGCCATATTGCCGGAAAGAAGTTGCAGGCGGCGGCGGACATTTGCCGCCATCAGGTTCACATAGATGCGACAGGTCTCGTTGAGGCGGTTTGCCTCAGCGGCGAGCTCCTTGACCTCGGCCGAGGGCGCTTCACCGTCATAGAGCGAAACCGTCTCGAGGCTCGCCAGTTTGGCGCGCGTCGCGGCTTCCAGCGCCGATACGTCGCTGGCCTTCAACGCGGCGATCTCGGCATGGAGCGCCTCGATCACCTCGATCAGCGCATCACGCCTTGTCATTGGGGTTCCACTCGAGCTTCAGCGCGAGCAGCCGATCGGCGATCGTCGAGGGATAGATCGGGAAGCGACCCTCCTGGACGGCCTTGCGGATGCGCGCCACGCGATCGGAATCGACCGGCGGCTGGGCGGCCATGGTCTGCGACATCTCCGCCGCGGTCGATTCGACTGCCTGCGGCTCGCTCGCGACCGTCTTGACCGGCTCGACGCTGGGGACGGCGCCAACCGACACCGGACGGCGATCGACGACCGTGCCTGTCTTGATGCCGATAGGATCTACCATTGCCTGCATTCCTTGAACCTGTGCCGACATTGCAATGAACGGCAGGCTCGCGGAAACCTTTAAGAAAAAAATCATTCGCCGGTGCCGGGCAGGCGCGCCAGCCCCTGCTCGACCGCAACTGCCTGGATCGGCGGCTTTTTCTCGTCGACCTTGACGAGCAGCCGCGCGCCCGGTGCGGCGTCGCCCATCGCCACGCCCTCGCGCGTGATCGAGAAGCCGGCCGCCCCGGCCTCGATCGTGACCGGGTCGCCGCGGCGGATGACCGGTTCGGCCTTCGCTGCCGGAACGGCGCGGGCGGGCGCCTGGCCGGCCGGTTTCGGCTGCGGCGCGGCGTTGACCGGCACATAGACCCGCCAGCCCGGCGCCATGCAGCGCACCAGCACCGCGTCCCTGGTCTCGTTGCGCCATTCGAGCTGCGGCGCAGGGCAGGCGGCAAGCTTGAGCCGCGCGTCGACCGGCGCGCGCGCGCCGCCCAGCTCGCCGACCTGCTTGCCGGTGAACTGCGCGACGACCGCGTCGAGCACGACGGTCGACTGGAACGGTTCCGCGGCGGGCGCGGCGGCGAGGATCGCGGCGAACAGGATCATGGCTGGCTTCCTTGTCGAACGGGGGCGGCAATGGCCGGTTGCCGGGCGGCAGTTGCTTGCCGCCCCCCGTCATAGCCGAGGGTGAGGACGGCGCGGCGCTGGCCGCGACCGGTGGAAAGCGTGATGCGGTCCGGCGAGATCGCACCCGAGCGGACCAGCCGCGCGGCGACGGCGCGCGCGCGATCAGCGGCGAGGATGGGGCCGCTGCCGGTCAGCGGATCGACATCGCCGGGCGTGCCGTCGATCTCGCCGATGATATGCAGCCGGGTGCGCGGATCGCGCGCCGCGGCCCGCGCCCAGTCGAGCGCGGCGGCGGCATCACCGATCTCCGCTGATCCGCCTGCGAAGCCGTTCACCGCGGCGATATCGACCGGCATCGCCGCCGGAGACTCGGCGACGAAGCCCGCGCGGATCTGCGCGGCGAGCGCTCGGGGATCGGCCTCGCTCGCCTTCAGATAGACGAAGAAACCGATGAGCAGCAGCGACAGGTCGGCCAGGGTGATCAACCATGTCGGCCGCTCGGACAGGTCCTCGTCCTCGAAGGTCATGCCGCGACCTCGCGCAGGTCGCGCCGCGCCGCCGGCTCGATCGCGCCAAGAGCGGCGAGCGGCGCGGCCAGGCGCGTGCGCTCCAGCGCCTCGTGGCGGGCCCGGCGCTTCAGCCGCGTCGCGATCGGCGTGGCAATCAGGTTGGCGAGCAGCGCGCCGTAAAGCGTGGCGAGCAAGGCCACCGCCATCGCGCCGCCGATCGCCGACGTGTCGCGCATCGAGGAGAACATCTGGACCAGCCCGATCAAGGTGCCGACCATGCCCATCGCCGGCGCGATCTCGGCCGCCCCGGCCCAGACATCCAGCGCGGCGCGGTGCCGCTCGAAGCGGGCGGTGCGGCGCTGGTCGACGAGCAGCTCGATCGCCTCGGGCGTCGCGCCGTCGACCGCGGCAGCCACGGCCGCGGCGACATCGGGATCGGCAATCACCGAGCGGTCGAGCGCGATCACGCCGTGTCGCCGGGCGATACGGGTCAGTGCGGCGACCTGGTCGAGCAGGGGCTCGGCGCGGAAGGCGCGGCGCGGCAGCACCGCCAGCGCCGCGAAGCCGCGCGCCAGGTCGCGCATCGGCGTCCGCAACACGACGACGAGCGCCGTGCCGCCGCCGACGATGGCGAGCGCGACGGGATCGATGAAGGGCGCAAGGCCGGGAAAGCTGGCAAGGTCCATGCGCTCGTGTGTGCAAGGGCCGGGCCAGTTTCGGTTCGCGGCACCTGGTCACCCCGGACTTGTTCCGGACCTCGCGCGGCCTCCGAGCGACATGAACAAGCTCCAGCGCATCGCGTTCGGCGCCGTGGGCCCCGCAACAAGTCCGGGGTAAAGAAGGGGTGGATTGAGCGGCGGCACTCCCTTGCCGTCAACCGGCAAATCCTTGCCGCCCGCACCGCATTTCCCAGCGATTCCGCCGGCTTCCCACCCCCGCAACCGAATTGGCACGCCCATTGCAGAGTTTGCGCACGAACTTTGTGCGGGAGACGAGCCCATGTCCAACGACAGCCTTTTCGGCGTTCACGGCGCAGCGCTCCAGCTGCGTTCGCAGCGCATGGGCCAACTCGCGTCGAACATCGCGAACGCGTCGACCCCGGGCTACAAGGCCAAGGATATCGACTTCAATGCGGCGCTGGCGTCGATCGACACCCAAGGCAACGGATCGGTCGACAGCGCGATCGACGCCAACACGCTCTATCGCGTGCCGCTGCAGCCGAGCCAGGACGGCAACACCGTCGAGCTCGCCACCGAGCAGACCGCCTTCGCCGAAAACGCCGTCGCCTATCAGACCACGCTGTCGTTCCTGAACGGCCGCATCGGCCAGATCACGCGCGCGCTGAAGGGAGAATGAGCATGGGTGACCGGCCGCTTTCGATCTTCCAGGTCTCGGGTCGCGCGATGTCCGCGCAGCTCGTGCGGATGAACACCACCGCGTCGAACCTCGCCAATGCCGGCACCGTCGCGTCGAGCGCCGACGCCGCCTATCGCACGATCAAGCCGGTGTTCCGCACCTCGTTCGACGAGGCGAGCGGCATGTCGACCGTCGATGTCGAGCAGGTCGTCACCGCCGGCTCGGACCCGACCAAGCGCTACGATCCCGGCAATCCCATGGCCGACAAGGAAGGCAATGTCTGGGAAAGCGCGGTCGATGAGAGCCGCGAGCTGGTCGACATGCTCGAGACCACCCGCGCGTATCAAAACAATGTCGAAGTGATGCAGACTGCCAAGCAGCTGATCACCGACACCCTCAAGCTGGGCCGCTGATCATGTCCGATTTCGATAGCACACTCGCCTCCCTCGGCATCGGCCGCACGGGTTCGACCTCCAGTTCGACGACGGCCAATACGTCGAAGACCGGCTCCACCCAGATGGACCAGAACGACTTCCTGACGCTGATGACCGCGCAGCTGAAGAACCAGGATCCGTTCGCGCCGGTCGACAATACCCAGATGGTCGCCCAGATGGCGCAGTTCTCGCAGCTTGCGGGCATCAGCGACATGAACACGACGCTGAAGGCGATCTCGGACCGCTTGAGCGGCACCACGCCCAGCGACGCGATGCAGTGGATCGGTCGCACTGTGCTGACCCCAGGCCAGACCGCCTATCCGCGCACCGACGGGTCGCTGGGCGGCTCGATCGACCTCGCCGGCGATGCGACCGACGTCAACGTCTCGATCTCGGACGCGAACGGCCGCCTGCTCAAGACCGTCTCGCTCGGCAATCAATCCAAGGGCTCGATCGATTTCGAATGGGACGGCACCACCGACAGCGGCGATCCCGCCGGCAGCGGGCCGTTCACGATCAAGGCTGCTGCGCGCAATTCCGACGGCGGCTCGGTCGCCGCCACGCCGCTCGTCTGGGCGCCGGTAACCTCGGTCACGCTCGGCAGCGACGGCAGCCCGGTCCTCACCCTTCCCGGCCTCGGCCAAGTCCCCGTTTCCGCCGTTCGCCAGATCGGCTGAGCCCCTCACGTACGGAGTATCCTGAATGTCCTTCTATACCAGCTTGAGCGGGCTCCAGGCCGCGCAGACCGACATGTCGACGATCTCGCACAACCTCGCGAACGTCTCGACCAACGGCTTCAAGCGCTCGACGACGATGTTCGCCGACGTGATCGCCTCCACCAAGGATTCGAACCCCAACCAGATGGTCGGCTCGGGCACGGTGGTGCGCGGAATCCAGCAGCAATTCACCCAGGGCGGCTATACCCAGTCGAGCTCGGCGCTCGATCTCGCGATCACCGGCGACGGATTCTTCGCGGTGCGCTCGGATGCCGGCGCCAGCACGGTGAACTTCACCCGCAACGGCAATTTCACGGTCGATCCGGACCGCTACGTCACCGATCAGCAGGGCAACAAGCTGCTCGTCTATCCGGTCGACGGCTCGGGCGCGGTGGTCGCGACCGGCATCGATTCGGCGGTGCCGCTGCGCCTGCCGACAACCAGCGGCACGCCCCAGGCGACCAAGAATGTCGGCCTGTCGCTCAACCTTTCAGCCAATGCGCCGATCCCGGCAGACGCGGCGCGTTTCGACGACACGCCCTATGCCTTCGACCGCTTCGATCCGGGCACCTACAACCAGTCGTCGCAGACGACGATCTACGACGCCGGCGGCAACGCGCTGACGATGACCAACTATTATGTCCGCGATACCGCGCCCAGCGCCGGCAACGCGACCAGCAGCTGGAAGGTCTATTCGTTCGTCGGCGACCAGCAGCTCGATTCCAACCCGTCGACCCCGGGCGCCGATCCGGTCACGCTCGAATTCGATTCGACCGGCAAGCTCACCGCACCGACCGCGGCGACCACCTTCGGCGGCTTCCTGTCGCCCGGCGCCACCGCCGAGCAGGTGGTGACGCTCGATTTCGGCACCCAGACGACCCAGACCAGCCAACCCTTCAGCGTCAACAACAAGACGCAGGACGGCGCCGCGGTCGGCCAGTTCGAAGGCGTCACGGTCGGCGACGACGGCACCGTCCAGGCCAGCTTCTCCAATGGCGACCAGCAGGCGCTCGGCAAGGTGATCCTCGCCAACTTCACCAATCCCTCGGGCCTGCGCCAGCTCGGCAACTCGACCTGGGCGTCGACCGGCCTGTCCGGCGAGGCGCAGCTCGGCGAGCCCAATTCGAACGGGTTCGGCTCGCTGATGTCGGGCGCGGTCGAGCGCTCGAACGTCGACATCACCGAGGAGCTGGTCAACCTGATCGCCGCGCAGCGCAACTTCCAGGCGAACGCCAAGGCGCTCGATACCGAGAGCCAGCTCTCGCAGACCATCTTCAACATCCGCAACTGACGCAGGGCTGAGGACCGCTCATGGACAAGCTCGTCTACACCGCGCTCTCGGGGCTTCGCAGCCAGATGTCGGCGCAATCGACGATCGCGAACAACATCGCGAACGCGTCGACGACGGGCTATCGCGCCGAGCGCGTCAATTTCGACCGGCTCGTGCTCCAGGGCCAGGGCTTCGAGAGCCGCGAGCTGGCATCGGAGGAGGTCAACGATTTCGACCGGCGCGCCGGCACGATGATCCAGACCGGACGGCCGCTCGACGTGGCGGTGACCGGCGACAGCTGGATGGCGGTACAGGCCACCGACGGCAGCGAAGCCTATACGAGGCGCGGCGACCTGAACGTCTCGTCCTCGGGCGTGCTGGAAACCGGCGACGGTTTCCCGGTGATGGGGTCGGGGGGCCCCATCACCGTGCCCCCCTATCAGTCGATCGCGATCGCCGAGGACGGCACCGTCACGATCGTTCCCCCGGGCGGCGACGCCAGCCAGCCCCAGGTGGTCGACAAGATCAAGCTCGCCAGCACCGACGGCAGCCAGACCTCCAAGGGGCTCGACAATCTTCTCCATGTGAAGGGCGGCGGCGTGCTGCCCGAGGACATGGACGCCAAGGTGCAGGGCGGCGCGCTCGAGCAATCGAACGTCAATCTTACCCAGTCGCTGGTCGACATGATCGAGAACCAGCGCAGCTACGAAGTGCAGGCGAACCTGCTCAAGGAAGCCAAGACCATGGACGAGAGCTCCGCATCGCTGATGCGGATGCCCGCATAAGGGAGTTTAGACGATGGGTTCATCGGCAATGCACATCGCGCGGACCGGGCTCGACGCCCAG
>JBEVLV010000009.1:0-9775 GCA_040508955.1 Sphingomonas sp. | reverse complement strand
CTAGAGGGGCCGCACTTCCCAACTTTTGTCAATCCGATGGAGCATTCCATGGCGGTCACCCGCACCTTTTCGATCATCAAGCCCGATGCCACCCGCCGCAACCTGACCGGTGCGGTCACCAAGATGCTGGAGGAGGCCGGCCTGCGCGTCGTCGCTTCCAAGCGCATCCAGATGACCCGCGAGCAGGCCGAGGGCTTCTACGCCGTCCACAAGGAGCGCCCGTTCTTCGGTGAGCTGGTCAGCTTCATGATCTCGGGCCCGGTCGTGGTTCAGGTGCTCGAGGGCGAGAATGCCATGCAGCGCAACCGCGACATCATGGGCGCCACCAACCCGGCGAACGCCGAGCCCGGCACGATCCGCAAGGAACTGGCCGAATCGATCGAGGCGAACTCGGTGCACGGCTCGGACAGCGACGAGAATGCGGCGATCGAAATCGCCTATTTCTTCAAGCCGGAAGAAATCGTCGGCTGAGCCGATGCCGTCCTTCCGAAGGGAGGGACGGGCAAGAGATTGAAGGGCTGGCGCCTTCGGGTGCTGGCCCTTTTTCTTTTTCGATGGGCGGGCAGGGCGTTGCGCGGGACAGCTGCCATTGTCCCCGCTTGCCGAGGTTGGCGGAACGGCTATGCCTTACACATGCCACCACCAAAGCCGTTTATCGTTGACGTTGGAAGCAGCGTCATAGGTGCCGTGACTTTTACCGGCTGGGATCCGGGAATGGCTGTCGCGTTCGGAATATTTCGACCCAATGAGGACTATATCGGGCGCGAACATGCGACGGTCTTGGACGGCGTTGAGCTTCTCCACACCGACAAGCTCCATCTTACGTGGCCTGACGGCAGATCGCTCATTTGCGACGCTGTAGGTCTCGTCGATAACGCGGCCGACGGTGGAATCGATAGTCGTGAGATTGTCGCCTTCGGCGTACGAGATGGCGAATTTTCGAACGTCGGCTAACCTAGCGGGAATTATGTCGTGGAAGCCCAGGCGTGTCGCAGCGCCTATCGCGGCAGCGCAATCGTCGCGGTCAGCCCGCCGCCCTCGCGATTGGCGAGTGTGATCGTGCCGCCGGCATCGTGGACGATCGCCCGCGCCAGCGCGAGGCCGAGCCCGCTGCCGCCCGTATCGCGATTGCGCGATTCCTCCAGGCGGGTGAACGGATCGAACACCAGGTCGATCTTGTCCGGCGGGATGCCAGGCCCACGATCGCAGACGCGAACCTCCACCGACCGTTCGTCCGGCACGAGCAGCACCTCGGCACCGCCGCCATATTTGACGGCATTCTCGATCAGGTTGCGTACCGCACGGCGCATCAGCGTGGGGCGCAGATGGATCGCCAGGCGTGGTGCCTCCTCGAACGTCACGTCATGATCGAGGTCGCGGAAATCCTCGACCACCGCGTCGACCAGCGCCGATAGATCGACATCGGTCATCTTCTCGCTCGGACGGCCGAGCCGGGCCAGCGACAGGATGTCGTCGAGCGTGCGGCTCATCTCGTCGATCGTATCGGCCATGCGCGCGCGATCGTCCTCGTCATCGACCGATTCGATGCGGACGCGCAGCGCCTGGAGGGGCGTGCGCAGATCGTGGCCGATCGCGCCGAGCATGCGGTCCTTCTCGTCGAGCATGCCGTTCACGCGGCGACTGAGCGCGTTATAGGCGCCGATCACGGCACGGACCTCGCCGGTGCCCTGCTCGGCGAGCGGCGGGGTGCCGTCTCCCGGCTTGAAGCTGCGTGCCGCCTCGGCCAGCGTGCGCAGCGGCCGGGCGATGCGGCGGCCGGCGAGCAGCACCGGCACGAGCACGACGACATAGAGGATCAGGGTCTGGGCGATCAGCTGCCAGACCAGGGCAAGTTCGGTGCGCGGCCAGGGCGAGCCGAGCGCCAGCCAGCCCTTGCCGGGCAGTTCGACCGCGACGACGAGCTCCGCACCCATCCGCCGCAGCCGTTCGGCGCGATGCGGACCGATTTCCTGGATCACGCGCGCATTGAGATTGATCGGGCGCACGATCGCGACGAGCTTTCCGGCGTGGACGCCGCTCTCCTCCAGCCCCTTGCGGATGCTCGCTTCCAGATCGGCGCGACGCTCAGCGGCGGGATCGAGCGGGTTGGTGGCGTGAAGCTGCACGCGCGTCCGCGGATCGGTGATATAGCCCCCGGCCGGAATCTGGATCGTGTTGGGCATGGCGGAGCGGGTGACGAGCAGCCGCTCCGACGCGTCGGACAGCCGGGTCACGGTGGGGACGATCACCTGGGCGAAGCGCGCAGCCTGGCGCTCGCGCAGCAGGAGCCCGAAATTGATCGCCTGTGCCACGAACAGCGCGACCGCAACCAGTAGCGCGATCTGCTGGGCAAGGCTTTTGGGCAGGAACCGGGCTAGCGTCTTCACGTGTCGGCCGCAGCGTAGCGCGTCACAGGCGGGTCACTTCGGCGGCGAGGGTATAGCCGCCGCCCCAGACCGTCTTGATGAGCGCCGGATTCTTCGGGTCCGGCTCGATCTTCTTGCGCAGCCGGCTGACCTGGTTGTCGATCGCACGATCGAAGGCCGCGGCTTCGCGGCCCTGGGTCAGGTCGAGCAACTGGTCGCGGGTCAGCACCTGGCGGGGCCGGGTCACCAGCGTGTGGAGCAGGTTATATTCGCCGGTCGAGAGCGGGACCGAGACGCCCTCGCGATCGACCAAGGCGCGCTCGCCGGTCTTGAGCACCCAGCCGGCAAAGGCGAAGCTGCCGGTCTCGGGCGCGTGCTGCTTGGCGCCGCCGGCCGACCAGCGGCGCAGCACGACCTTGATGCGGGCGGAGAGCTCGCGCGGGGAGAAGGGCTTCACGACATAGTCGTCGGCGCCCATCTCCAGGCCGACGATTCGATCGGTCTCCTCGCTGCGTGCGGTGAGCAGGATGACGGGGGTATCGCTGGTCTCGCGGATGTGGCGGCACAGGCTGAGGCCGTCTTCGCCGGGCATCATGATGTCGAGGATGACGAGGTCGATCGCGTAGGCGGCCATGCGGGCACGGGCGCCCTCCGCATCGCCGGCCTGCGTGACGCGGAAGCCCTGCTTGGTCAGATATTGGGCGAGGGGCTCGCGGATGGAGCGTTCGTCGTCGACCAGGAGGAGGTGGGGAATCTCGGACATTGGATGAGCGTACCAATTCGCGCGCAAGAGGCCAATTCGCACGCAATGGGGAAATGCCGGGCGGGCG
Source organism: Sphingomonas sp. (assembly GCA_040508955.1). Lineage (GTDB taxonomy): Bacteria > Pseudomonadota > Alphaproteobacteria > Sphingomonadales > Sphingomonadaceae > Sphingomonas. Next base: position 6,579 of record JBEVLV010000009.1, on the reverse strand, counting down.
AGGAGGCGGGAGCCCGCCCGGCAAGTTCCAGCTGGCCTTAATTGCCGTCGGGGGCTGAAGGCTGGCCAGCTGGCGGGGTCTGGGACATCGGGCGGCCACCGCGATCGCCACGGCCGCCGCGCATCATCGCCATCGCGGCGTCGCGCTCGGCCTGGTCGATCTTGCCGTCGTGATTGGTGTCGATCCGGTCGAAACGCTGCAACGCCTGGGCGCGCTGTTCTTCCAGGGTGATCACGCCATCGCCGTTCGCGTCGGCGCGGCTGATCATGCGATCGGCCATGCCGCCCTTCTCCGGGCGTTCGTCCGGGGTAATCTTGCCGTCCTTGTTGAGATCGAGCTTGGCGAAGCGGGCATCGACGTCGGCGAGGAATTCTTCGCGGGTGACGATGCCGTCGCCATTGGCGTCGGCGCGGGCGAGCGGATCGCGGCGCTGCCCGTCCTGGCGGGCATAGGCGCTGCCGGTGAGCAGGGTAGCGGCCAGGGTGCCGGCGACGATCAGCTTCTTCATTACGCGGAACCTCCGGGGGATGGGGCGGCGAGGGGAGGGGGATACCCTCGCCTTGGGACCCTTCTGGCGGAGGCCTGTCTCAGCGATTTGTCACGAAGCCACTTTTGTGTCGCAATTTGTCGCAGTTGCGCGATTTCAGGCGAAGATCGCGACGCCCTGCATGGCTTCGGCGATCAGGTCGCCGCCGGCGTTCCACAGCGCCATGCGCTGGCTCGAATAGCCTTCGCGGGCGACGTCGGCGATCGCCGAGAGCAGCCACCAGCCGTCATCGGTGGTGGGTGCGGTCGCGACGAAATTGATCTGCCAGTCGAGCGAACTGAGCGGGGCGCGGCGATCCTCGACCAGCTTGAATGCGGCGGGCGGCAGCGCGTCGCCGATCGCCATCAGCTCGACCATCGGATGCAGGCCGTCGCGCGCGCGCAGCCGCGCCCAGCGCAGCCATTCGGCCGCACCCTTCGCCGCCTTGGGATCGTGGAAATTGAAGTTGCTGGTAAAGAAGCCGTCGTCCGGCCCGGTGTAGATCTCGGCCTCGGGTGCGGGCGGCGCGATCGGTGCGCGACGCGCAGTGTCGTGCGCTATCGCCGAGGCGAGCGGTGCCATGAACACGAAGGTGGCGCGCAGGCCCAGTCCGGCTTCGGAGGAGACGTCCGCCTGGACGAACGCGGCATTGCGGCCGCGGCGCAGCTTGGTCGCGGTGACGGTCACCGTGCCGGCGAGCGGGCCGATGAACGCGACCTGGGCGGAGCGGAGCGGTGGCATGCCCGGCTCGAGTTCGAGCGCAGCCTGGAGCGCGAGCGCAGCGGAGAGGCCGCCATAGCTGGTGCGCCCCTGCATCCAGTCGCCGGGGACGATGCAGGTGAAGCCGGCGTCGAGCGGCGTCCGCGCGGCGAGGATGTCGGCGATCGGCGTCATCGGGCGAGATATCGGTTGCGCAGTTCGCGCTTGAGCACCTTGCCGATCGCGCTGCGGGGCAGTCCATCGACCCGTTCGAGCGCGGAGAGGCGCTGGGTCTTGCCGACCTTGGCGTTGAACCAGGCGAGGATCTCGGCAGGATCGCCCGCGCCGACATAGAAGCCGACAGGCGTCTCGCCCCATTCCTTCGAGGGCACCCCGACGACGCTGCAATCGGCTACGCTCGAGTTCTCGGCCAGCACTGCTTCCAGATCGGAAGGATAGATGTTGAACCCGCCCGAGATGATCAGGTCCTTCTTGCGGTCCATGAGGATCAGGAAGCCGTCCGCATCGAACCGGCCGACATCGCCGTGACGGATGAAGCGGTTGCCCGCCGCATCGTGCCAGGTCGCAGAGCCGGTCGCGTCTGCGCGGCCGTGATAGCCGGTCATCATGGCAGGCGAGCGGCCGACGACTTCGCCCGTCTCGCCGGGTACGACCTCGTTGCCCTCTTCGTCGATCAGGCGGATGTCATGCCCCTCCAGCGGCTTGCCGACGGTGTGGAGCTTGTCGGGATGCTGGTTGCAGACGAGCGCGCAGGTGCCGCCGCCTTCGGTCATGCCATAATATTCGACGAGCAGCCCCGGCCAGCGTGCCAGCACATCGGCCTTGAGCGCGGCGGAGAAGGGCGCGCTGGTGCAGGTCTTGAGCCGGAAGCTGGAAAGATCGTGCGCGTCGAAATCGGGAAGCGCCATGATCCGCTGATACTGGACCGGGACCAGCATCGCATGGGTGGCGCGATGCTTCGCGGCGAGACGGACGAACTCGGCGGCGCCGAACTTCTCCAGCAGCACCGTCGTGCCGCCCCAGGCGAGCGTGGGCAGGAAGCTGACCAGCGTGGTGTTCGAATAGAGCGGGGTGGCGATCATCGTCACCGCATCGCCGAAGCCGGCCGATGCGCGACTGAGATGCGCCCAGCGCATCGCATGCGGCTGGACGATGCCCTTCGGTGTGCCGGTGGTGCCCGAGGAATAGATGATGTTGAACGGATCGTCAGGCCCCACCGCGACCGGAGCCGGCACGGCGCCCTCGGGAGCGAGGAAGTTTCGATAGTGCAGGCCGGCGCCGCTATCGTCGAGCGCGACGCGCTTCGCGGTCACGGGCGTGTCGCCGAGCACCTTCGCGCCGAGCGCGTCGAGGAAAAGGATGCGCGCGCCGCAATCGGCGATCATCGCGGCGAGTTGTTCTGCGGTCGCCGACGGCTGGAGCGGCGCGGGCACGCATCCGGCGCGGAGCGCCCCAAGAAAGGCGCAGGCATATTCGATGGAGGGGGCGCCGAGAATCGCGACCGCATCGTTCTTCGCGAGCCCCTCGCGCTGGAGCGCAGCGGCAACCCGGTCCATCGCCGCGTCGAGCCCGGCATAATCGAGCTCGCGATCCTCCAGGACGATCGCGGTCTTTTCGCCTCGCTCGGCGGCATGGCCACGGATCAGATCGGCCAGCGTCCCGAATCCGCCGGCCAATATCGTCGCGGTGCTTTGCGGTAGCTCCCTCATGACCGGAGAGCTAGGCGAGCCCCGCGACGATTGCCATACGCAAAATTCGAAAACCTGCGATCAATCCTTCTGGGCGCTTGCAGCGGTCTGGCCGAACAGGACCTTGCGCTGCTCGTCGGTCATGGGGGTGACATAGGAGCGGACCTCGCCGCCCTTCTCATAGGCGCGGATCGTGGCCGGACGCTCGGCGATCGCATCGAACCAGCGCTTGAGATTCGGGAACTGGTTGAGGTCCTGCTTGTGCGCCTCGTGCGGGACGATCCAGGGATAGCAGGCCATGTCGGCGATCGAATAGTCGCCGGCAATGAACTCGCGTCCCTCGAGCCTTTTGTCGAGCACGCCGTAAAGGCGGTTGGTCTCGTTGACGTAGCGGTTGATGGCGTATTCGATCTTCTCGGGCGCATAGACTCCGAAATGGCCGTTCTGTCCGGCCATCGGGCCGAGACCGCCCACCTGCCACATGAGCCATTGCAGGATCTCGGTGCGCTGGCGCGGCGTATCGCCATAGAATTTGCCCGACTTGAGCGCGAGATAGACGAGGATCGCGCCGCTCTCGAACACCGAGAGGGGCTCGCCGCCATCGGCGGGCGCGCGATCGATGATCGCGGGCATGCGATTGTTGGGAGAGAATTTGAGGAATTCGGGCTTGAACTGGTCGCCGGCGCCGATGTTCACCGGATGGATTTCGTAGTCGAGCCCGGCCTCTTCCAGGAACAGCGTGATCTTGTGGCCGTTCGGGGTGGGCCAGTAATAGAGCTCGATCATCGGGGTAAATCTCCGCCTTGGGACAGGCGCGGGAAATGGGTGGCAGCCGCTCGTTACGCAACCGGAGGGCGCGCGGATTTGACCCGCGGGACCACCTTCACCGCGACGATCAGCAGCGCCGAGAAGGCGAGTGCCGAAGCGAGCACGAAATTGCCGCCGGTGAAGCCGCGCTCCGAGCCGAAGGCCAGCGCCTGGCTGAGCACCAGCGGTGCGAAGATCAGCGCGACGCTGTTCAGGCTGGACATGCCGCCCTGGAGCGCCCCCTGGTGCGACGCGTCCGTGATGCGCGAGAGCAAGGCGTTGATCGAGGGATAGACCAACGCCTGGAACGCGCCGATCGCGATCAGGTAATAGATCATCCAACCCTCGCGCACGAAGGAATAGCAGGCGAACACCGAGGCGCCGATCAGCATGCCGAACACCACGGTGCGCTCCTCGCCGTAGCGGGCGATCGCCCTTCCCGTGACGAGCATCTGGATCGTGGCCATCGCCAGGCCCGAGGCGGCGAGCGACCAGCCGATCGCCTGTTCGTTCCAGCCCAGGGCAAGCTCCGCGAAAAAGGCCCAGGTGGCCGGATAGACCATGTGCGCGAACTGCCAGAGGAAGGCCGCGAGCAGCAGCCACTTGGCGTTGCCGGCGTGGAACAGCGGCTTGAACGCCGCGAAGATATGGGCCTGGCGCAGGTCGAACTTGCGGCGGCGATCGGGCGTCATCGTCTCGGGCATCACCAGCAGGATCCACAGCGCGTTGAGCCCGGCGAGTGCGGCCGCGGCGATGAACGGCGCGCGGGGACCGAAGGTGGCGAGCAGCCCGCCCAGCGCCGGCCCCAGGATGAAGCCGATACCGAATGCCGCGCCCATCAGGCCGAAGGTGGCACCGCGCTTCTCGGGCGGCGTGACGTCGGCGAGGACGGCGTTGGCGGGGCCGTATACCGCGCCGGCGATCCCCGCGACGATGCGCCCGACGAACAGCCAGCCGATCGTCGGTGCGGCGGCCATCAGCGCATAATCGGCGGCGAAGGCGAGCATCGACAACAGCAGCACCGGCCGCCGCCCGATGCTGTCGCCCAGGCTGCCGAGCACCGGCCCCGCGAAGAACTGGGCGACGGCGAAGGCGACGAGCATATAGCCGCCGATCCGCGTCGCATCGGCGAGCCCGACATGCGCAAGCTCGACGACAAGGCGCGGGAGGACAGGAAGGACGATGCCGAAGCCGATCGAATCGATCAGCACCGCCGACAGGACGATGGGCACCGCGCGGTGATGGAACTGCATCTGTTCTCCCCAGGCTTCGGTGATGTTCTACCCGATCACATCCGATCCAAAAGTCACAAAAGTCGCCCGTTCCTACGCGTGCGTGCGCAGTTTCGTTTCCGAGGATTGCTGTGAACAAAAAAAGAACATCGCATATGTCCGGAGAGTTGGAAAGCCATTTCCGATACGGATGCTTGACGCGTGCGTTTCCGTACCGCAAATTCGAAACAGGCGCCGGTCAAGCGCAGGAGAGGCAAAAGTGGCTACAGCATCCGAGATCGATGCGCCGGGCAACGCGCTGGAGGATTTCCGCGCGGAGGTCCGCGCCTGGCTGATGGCGAACTTTCCGCCCGGCCTGAAGGGCAAGGATAATGCGATGTCGGCGGTCGAGGGGCCGCATAAGAACTCGCCCGAGGAGGATGCCTGGCAGCGGGCGATGGGCGAGAAGGGCTGGGGCGTGCCGACCTGGCCGAAGGAATATGGCGGCGGAGGGCTTTCCCGCGCCGAGGCGCGCGTGCTGCAGGAAGAGATGGCGCGCGCCGGCGCCTGGAACCCGATCGGCGGCATGGGCGTGATGATGTTCGGCCCGACCCTGCTCGAATATGGCAGCGAGGAACAGAAGCGCGAGCATATCCCGGCGATTGCCAAGGGAACAGTGCGCTGGTGCCAGGGCTATTCGGAGCCGGGCGCGGGCTCGGACCTGGCGTCGCTCCAATGCTTCGCCGAGGATCGTGGTGACCACTATGTCGTCAACGGCCAGAAGACCTGGACCAGCGGCGGGCAATGGGCCGACAAATGCTTCATGCTCGTCCGCACGGACAGGTCGAAGAAGCATGAGGGGATCACTTTCCTGCTCTGCGACATGGACAGCCCCGGCGTCGAGGTGAAGCCGATCCGGCTGATCTCGGGCTCCTCGCCCTTCTGCGAGACGTTCTTCACCGACGTGAAGGTGCCCAAGGCCAATCGCGTCGGCGCGGAGGGCGAGGGCTGGACGATCGGCAAAAGGCTGCTCCAGCACGAGCGCAACAGCCTGTCGGGCGGCGGATCGACGGCGGGGCGGATGTTCGCCGGGCCGTCGCTGGGGCAGGTGGCGAAGAAATATGTCGGCGTGGATGCCGAGGGCCGCATCGCCGATTCCGATCTGCGTTCGCGGATCGTCCGGCACGAGATGGATCTGCGCGCCTTCATGTTGACGCTGCGACGCGCGGCGATGGAGGCGAAGTCGAACCAGGGGCCGTCGGCTGCGACCTCGATCATGAAGAATGTCGGTGCGCGGATCATGCAGGAGCGCTCGGAACTGCTGATCGAGATCCGCGGGATGGCCGGGCTCGGCTGGGAAGGCGAGGGTTTCGCCGACGAGGAGCTGAAGGACGTGCGTACCTGGCTCTTCGGCAAGGCGGTATCAATCTATGGCGGCTCGTCCGAAATCCAGAACAACGTGATCGCGAAGCGCATCCTGGGGATGCTGGATCATCAATAGGTTGCCGTCACTCCCGCGAAAGCGGGAGCCCATCTCCCGAACCATCCCCTTTGTACTACAGCCGTTGTAGTCGTGGCTCCTGCACGAGATGGGTCCCCGCTTTCGCGGGGATGACGAAGGTAGGCA
>JBEVLV010000008.1:0-20889 GCA_040508955.1 Sphingomonas sp. | reverse complement strand
GCCCGCGGGCAAGCCCAACGAAGTCCTGGTGCTCGGAACCGCGCATCTCAGCGGCCTGGCACCGGGCTTCCGGCCCGAATTGCTCGAGCCGCTTCTGAAGCGGCTCGAGGCATGGCGCCCGACCGCGATCGCGACCGAGAACCTGTCCGGCCTGCAATGCGACAGCCTGCGCCGCTATCCCGCGCGCTATGCCGAGACCGTCGATGACTATTGCCCGGACACCAAGCCGGCGGAACGCGCGACCGGGCTCGACGTGCCTGCGGCGAACGCGGAAGCCGAGCGCCTGCTGGCGGCCTGGCCGACCGGCCCCTCAACCGCGCAGCGGCGGCATCTCGCTGCGGTCTTCCTGGCCGCAGGCGAACCTGCCTCCGCACTGGTCCAGTGGCTCCGGCTGCCCGAGGGCGACCGCCATGCCGGCGACGGCCTCGATACGGCCCTGGCCGAACGGCTGGACAAGCTGAAGGTCCGGCAGAACGAGACCAACCTCGTCGCCGCGCCGCTCGCGGCCCGGCTCGGGCTCGAGCGGGTGTGGAGCGTCGACGACCATTCGGCCGACCAGCAGGACTCGGCGGACCAGAAAGCCTATGGCGCAGCACTCACGCGCGCCTGGGACAATCCCGCGACGCATGCGCGCCAGGCCGACGACAAGCGCCTCGAGGCGGGGCTGGCGGATCCCGAGGGCGTGCTCGCCTTGTATCGCGCCTATAACGCCCCGACCGAGCCGCTGCGCACCTACCAGTCCGATTTCGGCGCCGCGCTGGTCGAACCCTCGCCGCAAGGCTTCGGCCGCGGCTATGTCGCCTATTGGGAGACGCGGAACCTGCGCATGGTCGCGAATATCCGCGAGGTGATCGGCCGGGCGCCCGGCACGCGGCTGCTCGCGATCGTCGGCGCGGCGCACAAGGGCTATTACGAGGCCTATCTCGATCAGATGCACGATTTGAAGCTGGTCGATGCGGAGGCCGTGCTCCGATGAACGGCTGACGTTCTACGATGCGACCACGGCGATCTCGCCCAGCATGATGCTCGACTGCGGCGACCTGCCGCCGAAGCTCTTCTCGGCCACCCGCACGCCGATCGCGCGCAGCGCGTCGTTCCGTTCGTGCGTGCGCGCCGTCATGATGACGTGCTCCATCGGCAGCGTGGCGGCGAAGGCCGGCACCGCCTCGACCCGCGCGACCCAGGCCGCGGTGCGCGGCCAGCGCGCCGGATCGATCGCAAAGCCGGTCAGCGTCGCGTTGCGGAAGAAGGCGGCATAAGCGATGTCGGCAATGCCCACCGCATCGAACAGAAAGCCTTCCGCCGGCGCCTGCGCCTCGATCCAGTCGAGCGCTGCGGGGAGTTCCACGTCGCGGATCCGGGCGACGTCCGCCGGATCAGGCTCGCGCTTGTAGAGACGCGGCGCCACGGTGCAGGCGAAGAACAGCCGCCAGATGATCAGATCGCCGAGCCGGCTGTCGGCATATTCCTCCAGCCAGCGCGCACGGGCGCGATCGGCGGGGTGCCTCGGCAGCAGCGCATGGCCGGGACAGGCCTCGTCCAGATATTCGCAGATGACCGTCGAATCGTTGAGGATCAGGTCGCCGTCGATCAGCACGGGAACGCGGCGCAGCGGACTGATCCGGCCGAATTCGTCATTGCCCATGAACGGCACGATCGGATCGAGTTCATAGTCGACGCCCTTCAGCGCCAGCGCGACCATCACCTTGCGGACATAGGGCGAAACAGGGCTTCCGACGATCAGCATGCGCAGGGATTAACCGCACGCTATGCCCCGGTCCAGAAGCGACCGATTGACGCGATCCGGCCGGGCCTCCATCGTCGGGCGGATGCTGAAACCGCTCGCCCTGGCCCTGCTGCTCCCGTTTGCCGTGCCGGCACAGGCGCAGGAGTCCGACAGTTTCGCCGCCACCGGCAACTGGAACATCGTCAAGCTCCCGCGCGGCGGCTGCGTCGCCGAGACGGCGCTGGGCGGCGATGCCAACCCGACGCTGGCGCTGATGCTGTTCGCCGGCGGCCGGCACGGGCTGACCGTCACCGGCACCGGCTGGAAGCAGGAGGCCGCCAAATCCTATCGGGTGAAGCTGACGATCGGCACCGCCAGTTTCACCGTGCCGATGGACGGCCAGGCGGCCGACGAGGTCCATGGCGTATCGGGGCTGGTCGAGCAGCCGGTGTTCGATGCGCTGGTCGGCGCGGCCACGGTCAGAATGGACGATGGCGGGACGCCGGGCACCGTCTTCACTCTGACGCCGGCGAGCACCAGCCGCGCGCACGACCTGCTGCGCCGCTGCGTCCTCGAGCGCGGCCAGGTCGATCCGGGATCGGGCAAGCCGCCCGTCACCCATGCCGAACCGCTGGCGAGCGCGACGCCGCTGATCACCACCCAGGACTATCCGCCCGACGCGTTGCGCCAGGAAGCGACCGGCACCGCGGCCGCACGCGTTACCGTCTCGGCGCAGGGCAAGGTGAGCGGCTGCGACATCCTCCGGACGAGCGGCTATGAATCGCTCGACATCCGCACCTGCTATCTGCTCGCGCTGCGGGCACGCTTCACCCCCGCGAAGGACGCCGACGGCGCTCCTACCCAGGACCTCATCACCCGCTTAATCGAATGGCGATTCCAAGAATGACCGCACCACGTACCGGGGGCAGGATCCTCGTCGACAATCTGCTCGCCCAGGGCTGCGACCGCATTTTCCACGTGCCGGGCGAGAGCTTCCTCGCCGTGCTAGACGCGCTGCACGACACGCCCGAGATCGACCTGGTGACCTGTCGCCAGGAGGGCGGCGTCGGCTTCATGGCATGCGCCGACGGCGCGATGACCGGGCGGCCGGGCGTCGCCTTCGTCACGCGGGGACCGGGCGCGACCAACGCCTCGATCGGCGTCCATGTCGCGATGCAGGACAGCCAGCCGATGATCCTGTTCATCGGCGACGTCGACCGCGGCATGCGCGACCGCGAGGGCTTTCAGGAGATCGACCTTCCGGCGATGTTCGCCCCGCTGGCCAAATGGGCGACGCGGATCGAGGATGCCGCCCGCATCCCCGAATATGTCGCGCGGGCCTATGCCACCGCGATGAGCGGGCGCCCCGGTCCGGTGGTGATCGCGCTGCCCGAGGACATGCTGTGCGACGTCGTCGAGGCGAACGACCGCGGCTATCTCAATCCGCCGCTCCAGCTCCCCGATGCGACGCACGTCACCGAGGTGGCGGAATATCTGTCGCGTGCGATGGCCCCGATCGCGATCGTCGGCGGCGCGCGCTGGACGCGGCGCGCGGGGCAGGAATTCGCCGAGTTCGCCGAAAGCTGCGGGCTGCCCGTCGCCGCCGCGTTCCGGCGCCAGGATGCCTTTCCGAACAGCTCGCCCGTCTGGGCCGGCAATCTCGGCTACGGCCCCAATCCGAAGCTCACGCAGCGGATCAAATCGGCCGATCTGGTGCTGGTGATCGGCGCCCGGCTCGGCGAGGCGACCACCGACGGCTATACGCTGATCACCCCGGATCATCCCGGCCAGATGCTGATCCATGTGCATCCCGACCCGAGCGAGCTGAACCGGGTCTATGAGACCGATTGGCCGATCTGCGCCGAGCCGTTCGAATTCGTCTGGGAGCTCCTCCACGCGGCGAAGCGCAACGCCGAGGAGACATCGCAGACCCCGCAGTTCGGCGGGGCCGAGGCGCACGCCGAATGGCTCGAATGGTCGACCCCCAAGCCGCGTGAAGGCGTCGCGCTCGACCTGGGCCAGTGCGTGCTCGCGATGCGCGAGGCGATGCCCGCGGACACGATCATCTGCAACGGAGCCGGCAATTTCTCGGGCTGGTGGCATCGCTACTGGCGCTACGGCCCGCAGCCCTCGCAGCTCGCCCCCACTGCCGGCGCGATGGGCTATGGCGTTCCCGCCGCCGTCGCCGCGGCGCTGCGCGCGCCCGAGCGCAAGGTGGTGGCGGTCGCCGGCGACGGCGATTTCCTGATGAACGGCCAGGAGCTCGCCACCGCGGTCCAGCACGGCGCCGACATGCTCGTCATCGTCGTCGACAATTCGACCTATGGCACGATCCGCATGCACCAGGAGCGCGAATATCCCGCGCGCCTTTCCGGCACCGCGCTGAAGAATCCCGATTTCGCCGCGCTCGGCCGGGCCTATGGCTGCTGGGCGGAAACGGTCGAGGCCACCGAACAGTTCGCCCCCGCCCTCGCCCGCGCGCTGGAGCGGCCCGGGGTCAAGCTGCTCCACCTCAAGACCGACGTCGAGATCATTACTCCAGCAACCACGATCGCCGCGATCCGGAACCGCTGACCAGCGGATCGTCGGGCTGGGCGACGCGCAGCGCCCGGCCCTCAAGCGGCACGCCGGTCAGCCGGTCGACCACCATCGGCTCGACCAGCTTGCCGGTCTCCTCGTCGACCAGGCGGCTCGTGCCGCCCTCGCCGTGATGCGTCCGGCCCCATTCGCCGATGACGTGCAGCACCGGCAGGAAGTCGCGCCCCGCCCTGGTCAGCACATATTCGTCGCGCGGCGGCCGCTCGCTGTAACGGCGCTTCTCCAGCACCCCTGCCTCGGTCAGCGCGCGCAGGCGCGCCGTCAGGATGTTCGGCGCGATCTTCAGGCTGGTGCGCAGCTGGTCAAACCGGGTCAGCCCGATGCTCACGTCGCGCAGGATCAGCATGCTCCACGCATCGCCGACCCGCGCCAATCCGCGCGCCACCGGGCAGACCGTCAAATTTTCTTCTCTCGTGTCCATTGCATAATGATAGTGAGTTACTATTAAAATGCAAGCGACTCGCTTCCGGGCCGCACGGAGATACGAAATGAGCACTTCTTCCCTGGGTACGGCCCTGATCACCGGCGCTTCGACCGGCATCGGCGCCGTCTATGCCGATCGCCTGGCCCGCCGCGGCCATGACCTGATCCTGGTGGCGCGCGACGCCGGCCGGATGGAAACCCTCGCCGCCACGCTGCGCGCCGAGACCGGCCGCGCGATCGAGGTCCTGCCCGCCGACCTGACCGACGGCGACGATCTGGACCGCGTCTCGAAGCGCCTGGCCGACGACGCCGCGATCACCCTGCTGGTCAACAATGCCGGCATGTCGCTGAACGGCGGCATCCTCGACAACGAGGCGCCGCAGCTCGAGCGGATCATCGCGCTCAACATCACCGCACCGACGCTGCTGGCCTCGGCCGCCGGCAAGGCGTTCAAGGCGCGCGGCGCAGGCGCGATCGTCAACATCGCCTCGGTCTTGGCCTTCGCCCCCGAGATGTTCGACGGTGTCTATAGCGGCACCAAATCCTATCTGCTGAACCTCTCGCTGTCGCTTTCGCAGCAGCTCGCCGAGAGCGGCGTCCACGTCCAGGCGGTGCTGCCCGGCGCGACCCGCACCGAGATCTGGGAGCGTTCGGGCAAGGATGTCGACGCCTTCCCGCCCGAGATGGTGATGGCGGTCGACGATCTGGTCGATGCCTCGCTGGTCGGCTTCGATCGCCGCGAGACCGTCACCATCCCGCCGCTCGCCGATGAGGGCCTGTACCAGGCCTATGACGCCGCGCGGCAGGCCCTGGCGCCGCATCTTTCGAAGCGCGACGTCGCCCCGCGCTATCGGACGCTCGTCGACGCGTGACTTTGTGACCCTATTGTGAACTAATCGCCGCCCGGAGAGTTGGTTGTTCGGGCGGCAACCTTCTTCCCCGCAGTGTCGTCGTGCGCCCTGAGCTATAGGGTGCGGGGAAACGGGAGGGGCCATGCAGCACTGGCGATCGGTTCATGTCGGCAAGCGCGGCGATCGACTGCGCATCGGCGGTATCAATGTCTGGGAACAGGAGTGGCGCTGGATCGACCGCCGCACCGTCAACCTGCCGCATCCGCTCCATACCACCGAGAGCTTCTCGTTCATGATCTGCGAAGTGGGCAGCACGCGCCTGCCGGTGCGCTTCGCCGCTGGCCAGGTCGCTCCCAACCTCTGGGCCTTCTACGTGGAGGATTAGATTGGGGACCCATACCGCGGATGGCCGCCAACGCCCCAAAGTCGATCGATCGGCGTTTCAAACTTGATGGCCGGCAGCTCACTTCTTTGACATTGGCGATCACGGCGTCTTCTTGGCAGCCGCAACATCAATGATCCGCAAACTATACCGGCCGGGCGGCAGCATGAGCGCGACATCCTCGCCGGGCCGGATAGCGACCCGGTCCATCGGGACGGACGCATTCGGTTCGCCGACCGGGCGCGCCTCGATTACTCGCCAGCCGCTCGCAGGGCGCAGGGCTTTCGGAATGCTCACCACTTGGTCTCCCGACAGCTTTCGCCACTTTGGCCGATGCCGTTCGAAACGCGCCTCCGGATGATCGACGATCAGGTCGAACATTCCCTCTGGCTCACTGGCCGGCAGGCTCGCCAGGTGGAGCTTGTCGCTACCACCGCGGCAGGTCGTCTGGGAGAGGGTTAGGGGGTCGATACCCGTTTTTTGTTTCAATCGCGCAGCCATCCACTTCGCGCCATTCCGCTGTGCGACTTCTCCTGCATGCGAGTAACCCACATGGACCAGCACCTTGGCGGTGGGGTGACTCTTCAGGAACGCGGCCAAGTTATCGGCTTGGCCTTCCTCGCGAACTGCGATCTGTTGCGCGGGGGGCAATGTCCGGGAGCGGCCTCCGTCATTGTGTTCGTACGGGACAAGTCGGTAGCCAAGCGCCTTCGCCGACCGCCCGAGCCTCCCGAAGCCCGCTTCAGAAAGGTAGAAGCCATCTTCGTCGACTAGATAGGGAAGGCTCGGCTGCTTCAGAAAGGTCGGAAGGTATTGATCCTCAGTCCCGGGCAAGGGATTCGATAGCGTTTCGACCGCCAGCGTATCATAGCCGAGTGGCCGCAATCGCTTGGCGACTTCCGCCGTGAAGGCCCGATGCTCGGAGCGCTGGTGGCTTTCATTGATGATAACGATGGAGGTTTTTAGAGCGCGGCTCTCGATTTCCGAAAAAACGTCACCTGAATTGGCCAACGCTTCGCAACGGTTGGAGGCGTAATCCGCGCTGCTACCAGCGATCAAATCCTCCCTCCCAAACAAGCTTAGTGTCTGGTTGGCAATTTCCTCGGCCAGAGGATTGCCAGGATCGATCGAGGCAAGGTCGGCAAACTTGTAGCCCAACGTCGAAGATGGGTCGGGAACCGGGGCCTTTTGAAACGGCGCGACGAGTTGAACGCCCGATGGTGTGGACTGTTGCTGCGCCGTCGCAGGCACGCGGAACGCGACGATCGTAACCAAGGTAACAAAAATCGCCGAAGCGCAGGTTCGAACAGGGTGCATCGAAAGAGGCTATCAAGGAGATCGACCGCTTTCCACAACCTTGAGCGAGGAATGCCAGGCTGCTTCCCACCCCCTTCCGGCCATTCGCGATTTATGGGCCCACGACCTAGCATCCGAACGACAAAGGGCCGCCCGGTTTCCCGGAACGGCCCTTTTCTCTAGCAGACTGCCCGACGTCAGATGTCGTCGCCGAGCGCGCCCTTGACCTTGCCCACAGCTTGTTGAGCCTTGCCCTTGATCTCCTGGGCGGCGCCTTCGTCGCGGGTATCGGGATCATTGCTGTGCTGCTTGACCTTGCCGATCGCCTCGTTGACGTTGCCCTTGATCTTGTCGGTAAGTTCACCCATGATTTCAAACTCCTAGGCGCGGACCCGGCGCGTGATTGCATGCCCGTCCGTTCGAAGAAATCAACGGTCCGCGCCCGGCGAGGTTCCATAAATGCCTGACAGGATTGCCGAACATTATGAGCGCAACGCGCATGCCTTCGATGCCGCGCGGCGCGGACAGTTCGTCGAGAAGCCCTGGCTCGATCGCTTCCTGCTGGGCGCGCCGCGAAACGCACGACTGCTCGACCTGGGCTGCGGCAGCGGCGAGCCGATCGACCGCTACCTGATCGATCGCGGCCATCGACTGACCGGAGTAGATATATCCGCAACGATGATCGGCCTCGCCCGCACGCGCTTCCCCAAGCATCATTGGCTGAACGGCGACATGCGCACCACGCCGATCGACGGCGGGTTCGACGGCGCGCTCGCCTGGGACAGCCTGTTTCACCTGCGCGGCGCCGATCAGTCGGCAATGATCGCCCGGATCGCCGCCTGCCTGCTTCCCGGCGGCATGTTGCTGTTCAATACCGGCCCGGCCAAAGGCGAGGTCATAGGCTGCCAGTTCGACGAGCCGCTCTATCACGCCAGCCTCGACCCCGCCGAGTATCGGGCGCTGTTCGCCGAGCTCGGCCTGATCGAGATCGCCTTTGCGCCCGACGACTTCGCCACCGGCGGACGCTCGATCTGGCTGGCGCGCAAGAAGGACTGAACGGCGCAAAAGGAAACGGGGCCGGCAGTGCCGACCCCGCTCCAATGCAAGCGACGAGGATCAGGCCGCGTAGGCGACCCGCACCCGACGGCGGCGCATCGCCGCACCGGCCAGGCCGAAGCCGCCGATCATCATGCCCCAGGCCGCCGGCTCGGGAACCGCGGCGACCGCATAGACGCGATCGACCGCGAAATCCGCGGCAGTCACGCCGAGGCCCCGGAACTCGAAGGTGAGCGAAGCGGGGCCGGTCGCGCCGGCAACGAACGAGGTGTTGAAGTTGAACCAGGTCTGTGCCGCGGTGCCGCTACCGCTGCCCGCGGTAAGCACGCCGCCCGCCGGCAGGCCGTCGATCAGGAACGCCAGCGTCGCATCGAACGGATTGGCGATGCCGTTCGCCGGTGCATAATAATCGAACCCGATATTGTAGGTCTTGCCGGCGATCAGGTTGATCGTCTGCGTGATCGAATCGGGATTGGCGGTGTCCGACGAGAAATAGGCGACCGAACCGCCCACCGCGTCGGGGCTGAGGCTCGTCACGCCATTCGGCCCGATCGGCTCGCCGAACGCGCCGCCCGGATAGCCGCTCGGGCTGCCGTAAGGAATCACGACGGGTGCGGTACCGCCGCCGACATTGCCGAGCGTCCAGCCGGCAAAGCCGGATTCGAAGCTGCCATTGGTAACCAGGTTTTGAGCAGAAGCAGGTGCCGCGAATGCGATGAGCGCAGCGGCGGTAGCGAAAACGATGTTCCTCGACATACAAGTCCCCTCATTGGGGCGCACAAATGCGCCAGCTAAAGCGCGACACAGTTGTTCTTGTTATCTTGTAGCGTTTACAGGTTTTTAACTCAAAGTTCATCCGGATTCAGACCAAATCGATCAGGCAGGAAATCTGATGCGCTTTCCATCAGATATGCGCGATTTTGCAGACTTTCGAAGCTGAGGCGCAATCGAAGCTGTGCCGAATCAGACCAATTTGGACGGGTCGATGCGGGACGATTCGAGACGCGCTCCCGACTCGGACTGCGGGCATTCAACCGCACCCAACGAAAGAGCCGCCGGCCTCGCGGCCGACGGCTCTCGTTCATGTGACGAATGGAGACGCGATCAGGCGATAACCACCTTCACGCTGCGACGACGGCGCATCGCCGCGCCGGCAAGGCCGAAACCACCCAGCATCATCGCCCAGCTGACCGGCTCGGGCACCGGCGTCACGTTGAGCGAGACATTGTCGAAATATTGCGAGGTGACGCCACGGCCGGGCCCGAAGATGCGCGTCGCCTGGAGCGACAGCTTGTGCGTGCCGGCGGCCAGGTTGGTGGTGAAATCGAGCGTGCTGCGCAGCGTCGCCGGGCCCGCGGCGACGCCGGGGAACTCGTAGCTGTCCATTACGACGCCATCGAGCAGGACGCTGACCAGGCCGAGACCGAACGAGCCGCTCATACTGTTGAACTGGGCTGCAATATCGGCCGAGAAGCTGGCAATGCCGTTCGTCGTCGTCGTGAACATCTGGAAGACGCCGCCGCCCTCCTGGGGGCCCGAGCCATAGGGGCTGTCGGCCTTGCCCGCATTCAGGAACAGCGCGCTCGTCGCGCCCGAACCGGTGACGTTGAAGGAGACGACCGAGGCATTCTGCGGCGCCGGCGCGCCCGGAAGGCTGGGAAGCTCGGCGATCGTACCGTTCGGCGTGGTATAGGCAGTCCAGCCCGTCAGGCCCGACTGAAAATCGCCATTGGTGACGACTTCCTGCGCCTGCGCCGAGGCGGCCGAAAAGGTAAGTGCGGCAGCGCAAGCAAGTTTCGTTATAGTAGCGACCACAAGTAATTCCCCTGCTGTTGAACGACAGGCGCGCCAACGCGAAGCCGATCACTTCGCGAATCAGCAAGACCGATACGGATAATCGTAAGATCGATCGCCAAATACCTGGGCGACTGTCCCAATCCTGGCTATCGCCCAAACATGACAGGAAAATGATACTTCCGCGGAGGCTGCAAGACGCCCCATTTCGAGACATATGCAGGCTCGCGACAATGGACGGGCGGATACCCCGCCCGTCCCGGGCTCAGCCCTTGGTCACGCCCGCCAGGAATGCCAGCACGGCCTTCCACGCCTCCTCGGCGCCGCCGGGATTCTTCTCGCGCAGCAGGGTCGAGGAACCGTGGACGCCGCCCAACTTGGGCACGAACTGTTCCTTGCCCGCCACCGGCACGGCCTTGAGGATGGCGCGCGCCGCGTCGATCTCCTTGCCGTCCTGCGCCGAGGTAACGAACACCGGCACGTTCACGCCCGCCGCCGCCTTGGCGATCATGTCCGGCTTCGAGAAATATTCGCCGGGCGAGAAGGCCATCACGGCCCGCACCTTCTGCGGATGGTCGGCGGCGACCATGAACACCAGCGAGGCCGAATAGCTGCTGCCCCACAGGATCACCGGCAGGTTCTTGTCCTGCGCCCAGGTCAGCGCTGCCTCCAGATCGGGCTTCGCCTGGTAATAGCTGGTCGACCAGCCCAGCCCCTTCACCGTCTCGTTGACGCCGAACAGCGTGCCGCCCGCGCGCTGGTCGATCCGCAGCGACGAATAGCCGGCCTCGGCCAGCCGCGGCGCGATCAGGGCATATTCGTCCTTGCCCGAATCCGCCTGGTGGAACAGCAGGAGCAACGCTTTAGGGTGGGTGGCCTTGGTATAGACGCCGGCGATCTTCACGCCGTCCGCCGCTTCGAGCGTCACCGGCTCGGCCGAGATCGGTCCGGCATTCACCGGCTGCTCGTTCGACTGACGCGGATGACAGGCGCCGAGCGCGAGCAGCGCCGTCGCGGCGATCAGCCCCACGCGCATCAGATCAGCCCCGCCAGCGGGCTCGACGGATCGGCGTACATGCGCTTGCCCATCCGCCCGGCGCGATAGGAGAGCCGTCCGCCCTCCACCGCCGCCTTCATCGCCGCCGCCATCAGGATCGGGTCCTTGGCCTCGGCGATCGCGGTGTTCATCAGGACGCCTTCGCAGCCCAGTTCCATCGCCACCGCCGCGTCGGACGCGGTGCCGACGCCGGCATCGACGATCACCGGCACCTTGGCGCCTTCGACGATCAGCCGGATCGTCACGCGATTCTGGATGCCCAGGCCCGAGCCGATCGGCGCACCCAGCGGCATCACCGCCACCGCGCCGGCATCCTCCAGCCGCTTCGCGGCGATCGGATCGTCGACGCAATAGACCATCGGCTTGAAGCCCTCGTTCGCCAGGATCTCGGTCGCGCGCAGCGTCTCGACCATGTCCGGGTAGAGCGTCCGCGCCTCGCCGAGCACCTCGAGCTTCACCAGCTCCCAGCCACCCGCCTCGCGGGCCAGGCGCAGCGTGCGGATTGCCGATTCGGCGTCGAAGCAGCCCGCGGTATTGGGCAGATAGGTGATCTTCTTGGGATCGATATAGTCGGTCAGCATCGGCGCCTTGGGATCGCTGACGTTCACCCGCCGCACCGCCACGGTGACGATCTCGGCGCCCGACGCCGCGACCGCCGCCGCGTTCTGCTCGAAATCCTTGTACTTGCCGGTGCCGACGATCAGCCGCGAGCGGAAGGTCTTGCCCGCCACGCTCCAGCTATCGTCCTTCACCGGCGCACCGTGATCGCCGCCGCCGACAAAGTGGACGATCTCCAGCTCGTCGCCGTCGTCGACCATCACCTGGCCGAGGGTCGAGCGCGGCACGACCTCCAGGTTGCGCTCCACCGCGATCTTCTCGGGCACCAGGCCGAGCTGCTCGGCGAGCTGGACGATGGTAAGGCCCGCGGATATCCGCTTGTGCTCGCCATTGACCGTGATGCTGACCGTGCCGTCCGTATGCGCCATTCCGTATCTCCGTCGGGTGCCCATATGGGCCGCTGGCGGCGCTTGTCCAGCGTAGCGGGTCAGCCTTCGATCTTAAACCTGACCTTGACAATGGTGCTGGACTGGACCGGCCTGCCGGCGGAATCGACAGCAGGTTTGAACCCGGCCTTCGCGAAGCCGGCACAGGCCGCGTCATCGACTTTCGGGATACCGCTGCTGGCCACGACAGTACAACGCTCCACGGCGCCGGCGGCGCTGACATCAAGTTTCACGCGGGTCACGTGCTCCTC
Source organism: Sphingomonas sp. (assembly GCA_040508955.1). Taxonomy (GTDB): domain Bacteria; phylum Pseudomonadota; class Alphaproteobacteria; order Sphingomonadales; family Sphingomonadaceae; genus Sphingomonas. The sequence goes on along the minus strand of JBEVLV010000008.1, from coordinate 8,451 downwards.
GACCGGCGGCTTGCTGATCTCTTCGAGCATCCGGCAATAGCGCGGATCGATCTTCTTCACGCGCGGGCCGTCCGACACCGTGCAGGGCTTCGGCTTTTCCTGACTCCGTCCAGGCGCGACGGCGGAAACGAGCGCGAGAAACGCAATGATCACGGCGACCCCTCCGAATCCAGTCGCGCCTGTTTCGCCCACTTGCCCTTAACGGCCGGTTCCGCACGATCGATTTTGCGCTACGGGAGACGACCCGCTATTGAGCGCCATCGACAACGAGAATGGGGCTTCGCTTTGGCCGATACGATCTTCGTCCTGAACGGCCCGAACCTGAACCTGCTGGGCCTGCGCGAGCCTGAAATCTACGGATCCGACACGCTGGACGACATCGCCGGGCAGATGGAGGACCGGGCGCGCGAGCTCGATCTCGAGATCGACCTGCGCCAGTCGAATCACGAAGGGCATCTGATCGACTGGCTGCACGAGGCGCAGGCTTACGGCGCCAAGGCGGTCATTCTCAATCCGGGTGGCTACACCCATACTTCGATCGCGTTGCACGATGCCGTGAAGAGCATCAAAACGCCGGTGATCGAGGTCCATCTCTCCAATCCGCACGCCCGCGAGGACTTCCGCCACACGAGCTTCGTGGGGCGGGCCGCACGGGGAACCGTGGCCGGCTTCGGGGCGCTTTCCTATATGCTTGCGCTTGAAGCCGCCGCGCGCTTCTGACAGAGGGCGCGGTTTCATCGAAAAGAAGGGTCGCATGGCCGACAAGAACGACAAGACGGGAGCGATGCAGGTCGATATCGACCTGGTGCGTCAGCTCGCCGCCGTATTGGACGATACGCAGCTCACCGAAATCGAGGTGGAGGACGGCGAACGCCGGGTCCGCGTCGCGCGCACCGTGCAGGCCGCGCCGGTCCAATATGCGGCACCCGCCGCTGCGGCCCCTGCCGCACCGATCGCCGCGGCACCCGTAGCCGCTGAAGCCGCCCCCGTGGCCGCCTCGACCGCGAATGCGGTCAAGTCGCCGATGGTCGGCACCGCCTATCTGAAGCCCAACCCCGAGGCGAAGGCGTTCGTCGCGGTCGGCCAGCAGGTCGCCGCGGGCGACACGCTGCTGATCATCGAGGCGATGAAGGTGATGAACCCGATCCACGCGCCGGCCGCCGGCACGGTGAAGGCGATCCTCATCGAGAACGGCCAGCCCGTGGAATTCGACCAGCCACTTGTCGTGGTCGAGTAAGCCACAATGCCCGAGATCAAGAAGCTCCTGATCGCCAATCGCGGCGAAATAGCGTTGCGCATCCATCGCGCATGCCATGAGATGGGCATCAAGACGGTGGCGGTGCACTCCACCGCCGATGCCGACGCGATGCACGTCCGCCTGGCGGACGAGGCGATCTGCATCGGGCCGCCGAGCGCGGCGGAGAGCTATCTCAACATCCCGAACATCATCTCGGCCGCCGAGATCTCGGGCGCCGACGCGATCCACCCGGGCTATGGCTTCCTCTCGGAGAACGCCCAGTTCGCCGAGATCGTCGAGGCGCACGGGATCATCTTCGTCGGGCCCAAGCCCGAGCATATCCGCACGATGGGCGACAAGGTCGAGGCCAAGCGCACCGCCGGTGCCCTGGGCCTGCCGCTCGTCCCCGGCTCGGACGGCGCGATCAGCGACGTGAACGAGGCCAAGGCGATCGCCGCGCGCATCGGCTATCCGGTGATCATCAAGGCGGCATCGGGCGGCGGCGGCCGCGGCATGAAGGTCTGCGCCAGCGAGGACCAGCTCGAGACGCTGATGCAGCAGGCCGGCAGCGAGGCGAAGGCCGCGTTCGGCGACGCCACCGTCTATCTCGAGAAATATCTCGGCAATCCGCGCCACATCGAATTCCAGGTGTTCGGTGACGGTAACGGCCACGCCATCCATCTCGGCGAGCGCGACTGCTCGCTCCAGCGCCGCCACCAGAAGGTGCTCGAGGAGGCCCCTTCCCCGGTGCTCGGCGCCGAGGATCGCGCGCGGATGGGCGCGATCGTCAGCAAGGCGATGTCCGACATGGGCTATCGCGGCGCCGGCACGATCGAGTTCCTGTGGGAAGACGGCGAGTTCTACTTCATCGAGATGAACACCCGCCTCCAGGTCGAGCATCCGGTGACCGAGATGATCACCGGTATCGACCTGGTCCGCGAGCAGATCCGCGTGGCCGAGGGCCATGGCCTGTCGTGCCGCCAGGAGGACGTCAACTTCCGCGGCCATGCGATCGAATGCCGCATCAATGCCGAGGATCCGCGCACCTTCGCCCCCTCGCCGGGCACGGTGAAGCAGTTCCACGCGCCGGGCGGCATGCACGTCCGCGTCGATAGCGGGCTCTACGCCGGCTATCGGGTGCCGCCCTATTACGACAGCATGATCGCCAAGCTGATCGTCTATGGCTCGACCCGCGAGCGCTGCCTGATGCGCCTGCGCCGCGCGCTCGAGGAATTCGTGATCGAGGGGATGAAGACCACCATCCCGCTCCACCAGGCATTGCTGGACGATCCCGACTTCCAGGCCGGCAACTATACGATCAAATGGCTGGAAGAGTGGCTGGCCAAGCAGGACGACTGAATAGTCCGGGGTGACGGATGGGGGGCGGCGCTCTTCCCCCTCCTCCGCCAGTCTGTCAGGATCGCCCTCAAATCGGGGGAGAATCGACATGAAGCATCTGCTCGCCGCCACCGCCGTCGCGCTCGTTCTCGCGCTGCCCGCCGCCGCCCAGGTCAAGACGCCCGAACGGCCCGTCACCGATCCGAAAAGCGTCGCCTCCCCCGCCAATCCCGATGCCCGCGCCGTGCCGATCGAGGATATCGGTGCCTCGCGCACGCTCGGCAGCGTCGCCTGGAGCATCGACGGCAAGCAGATCTTCGTCGCGACCAACCTTACCGGCCGCACCAATATCTGGCGGACCGACACCGCGGGCAGCTGGCCCGTCCAGCTCACCCAGTCCGACGACACACAGAGCGGTCTCGCCGCCTCAGCCGACGGCAAGTATCTCTATTTCCAGCAGGATGTCGGCGGCAACGAATATACCGACATCTATCGCGTGCCGGTGAACGGCGGCGCGGTCGAGAACCTCACCAACACCCCCGATCGGCGGGAAACCGGCGTGCTGGTCGGCCCCAGCGGCGGGCTGGTCGCGCTCACCACCAAGCTCAAGTCCGAAGGCCAGTCCAACGTCGCGGTGATGGACGCCGACGGCAAGATCCGGGTGCTGACCAAGGAGGCCGATCCGCAATATGGCTGGTCGCCGGTCGCGTGGATCGACGGCGGCAAGGCGCTGATCGCGAATCGCGACCGCGTCGATTCGAAGGCGGGCGAGGTCTGGCGGATCGACGTCGCCACCGGCGCCGCGACGAAGCTGATCGCCAAGCCCGATACCGTCTACAGCGCTGCCGACGCTACCGCCGACGGCAAGTGGATCGCCGTCGCGACCGATGAGGGCGGCCAGATGCACGCAGGCCTCTACGAGACCGCGACGGCCAAGTGGAAATGGCTCAAGCCGACGCCGTGGGAGCAGATGCCCAACATCTTCACCCGCGATGGCAAGGCGCTGATCTTCGGCACCAACGCCGATACGCGCAGCACGCTCTACAAGCTCGATCTCGCAACCGGCGCCGAGACTCCGCTGTCGATCCCGCCGGGGGTGAACTACGCGGTCGGCAGCGAGCCGCGCTCGCCCGACGGCCGCACGATCATGATCAACCATTCGGGCGCGGATTCGCCGGGCAATCTCTATCTCTATGACCTGGCGAGCGGCGTCTCGCGCCCCGCCACCCAGCTCGCCATCGCCAGCCTGCTGCCCGATGCGCTGCCCAAGTCGCAGGTCGTCACCTACAAGAGCTTCGACGGCACGCTGGTCAGCGCGATCGTCACCATGCCCGCCAACCTGAAGCGCGACGGCACCAATCCCGCGATCGTGCTGCCGCATGGCGGCCCGACCGGGCAGGCGCAGGACGGGTACAGCCGCTACGCTACCGCCTTCGCCAGCCGCGGCTATATCGTGATCCAGCCCAATTTCCGCGGCTCGACCGGCTATGGCAAGGCGTTCCAGGACGCCAATTTCAAGGATCTGGGCGGCGGCGACCTGAAGGACACGGTCGCGGCGAAGACCTTCCTCGTCGCCACCGGCTATGTCGACCCCAAGCGCGTCGGCATCTTCGGCGGCAGCTATGGCGGGTTCATGACCCTGATGGCGATCGGCCGCGCGCCCGACGAGTTCGCCGCCGCCGTCCAGTGGTTCGGCATCATCAACTGGCGGACGATGTACCGCGACCAGGACGAGCAGCTGAAAGCCTATCAGCGCGGTCTGCTCGGCACGCCGGAGAGCGATCCCAAGGTCTATGACGCCGCCTCGCCGCTCACCTATATCCGCAACGCCAAGGCACCGCTGCTGACGATCCAGGGCGAGAATGACATCCGCGTGCCGCGCGGCCAGGCGCAGGAGGTCAACGATATCCTGAAGGCCAAGGGCAATGTCGTCGAAACCGTCTTCTATCCGGCCGAAGGACATGGCTTTCAGAAGCGCGAGAACCAGCTCGATTCGCTGAAGCGGACGGTTGCCTGGTTCGACAAATATCTGAAGCCGGCGGCGAAATGACGCCGGCATTGCCAAGGGACCGAATGTGAAGGCGACCATCTACCATAATCCGCGCTGCTCGAAGTCGCGCGAGACGCTGGCGATCCTGAACGAGACACCGGGCGTCGAGGTCGAGATCGTCGAATATCTCAAGACCCCGCCCGGCCGCGCGAAGCTGGCGGAGCTCTATGCCCGGGCCGGCATGACCCCACGCGAGGGTCTGCGCATGGCCGAGGACGCCGCTCGCGCGCTCAAGCACGCGTCGGGCGACGAGATCCTCGACGCGATGGTCACCGATCCGATCCTGATCGAGCGCCCGCTGGTCGAGACCGAGAAGGGAGTCCGACTGGGCCGCCCGCCGGAAAAGGTGCGCAAGATTTTGTGATCCCGCGCGTCGGGACCCACACCGTCAACCTCGCCAGCATCGCGCGCGAAGCCTAGGCTTCGCGACGCTCGACCTCGGCGGTGACGTCCTGCTTCGTGCCGTAGAGCCGCATTGCCCTGCCGTACTTGGTTATGACGTCGGCGGTGATCCGGATCCAGCGCAGCGCGCCATCGGCGCGGCGGATCTGCGCGTCGAAGGTGAAGCTGCCGCACCGCTCGATCGCCTCGGTGCGCAGCCGATCGAGCTCAGCGCGCGAATCGTCGACATACATGGCGACGACCGCGTCCCGCCGCAGCCGCGCATCCCGCGGCAATCCGAACAGGTCGTACACGCCGGGCGACCAGCGCAGCCCGTCCGTGGCGAGGTCGCATTCCCAAGAGGCAGGGAGCGGGACGACCTCATTGCCGTCGTTATCGCGTCCCTGAAACGCATCAATCCATGGATACGCCGACATGACTGCACCTTATCGGCCGCGGGTTACCGGGCAATTATAGTTTACGATCTTTCCGAAACGCTTCTAGGTTATTTCTCGTACCTATCCGGACCTCCTGCAATCGGCAATCGCCTGCCTGCCGGCGAACCGGTCGGCGAGCCAGTCCGTGGTCACGTCCGCCGAGCGCTTGGCGACCGATACATGGTCGCCCTTGTCGATCGGCACGAAGCGCACCGCAGCGCCGCGCGCGCAGAGCCTGTCGACAAAGGCGCGCGTCACCGCCGGGGCGACGATCGCATCCGCCGAGCCCTGCGCGATCAGCAGCGGCATGGTTAGCCCGGCGGGCGTCACCGAATTCTCCCGCATCAGCGCGGCCCATCGCGGAGAAGCGGCGAGGTCCACCTTCCGCAGCTGGTGCGCGAGCCGCAGCATGCCGATCTTGGTGCGCAGCGCGAACCCGTCGAGCGACACGCAGTTGCGGGCGATCGCGCCGATCAGCTTGGCGGTGGCCGGCTTGACCACGCTGGTCAGCGGTACGCCGTACACTTTCGACCAGCTCTCGGCGGCATAGGCGGTCAGGAACGCGCGTACCGCCGCGTTGGTGCCGCCGGTCAGATTGGCCTTGAGATCGGTCGGCGGGGCCGCGGCGGCGACACCGACCAGCTCAAGCTCCGGTGCATAGCGCGCGGCAAGCTTGCCGGCCCACAATACGGAAAATGCGCCTTGCGATTCTCCCCACAGGGCATAGCGGCCCGAGGCCCGCGCCGCCGGCATGGCGCGCGCCGCCCGCACCGAATCGAGCACGCTGTGCGCGCTTGCCGCGCCGACCAGGAACGGGTGCGGGCCTGGCGTGCCCAGGCCCTGATAGTCGGGAGCGGCGACCACATAGCCAGCCGCGAGCAATGCATTCAGCCCGGCGATCTGATTGAACAATCCCGGCTTGTCGGAAAGTCCGCATCCCTCGGCAATGCCCGAGGCGCCGTGCGCCCAGACGACGACCGGGCGTCCGCCAGCGGGCGCGGCACCCGCCGGCACGATCACCGCACCGCTGACGACGATCGGCCGGCCATCCTTGTCGGAAGAGCGATAGCGGATGCGATACGCGGTCGAGCCCTCGGGCGCGCCACCGATCGGCGTCGACGCCACCACTTCGCCCGGCGCGGCCTGCGCAACGGGTGCGGCGGTCGACGCGGCGAGCAGGAGCGTGGCGCCAGCCACCAGGCGTTTGGCGAAGGCAAGGATTCCAGCCATGACGGCTCCTTCACAGGTGGTGCGCCCCCGCCCGGCCTGCGCCACCCTTATCGCAACCCTGCCCGCGCGCCAAACTCGACACGCTCCGGGGTGACGAACCGCGCTCCCGCCGCTAAGGGCTCGCCTCATGACTCAGATCACGCCCGAAGTCGTCGCCGAACACGGCCTGTCGCCCGAAGAATATGCCCGCGTCCTGACTGCGATGGGCCGCGAGCCCAATATCACCGAGCTCGGCATCTTCTCGGTGATGTGGTCGGAGCATTGCAGCTACAAATCGAGCCGCATCCATCTGAAAAAGCTCCCCACCGAAGGTCCCCAGGTGATCTGCGGCCCCGGCGAGAATGCCGGCGTGATCGACATCGGCGACGGCCAGGCGGCAATCTTCAAGATGGAGAGCCATAACCACCCCTCGTACATCGAGCCCTATCAGGGCGCGGCGACGGGTGTGGGCGGCATCCTGCGCGACGTGTTCACGATGGGCGCGCGCCCGGTGGCGAACATGAACGCGCTGCGCTTCGGCCGGCCCGATCATCCCAAGATGCGCCACCTGATCGCCGGCGTCGTCCATGGCATCGGCGGCTATGGCAATTGCGTCGGCGTCCCCACCGTGGGCGGCGAGGTCAATTTCCACCCGGCCTATGACGGCAACATCCTGGTCAACGCGATGACCGTCGGCGTCGCCGATCAGGACAAGATCTTCTATTCGGCCGCCTCGGGCGTCGGCAATTCGATCGTCTATGTCGGCTCCAAGACCGGCCGCGACGGCATCCACGGCGCGACCATGGCCTCGGCGGATTTCGGCGAGGACAGCGAGGAGAAGCGCCCCACCGTCCAGGTCGGCGATCCCTTCACCGAGAAATTGCTGATCGAGGCGTGCCTGGAGCTGATGGCATCGGACGCCATCGTCGCGATCCAGGACATGGGCGCCGCCGGCCTCACCTCCTCCTCGGTCGAGATGGCGTCGAAGGGCGGCGTCGGCATCGAGCTGATCATGGACGACGTGCCGCAGCGCGAGACCGGCATGACGCCGTACGAGATGATGCTGAGCGAGAGCCAGGAGCGGATGCTCATGGTCCTGAAGCCCGGCCGCGAGGATTTCGCCGAGGCGATCTTCCGCAAATGGGAGCTCGACTTCGCGGTGATCGGCCATGTCACCGACACCGGCCGCATGGTGCTGAAGTGGAAGGGCGAGACCGTCGCCGACATCCCGCTCGCGCCGCTGGCGGACGAGGCGCCGCTCTACGATCGCCCGCACGTCCCCACGCCCAAGCGGCCCGAGCTGACCGACGTGCCCGAGAGCAAAGACGTCGCCGCGGACCTGCTCAAGCTGATGGCGTCGCCCGACATCGCCTCGCGCCGCTGGATCTGGGAGCAGTATGACCACATGGTCGGTGCCGACACCGTCCAGCGCCCCGGCGGCGACGCCGCGGTGGTCCGCGTCCACGGCACCGACAAGGGCCTGGCGATGACCACCGACTGCACTCCGCGCTATTGCTTCGCCGACCCGGTCGAGGGCGGCAAGCAGGCGATCGCCGAGGCATGGCGCAATCTCTGCGCGGTCGGCGCGACGCCGCTCGCGGTGACCAATTGCCTCAACTTCGCCAACCCCCAGCGCCCCGAGATCATGGGCCAGATCACCGGCTGCCTCGAAGGCATGGGCGAGGCGTGCCGCGCGCTCGACTTCCCGATCGTGTCGGGCAACGTCAGCCTGTATAACGAGAGCAAGGCGACGGGTGGCGGCTCCGCCATCCTGCCCACTCCCGCGATCGGCGGCGTAG
>JBEVLV010000007.1:0-15061 GCA_040508955.1 Sphingomonas sp. | reverse complement strand
GCAAATGTCTTTCCGTCGCGCGCTCACGCTCGCCATCGTGCCCGTGCTGGCTCTTTCGATCGCCGGCTGTTCCAGGGGCGGTGCCAAGACCGACCTTCCTTATGTCGCCCGCGACGTCGGCACGCTCTACAGCGCAGCCAAGCAGCGGCTCGACCAGCATCAGTACAAGCTGGCCGCCGCGCTGTTCGACGAAGTGGAGCGCCAGCATCCCTATTCGGTCTGGGCGCGCCGCGCGCAGCTGATGGGCGCGTTCAGCTATTATCTGAACCAGGACTATCCCGAGGCGATCTCCTCGGCGCGGCGCTTCCTGGCGGTGCATCCGGGCAACCGCGACGCGCCCTATGCCTATTATCTGATCGGGCTCAGCTATTACGAGCAGATCAGCGACGTCACCCGCGACCAGAAGATCACGCAGCAGGCGCTCGATTCGCTGGGCGAGCTCACGCGCCGCTATCCCAACACCAAATATGCCTCCGACGCGCGGCTGAAGATGGACCTCGTCCGCGATCACCTCGCCGGCAAGGAGATGGAGATCGGCCGCTTCTACGAGGGGCGCGGCCAGTGGCTCGCGGCGGTGATCCGCTTCCGTCTCGTGGTCGAGAATTTCCAGATGACCACGCACGTGCCCGAGGCGCTGATGCGGCTGACCGAATGCTATCTGGCGCTCGGCGTGCCGGGCGAGGCGCAGAAATCGGCTGCCGTGCTCGGCGCCAACTATCCCGGCACCGATTGGTACCAGCACGCCTATGACCTCATCCAGAAGAACAAGGACAAGGTCGAGAAGGCGATGCCGGGGGCGCCCGCAGCGCACTGATCCGCACTTTCGTTCGTCCTCCGTTCCTGTAATAGGGTGAGCGCATGCTGACTGCGCTTGCCATCCGCGATGTCGTGCTGATCGAGGCGCTGGACCTGGAGTTCGGCGAGGGGCTGGGCGTGCTCACCGGGGAGACCGGCGCGGGCAAGTCGATCCTGCTCGACGCGCTGGGGTTGGCGCTCGGCGCGCGCGGCGAGAGTTCGCTGGTGCGCCAGGGGGCCGCGCAGGCGGTGGTGACCGCGACGTTCGAGCCGCCCGCGCACGACAGCGCCATCGCCAATCTCTTCGCCCAGAACGGGCTCGAGCTCGAGCCGGGCGAACCCCTGCTCGTCCGCCGCATCGTCAAGTCGGACGGTGGCAGCCGCGCGTTCCTGAACGACCAGCCGGCCTCCGCGGGGCTGCTGCGCGAACTGGCGCCGCACCTCGTCGAGATCCACGGCCAGCATGACGAACGCGGCCTGCTCAATCCGCGCGGTCACCGTGCGATGCTCGATGCCTTCGGGCGCTGCGATGCCGGGCCGGCAGCGATCGCCCACCGGGCCTGGCGCGAAGCCGAGGGGCTGCTCGCCGTCGCCCGCGCCGAGCAGGACACCGCCGAGCGCGACCGCGAATGGCTGGAGCATGCTGTCGCCGAACTCCAGGCGCTCTCGCCTGAGGAAGGCGAGGAGGAGCAGCTCGCCGAGCGCCGCGCGGCAATGCAACGCGGCGAGCGGATTGCCGGCGAACTTCAGGCCATCGCCGACCTGCTCGAGGGATCGGATGGGGGCCTTTCGCGTCTGCGCCAGGCGGCGCGTATCCTCGAACGCATCGCCGACGATCATCCGGCGCTCGGCGACGCGCTCGCCGCGATCGATCGCGCGCTGACCGAGGGCGGGGAGGCGCAGGATCGCGTCGATGCCGCCGCCGAAGCGCTCGCCTTCGATCCCGCGGCGCTGGAATCGGACGAGGCGCGGCTGTTCGAGCTGCGCGGCATCGCCCGCAAGCACCGCGTTCAGCCCGACGCGCTGCCGGCGCTGCTGACCGAGCTTGGCGGACGCCTGGATCGATTGACCAGCGGCGGCGCAGGCATCGCGAAGCTCGAGCTGGCCGTCGAGGAGACGCACCGCGCCTATCGCGAGGCTGCCCGCACCCTGTCCGCCGCCCGCACCCAGGCCGCGGCGCGGCTGGATGCCGCAGTCGAAGCCGAGCTCAAGCCGCTCAAGCTCGATGCCGCGCGTTTCCGCACCGTGGTCGAGCCGCTCGACGAGGGGCAATGGTCGCCGGCCGGCATGGATCGCGTCGAGTTCGAGGTCTCGACCAATCCCGGCGCGCCGTTCGCGCCGCTGATCAAGATCGCCTCGGGCGGCGAATTGTCGCGCTTCATCCTGTCGCTGAAGGTCGCGCTGGCCGAGGAAGGCGGCGCCCGTACGCTGATCTTCGACGAGATCGATCGCGGCGTTGGGGGGGCGGTGGCGAGTGCGATCGGCGAGCGGCTGGCGCGACTGGCGGACACGGCGCAGGTTCTGGTCGTGACGCACAGCCCCCAGGTCGCGGCCCGGGGTGCGAGGCACCTGCTGATCGCCAAGAGCCATGACGGGATCGTCACCCGCACCGGCGTGACTCCGCTCGACACCGCGCAACGTCGCGAGGAGATCGCACGCATGCTCTCCGGCGCGCAGATCACCGACGAGGCGCGCGCGCAGGCGGAGCGGCTGCTCGAGCCGGCCTGAGCGCTCGCATTAACGTTCCTGAACGAAGCTTTCGCGGCTGCGACAAAGTGTGACACTAAACCATCATCTTCGTCACATCTTCGGCACAGCTCCCTCCCATAAAGACAGTCGACCGCAAGGGACGGTCCGGTTTTCGAAGAGGAGAGTCATCATGAAGAAGTTTTCGCTGATCATCGCCGGCCTGGGCATCGCAGCTGCCGCTGTTCCCGCCACCGCATTCGCTGCCCCGGCCCCCGCGCCGCGCTACGGCTACGACCAGGGTGCGTGGCAGAACATCAATGCGCGCCAGGCTCGGCTCGACGCCCGGATCGATCAGGGCATCCGCTCGGGTGCGCTCAGCCGCCGCGAAGCCGCTTCGCTCCGCGCCGAGTTCAATTCGCTGACGCGTCTCGAGGCTAAGTATCGCAATTCGCGTCCCGGCCTGACGATGGCCGAGCGCCGCGATCTCGACCGCCGCTTCGATGCGCTTTCGGCCAAGATCCGTATCGAGAAGAACGACCGCAACGGCCATCGTCGCTGATCCCCCGGCGAACGGCCGATGACGACGGGCTCCGCCGAAGGGCGGGGCCCGTTTTCATGTCAGCGCAGCGGCTTGCCGCTGTCCTTCCACTTGTCGAGGATCTGCGAGTCGGGAGCGGCGGACGCGGCATAGGCCTTGGTCGGCGTGCCGCTGTTCGCATAGTCCGGTTGGATCGCCGCGCGTGCCGTCGGTGCCACGGATGTCGGCGTGGCTCCGCTCAGTGGCGAGACCGCCAGCGGCGTCGGCGTCGGGACGGGCAAGGGATCGAGGGCCGGATGGGGCTCCGGCAGCGGCTCGCCACCGCGATAGACCTGGTTGAAGGCCGCGGCAGTGCCCCACCAGCCCTTCCAACGATGGAAGAAGTGCGCGCCGAACACGCCGGTCATCACCAGGCTGCGGTTCCAGACCGGGGTCACCGCGAAGGTATGGTAGTGCGTCGCCTCGCCGACGGGCGCGAACACGCTGCCGTTCAGCGCCGCCGCGGCGACTTTCTGCGCGCGCAGCCAGGCATAACGGGCAGGGGCGCCGCGGGTCATCGATCCGTCGCAGGCGAAGCTGAACTGGCAGCCGCGCTTCTCCGATCCCTGATAGACGACGCCGCACACCGTGGCGGGGAAGGCGGGGTGGCGCACCCGGTTGAGGATCACCTGCGCCACCGCGCGCTGCCCGTCATCCGGCTCGCGCGCCGCCTCGTAATAGATCGCGTCGGTCAGGCATTGCAGCGCGCGGCCCTTGTCGAGCGTGCTGCCCTTCAGCGCGAAGGGGCGGGCCGCCTGGATCGAGGCATCGACCACGGCATTTTCGGGAACCGGCGTGCTGGGCAGCTCGATCGTGCCGGTGGTGCCGGGTGTCACCGCCGCGTCGTCCGCAATCGCGGTATAGTTGGCGGCGCCGGGGAAATGATCCTCGGCCTCGTAGCCGGTCGGAGTCGGGACCGGCTCGGGCTTGGCCGGCGCGGGCGAGAGTGCCTGGGCGGAGAAGCCGGCGCCGATCAGCGAGGCGAGCGCCGCCGCTGCCAGTCCGCGCATCTGCATCTGCGTGAAACGCCGCCAGAACAACGAGAATACCCACCCGCTCGAAAAGAGGAGGCATTCCATCTAGCCGATTCGGGTTACCGTCGCGCCAACGGATTTCGCGCTGTCCCGCGCCGAAACAGTTGATGGTTAACGTAATTTTCGCGGACGCTTAGCCGAGCACCAGCAGCATGGTGAACAGCACGCCGATCGCGGCGATGCCGCTGGTCGTCCAGCCCAGCACACGCGACCGGGTCCAGCCGCTGGCGCCCAGGCTGACGAGCAAGCCGAATATGCCGACGACGAAGCTGAGGGCCATCAGCACCTGTGCGAACCCGGCGCCTGCCGCCGCGCCATGGGGTGCGTGCGGATGGAGCCCGGCGATCATCCCGGTCGTGGCGATCACCGCGACGACGAAGCTGACCGAGGCGATCGTGGAGGCGACGATCGCGATCGTCGCGGCGCGGGACTGGTGGCCCAATGTCAGGAACATCGCGAGGAAGGTCGCCGCAAAGCCGCCCAGAAACGCGCTGACCGCGCCGATCTGCGTGGCGATGGCGGACAGGTAATCGGCGGCGAGCGGGATCATTCGCCGCCGTAGTAGCGCAGGCGGAAGTCGTTGGCGAATGTGCTCAGCCGACCCCCACCGATCGCCGCGCGCAGGTCGGCCATCAGCTGCTGGTAGAACCACAGATTGTGCTCGGTCATCAGCATCGCGCCCAATATCTCGCCGGCGCGCACCAGATGGTGGAGATAGGCGCGGCTCCAGGTGTCGCAGACGGGGCAGGGGCAGGCCGGATCGAGCGGTCCCTGGTCCTCGCCGAACTTGGCGTTGCGGATGTTGATCGGGCCCGTGCGGGTGAAGGCCTGCCCGGTGCGGCCGCTGCGGGTGGGCAACACGCAGTCGAACATGTCGATGCCGCGCTCGACCGCGCCGACGATGTCGTCGGGTTTGCCCACGCCCATCAGGTAGCGCGGCTTGGCCTCGTCGAGCTGGCCCGGCGCATAGTCGAGCACGCCGAACATCGCCTCCTGGCCTTCCCCGACGGCGAGACCGCCCACGGCATAGCCGTCGAAGCCGATATCCTTCAGCGCGTCAGCGGAGGATTTGCGGAAGCCCTCGTCGAGCGCACCCTGCTGGATGCCGAACAGCGCGGCATTCTCGGCATGCGCGCCGCCTGAATCGAAGCCGTCGCGGCTGCGCCTCGCCCAGCGCATCGAGCGCTCCATCGCTGCCGCCTGCACCTCGCGGGTCGAGGTTGTCGGCACCAGTTCGTCGAACGCCATGACGATGTCGGAGCCGAGCAGCCGCTGGATCTCCATCGATCGCTCGGGGGAAAGCATATGCTTCGACCCGTCGAGGTGCGACTTGAAGGCGACGCCCTCCTCGCTGCGCTTGGTCAGCTCGGACAGGCTCATCACCTGGTAGCCGCCCGAATCGGTCAGGATCGGCCGGTCCCAGCCCATGAACCTGTGCAGCCCGCCCAGTCGATCGACGCGCTCGGCGGTGGGGCGCAGCATCAGGTGATAGGTGTTGCCGAGCAGGATGTCGGCGCCCGAAGCGCGGACGTCCTGCGGCTTCATCGCCTTGACGGTGGCGGCGGTGCCGACCGGCATGAAGGCCGGGGTGCGGATCTCGCCGCGGCGCATCGCGAGGGTGCCGAGCCGGGCCTTGCCGTCGGTGGCATGTATGGTGAATTGGAAACGGGGCGTTGATGTCGACATGGGCGTTGCCCTTTGCCGATTTGGAACCTTCGAGTCGAGGGAGCGTGGATGAGCGAGCAGGACGACCAGCTACGCGCAATGGCCGCGCATCGCGGGCTGAAGCTGGTGAAATCGCGCCGGCGCAAGCCGGGTGGTGATTTCGGGCGCTACGGCCTGAAAGATGGCGAAGGCATGCCGGTCTTCGGGTTCGGGACGCACGGCCTCACGGCCGCTGCCGCCGAGATCGAAGCGCATCTGCGCGGCGCTACGCGGGACACGTGGAGCAAATCCGCCGGTTCGGTGAAGGCGCGCAAGCCCAAGCCTGTTCCCGTGCAGAAGCCGAAGCCCAAACCGCGCTTCAAGGTGAAGGTCGACAATCTCCTCGCGAAATTGCCCGCCGCGAAGCGTGCGGAAGCCTTTACCGAGCTGCTCGCCCGTCCCGGCCTCCGCATCGAGCGCATCGTCTCGCGCGGGCAAGCGACGCCCGAAGCCGAGCCGATGGTCCAGGAAAGCGACGAATGGGTGCTCGTCCTCGAAGGCGCGGCGGGGCTGCGCATCGAGGATTCGGACGAGGCGCGGCTCGGCCCCGGCGATCATGTCTGGATCGCGGCGGGGCAGCGGCATTGGGTCACCTGGACCGCGAAGGATCGCGCTACGGTGTGGCTGGCCGTGCATCTCGATTGAGGGAGATCAGGCGGGCGCGTACCGTGCAACCAGCTCTCGGAATATCGCCTCGGCCCCGGCTTTGGTCTCCCGATCGAGCCTGATGGGAGGCGCGTTCGCCAGTGCCTGCCGCGCCTCGGCATATTCGCCCTCCACGAAATCGCGGATCGGCGTGGGTATCGCGGTCGTGCCGAGCTCGCGCGTCTGGCCCTTGGCTTCGATCAGGGCGTCGACGATCGCGGCCGTTGCGGCCGGCGGGTCGCTCTCGGCCATCAGGGTAGGGAAATGCATCGGGGCGATGCGCGCCTCCGGATGCCGTGCCAACCAGCGCAGCGCCGCCGCCGGGCGAAGCGCATAGAAGAGCTTCTTCGCGGGGATAGAGGGATCGGATGCGAAACGCCGCCATTGCCCCTCGCCGAGATGCAGATAGTGCCGCCGGATGGCGTCCCGCGCGCCATGTTCCGCGGCGAACGTCACCAGCATCCGACGGAATTCCGGATCGAGCCGATAGTGGAGAGGCGATTGGAGCCATTCAACCGCCACGGCATTGCCCTTGAGCAGCAGCTTGATCAGTTTGCCCAGATCCCAGCCATTCACGTCGAGCAGGGCGTCGAGCGGCGTTTCGATCACGTCCCGACGTGGCCAGGGTGTCAGATAATCCTCGGCCGCCCGGACGAAGACGAAGCGGCAGTCATAGTCGCTGTCCGGCGATGGAAAGCCCCAGGCGCGGCTGCCACTCTCGATCGCGAGCGGAATGGCGACGCGGTGCCGCGCGCAGACCTCGTCGAGACGCGCATCGATTTCGGCGACGACCCGCGGGTCGAACCCGGGCGCTTCCCTCGCCGCGACCATGGTCAGCGATGCGCCGCGACGTGGTCCAATATGTCCTGCGGCGTCCGGAACAGCGCGTCCGGCCCGAGCGCGGTCAGCACTTCCTCGCTGGCATAGCCCCACAGCACCGAGCCCGCGCGCATCCCCACTTCGCGCGCTGCGTCGACGTCGCGCGTCTCGTCGCCGATCGCCAGCGTGTTCGATGCGGGGACGCCCATCTTCTTGAGCACGCGTCGGAATTTGGGTGCCTTGCCGAACAGCGAGGAGCCGCAGGCATAGAAGTCGATCCGCGCGGCATGGTTCGGCCCCAGGATCTTGCGCGCATTGGCCTCGGCATTGGACGTCACCAGCGCGATCTTCACGCCCATTGCGGCGATCCGTTCGAGCAGGTCGGGCGTGCCCGGGAACAGCTCGATCTGGTGCGCATTCTCGCCGACCATCTTGCGCAGGTAGCGCGCGATGAAGGGCAGCTTCCAGCGCGCGATTCCGAGATACTCGATCACCTCGCGCGAGCTCTTGTGGCGCAGCATCTCGACCTCGCCATCCTTGACGGTGCGGAACTTGAAGCGCGCCGCGAGCTGGTCGACCACGGAGAGGAACCAATCGCCGCTGTCGGAAAGCGTGCCGTCGAAATCGAAGATCACAAGCCGGATGGGCGCGGGCGAAGATGCGCGCGCGCTCTCAGCCATGCCCCCCTCCGCTACCATGCATCCGACACTCCGCCCCGTCGCCCAACTCGATCTGCACTGTCGTATGGTCGATCCGGAAGTCGTGCGCCAGCCGGTGTTGCAGGTTGATCAGGAACGAATCGCCCGGATGGCCATCAGGCATCACGAGATGCGCGGTCAGCGCGGCTTCGGTCGTGCTCATCGGCCAGATATGGAGGTCGTGAACGCGCGAAACACCCGGCAGCGCCGCGAGCGTATGCTCCACCGCTTCGGCGTCGATACGTTGCGGCACGGCCTGGAGCGCCATCGTGATCGATTCCTTCAGCAGCCCCCAGGTGCTCCACAGGATCACCGCGACTACCGCCAGGCTGATCGCCGGGTCGATCCAGTTGCGTCCGGTCAGCAGTATCAGCGCGCCGGCGACCACCACCGCGGCCGAGACCCCGGCGTCGGCCGCCATGTGGAGATAGGCGCCGCGGACGTTGATGTCGTGATGGCGTCCGCGCGCGAAGAGCAAAGCGGTGGCGAGATTGACGACGATCCCTACCGCCGCCACCGCCATCACCGGCACGCCGGGCACCGGCGGCGGATTGCCGAGTCGCTCGGCGGCCTCGAGCGCGATCGCGCCCACCGCGACCAGCAGCAGCAGCGCGTTCGCCAGCGCCGCCAGGATCGAGGAGCCGCGCAGCCCATAGGTGAAACGCTTGCTCGCTGGCCGCTTGGCAAGCTCGGCGGCGCCCCAGGCGATCAGCAATCCCAGCACGTCGGACAGATTGTGCCCGGCATCGGCGAGCAGCGCGACCGAACCGGTCCAAACGCCCGCGCCGCCCTCCACTGCCACGAAAGCGACGTTGAGCAGGATTCCGATCGCGAACGCACGGCCGAAGTCCGCGGGAGCGTGGGAATGATGATGGTGATGATCGTGATGGGCAGCCATTCGGGATGCTCTTAGCGGGGGTGATGCATGAGATGCTAGGACATCAATTGCCCTGATTGCCGCCGCCCCGTTTGCGCCTGTCGCGGCCGTTGCCGGGCGTGAAGGCCGGCGGACGGATCGTCACCAGCTCGCTGCGCACGATCACGCCGTCCTTGTTGGCATCGAAGCGCGCGAAGAGCAGGTCGAATCGCTCGGCCAGTTCGGCAAAGGTGATGCGGTTGTCGCCGTCGCGATCCACCTCGAACGGGCTGGGCAGGGTGTTGCGATCCCCCAGCCAGCGCTCCGACCAGTCGGAAAAGGCGATATAGCCGATCCAGCCCTTCTTGTCGGTGTCGATGCTGTCGAAGCTGTGGCGCAGTCCGGCGTCGAACTCGGCGCGGGTCACCTTCGCGTCGCCGTCCGAATCGAATGCCGCGATCATCATCGCCACCGGTTCGACGATCACGGTGGCGGCGGGCTGGGCGCGCGTGCTCTGGCCGATCGTATTGGCTCCGTTGCCGCTGCCGGCGGGAATTCCGACGCGATCCTGGGCAAGAGCCGGGGTCGCGACGAACGCCGCGAGCAGCAGGAGGAAGCGCATGGAGATCCTTTCGGGGTAGGAGAACGCATGGCCGACTCACGCCACCCGCAATCCTTGCCGCCGACGCGGCGCGCCCGCAAGCACCACCGCGCGCGCCGATCCACTTCGATCACGGAAGCAGCAGCGACGCGTCCCCATAGGAATAGAACCGATACCCCTCCGCAATGGCATGCGCATAGGCCGCCTGCATCCGCTCCAGTCCCATCAGCGCCGATACCAGCATGAACAGCGTCGATCGCGGCAGGTGGAAATTGGTCATGAGGCCATCCACGCCTCGGAAGCGATAGCCGGGTGTGATGAAGATCGCGGTATCGCCCTCGAACGGGCGGATCATATCGTCCTCGCCCGCGGCGCTCTCGAGCAGGCGGAGGCTGGTCGTGCCGACCGCGATCACCCGTCCACCGGCGGCGCGTACTGCATTGAGCCGGTCGGCGGTGGCCTGGTCGATACGGCCCCATTCGGCGTGCATCTTGTGCGCGCTGGTGTCCTCGGCCTTGACCGGCAGGAAGGTGCCCGCGCCGACGTGGAGTGTCAGGGTCGCGTGGCCGATTCCCGCGGCGCCCAGTGCGGCCATCAGCTCCGGCGTGAAGTGCAGCGCGGCGGTGGGCGCGGCGACGGCACCGGGCTCGCTTGCGAACATCGTCTGGTAATCCTCGGCGTCGCGCGCGTCGGTCGGACGTTTCGAGGCGATATAGGGCGGGAGCGGCATTCGTCCGCAGCGTGCGAGCAGCAGTTCGACCGGCTCCGCGCCAGCGAAATCGAGCGCGAAGCTGCCGTCCTCGGCCCGTTGGGACGCCAGCGCCGTCACGCCCTCGCCGAAATCGATCGTATCGCCGTCGCGCAGCCTCTTGGCGTTGCGGATGAACGCGCGCCAGCGCCGCGGCCCCTCGCGCTTGTGGAGCGTCGCGCCGATCGCAGCGTCTCCCCGCCTGCCCTCCAACTGTGCGGGGATGACGCGCGTGTCGTTGAAGACGAGCATGTCGCCCGCACGCAGCAGGCCGGGCAGGTCGCGCACCACCGCATCGCGGATGCCTGCATCGTTCAGCACCAGCATTCGCGCCGAATCGCGCGGGGCGGCAGGACGGAGCGCGATGCGCTCGGCCGGCAGCTCGAAATCGAAAAGGTCGACGTTCACGATTCAGCGAAGGGCGTACGCCCTTATTTCTTCTTCGCCGGCGGGGTCGGCTTGGGCTTCGGTTTGGCGGCCGGTGCAGGCGCGGGAGCCGGCGTAACCGGGATCAGCAGCGGCGCTGCCGGTGCTGCCACGGGGGCGGCGGGCGCATAGGCCGGCGGATTGTCCGAGGCGATATAGGCGTGGATGATCCGCGTCGGGTTCGCCGGCGGCTCGCCGCGCTCGATCTTGTCGACCCATTCGATGCCCGAGGTCACCCGGCCGAACACGGTGTAATTATGGTCGAAGCCCAGATGCGCGCCGAACATGATGAAGAACTGGCTGTTGGCGCTGTTGATGTCCTGCGCGCGCGCGGCCGAGACGGCGCCGCGCACATGGGGCAGGTTGTTGAACTCGGCGGGGAGGTTGGGCAGGTCCGAGCCGCCGGTGCCGTCGCCCTTCGGATCGCCGGACTGGGCCATGTTCTCGGGCGAATCGATCACGCGATGGAAGGTGATGCCGTCGTAGAAATGCTTCCGCGTCAGCGTCTTGATCCGCTCCACCATCTTGGGAGCGACATCCGGGCGCAGGCGGATGGTCACGCGGCCGCCCGTCGTGAGGTCAAGGACCCAGGTGTTCTCGGGGTCGGCGGGGACGACGACGGGAACGGGCGCCTGCGCGTCGGCGGCAACGCCGTTCAGCGGCTGGACTTCCTGCTTCTGCTGCCGGCCCTGCGCCAGCGCCGGGACGGCGATCAAGGTGGCGGCCATGGCGGCCAGCGCGGCAACGAAACGCATCAACTTCCCCAACTCGCTTGCAACTAAGCGCGGCGGTCTAGAGCAATCGGCTCCAGCCGCCAAATGTCTTTACGCGCTGCCCTTGCGGCCGATCTCGTAGACGCGGCGCGAGACATCCGCCTCGACCGCGGGCGTCACGAACTTGCGGATCGCTCCGCCATACAGCGCGATTTCCTTCACCAGCCGGCTGGCGATCGGCTGGAGCGAGACATCGGCCATCAGGAAGACCGTCTCGATCCCGTCGTTCAGCTGCTGGTTCATCCCCGCCATCTGATACTCATATTCGAAATCCGCGACGGCGCGCAGGCCGCGAATGATCACGCTGGCATGCTCGCGCTCGGCAAAATCCATCAGCAGCGAATCGAAGCTGACCACCAGGATTTCGCCGTCGATCTCGGCGACTTCGCGCTTCACCATCGCCAGCCGTTCCTCGATCGTGAACATCGGCGACTTGGAGGGATTGGTGGTCACGCCGATCACCAGCCGGTCGACCAGCTTCGCGCCGCGCCGGATGATATCCATATGGCCGCGGGTGATCGGATCGAAGGTGCCGGGATAGACGCCGGTGCGCGTGATCATCGAGAGATACTCCTAGCGATCCCGTTCGAGGGTGAAGCGCGCGATGTCGCGCAGCAGGTCGGCCTCGGGGCCGTAAGCGTGGAGGTGCGACACGGCCTGCTCGACCAGCATCCGCGCCTGTTCGCGCGCGCGCTCCAGGCCGAGCAGGCTGAGAAAGGTCTCCTTGCCCGCATCGCCGTCCTTGCGCAGCTTCTTGCCGGCCAATGCCTCGTCGCCCTCGGCATCGAGGATGTCGTCCGCGATCTGGAAGGCGAGACCGACGTCGCGGGCATAGCCGCGCAGGCCCGTGCGGCCCTCGGGTGGTACCCGGCCGAGAATCGCGCCGAACTCGACCGCGCAGCCGATCAGTGCGCCGGTCTTCATCGCCTGGAGCCGGGTGACGGTCGGCAGGTCGAAGCTCGCCTTCTCGGCCTCGAGGTCCATCATCTGCCCGCCGGCCATGCCCGCGGGACCGGCGGCGCGCGCCAGCTCGCCGCTCAGCTCGATCCGGACGAACGGATCGGCGTGCGTCGCCTCGGAGGCGAGGATCTCGAACGCCAGGGCGTGTAGGCAATCGCCCGCCAGCACCGCGGTCGCCTCGTCGAACGCCTTGTGCACCGTCGGCTTGCCGCGGCGCATATCGTCGTCGTCCATCGCCGGCAGGTCGTCATGGATCAGTGAATAGACATGGATGCATTCGAGCGCGGTCGCTGCGCGCGCGGTCACGGCGCGATCGACGCCGAACAGCCGTGCGGTGGCGAACACCAGCAGCGGCCGCAGCCTTTTGCCCCCGCCGATCGCGGCGTGGCGCATCGCGCGATACAGGTCCGCACGCGGGTCCTTCGGCACGGCGAGCAGCCGGTCGAACTGGCGGTCGATCTCGACCGAGACTTCGTTCAGCGCTGCCTGCAGCGCGATCGAAGCGTGCGGCACGCTGGCCAACTCAGCCGGCTGCGAAGGGGGTGGTGCCGGTGGCGCGCCCCTCTGCGTCTGTGCGGATCGCCTCGATCCGCGCCTGCGCCGCATCGAGACGTGCGGCGCATTGCCGCCGCAGCCGATCGCCGCGCTCGTACAGGTCGATCGCTTCCTGCAGCTGGGCCTCGCCGCTTTCCAGCCGGCCGACGATCCGCTCGAGCTCCTTCAGGGCCTCTTCGAACGAAAGGGTCGCGATATCCGCTTCTTCTGCCATGCCCGCGCTATGCGGCAGGCACGGGTCGGATGGCAACATCGCAGCGTGCGAATTGCGCGCGCGGCGCCGGCTCCCTAGCTCTGCATCGGCGGCAGGCGCATCGAGGAGAGGTCCCATGTTCACGAGCATCAATCCCGCAACCGGTGAGCAGGGCGTCGACATCCCCGAGATGACCGACGACGAAATCGAGCTGGCCCTGAGCCGCGCCGCCACGGCGTTCAAGGCGTGGCGCAATTCGAGCCTCGACCAGCGCACCCGGCTGCTCTCCGCGATCGCCGACCGGTGGGAAGCGGACAAGCAGCACCTCGCCGAGACCGCGGTACGCGAGATGGGCAAGACCCTGGCCAGCGCGATCGCAGAGGTCGAGAAATGCATCGCCGGCTTCCGCCACTATGCCGCGAACGGTCCGGCCTATCTCGAGCCGACGATGGTCAAGACCGCCGGCGGCCACGCGGTGGCGCGCTGGCTGCCGATGGGGCCGGTGCTCGCGGTGATGCCGTGGAACTTCCCCTATTGGCAGGTCGTCCGCTTCCTCGCGCCGACGATCATGGCCGGCAACGTCGCGTTGCTGAAACATGCCTCCAGCGTCCAGGGCTGTGCGGCGCTGATGCAGCAGCTGGCCAGCGCCGCGGGCGCGCCCGACGGGCTGTTCCAGAACCTCGCGATCAAGTCCGACAAGGTCTCGGACATCATCGCCGACCGGCGCGTCGTCGCGGTGACGCTCACCGGCAGCGAGGGTGCCGGCGCCAAGGTCGCCCAGGCCGCGGGCCGCGCGCTCAAGAAGGTGGTGCTGGAGCTGGGCGGATCGGATCCGTTGATCGTGATGCCCTCGGCCGATCTCGATCGCGCCGCGAAGACCGCGGTCACCGCGCGCGTCCAGAATGCCGGGCAGAGCTGCATCTGCGCCAAGCGGATGATCGTCCATGCCGATGTCTATGACGCGTTCCTCGACAAGTTCGAGGCGGGCATGAAGGCGGTGAAGATCGGCGATCCGATGGCCAAGGACACCGGCATGGGCCCGCTCTCCAGCGTCCAGCAGCGCGATACCGTGCTGGAGCAGGTGGCGCGCGCCCAGGCCGCGGGCGCGACGCTCCGCTTCGGTGCCGAGAAGATCGATCGCGAAGGCGCCTGGATGACGCCGGGCGTGCTCACCGACCTCGATCCCGAGAGCCCTGTCGCCAAGGAGGAAATCTTCGGCCCGGTCGCCGCGGTCTACAAGGTTGCGGACATCGACGCGGCGATCGCGCTCGCCAACGACGTGCCCTATGGTCTCGGCTCTTCGGTCTGGACGCAGGACGAGGCCGAGATCGAGCGCTTCGCCCGCGACATCGAATCAGGGATGACCGCGGTCAACGCGCTGCTCGCCTCGACGCCTGAGGCGCCGTTCGGCGGGGTCAAGCTCTCCGGCCATGGCCGCGAGCTGGGGCCCTGGGGCATGCACGAGTTCATGAACCTCAAGGCAGTGATGTACGGCGAGGGCATGGCGGGGGACTAGCCGCGCCCGCCGGTCTCCCTAACCTTACTCCCTACAAGCAACGGAGCGAACATGGTCAGCACCTCGAACGACGGCATCATGACCGAGTATCTGGTGAAGTACGGCACGCTGAAGATGCGCGAGCCCAGCCGCCCCACCGACCTGCTGGAGACGCTCTACATCGCCGAGCGCTATCGCGACGGTGCCGACCTGCGTGCGGCGCGCGAGAGCTACGACATCTCCGTGTGGAGCGGCGTGCCAGCACGCGAGATCGACGAGCGCCTCATCGCGCTCGATCATTTCATGGCCGGGCTGGCGAAGGATCGGCTGGAAAGCTGGGGCGTCAAGCACTGAGGTCTGTGTCGTCTCGGCTAGCCGCGGTTCGATTGCGTGCCCCTTTTTCCTCGTCACTCCGGCCGCAGTGCCGGGGTCCACGCATCCGCTGGGCGAGCTGCAAGAAGCTCTAGTGCCTCTCTCAGACGCCCAGTGGACC
>JBEVLV010000006.1:0-12003 GCA_040508955.1 Sphingomonas sp. | reverse complement strand
CCCATGCAGCATGAACGCAAGCGAGCCCGACAATAGCGGACACCGCGCGCGGCTGCGCCAGCGGCTGTTCGAAGGCGGACCCGACGCGCTGCTCGATCATGAGCTGATCGAATATCTGCTCGCACTAGCCATTCCCCGCCGCGACACCAAGCCGCTCGCCAAGCAATTGATCGCAGAGTTCGGCAGCGTCGCGGGGGTGCTGACCGCGCCCTCCGACTCACTCGTCCGCGTGACCGGCATGGGCGAGACCGCGGTCGCCGCGCTCAAGGCCGCGCACGCCGCGGCGCTCCGCCTGCTCCGCGCCCAGGTCGCCGAGCGGCCCGTCCTCGCCAACTGGCAGGCATTGCTCGACTATCTCCGCGCCGACATGGCGCACCACGCGATCGAGCGCGTCCGCGTGCTCCACCTCAACGCGCGCAACATGCTGATCCGCGACGAGCTGATGAGCGAGGGATCGGTCGACGAAGCCGCACTCTATGTCCGCGAGGTGATCCGCCGCGCAATCGATCTCGGCTCCGCCGCGATCATCCTGGTCCACAACCACCCCTCGGGCGATCCCGCCCCCAGCCGCGCCGATATCGAGATCACCCGCAGCGTCGCCGAAGCCGGCCGGCGTCTCGGCATCACGGTCCACGACCACATCATCCTCGGTACCGAGGGTCATGTCTCGCTCCGGGCGCAAGGACTGATATAGCGAACTATTGCAGCAGCACACCTGGGGCGATATCGTCCCGCCATGCTCCCCGTTCTGCTGTCCCCCGTTCTCGCCCTGCTGCTCGGCGCCGCCCCGGCACCCGACCTGCCCCATTTCACGATCGAGCGCCCCGCCGCGCTGGGCGGGCGGGCAGTGGGTGGCCAGCTGCCGATCGTCCGCGTGACGGTTGCGGGGCGCGAAGGCCTGTTCCTGTTCGATACCGGCGCCAGCGACACGGTGCTCGGCCGGCACTTCGCCGAGGCGCTTGGCCTTGCTGGCGGCAGCGCGGGCGCGGGGAGCGACAGCGGCGGCAATGCGGTGGCCGCCCGGTCGATCGAGAATGTCGATATCGCGATCGGCACCGTCCGCCGGCATTTCCCGCGACTGGTGGTGGCCTCGATCGGCCCGCTCGAGGCGCTGGGCATCGATGGCGTGATCAGCCCGCAATCGCTCGTCGGCCCGGCTTGCCTGCGCATCGGTTTCGACACGGGTATCGCAATGCTCGCCCCGGCCAGCAGCCCGGCCTGCACCCTGGAAGGCGCCACCGTATCGATCGGTGCGGATCGCCGTCCTCATATCGATGCCGGCGACATGACCGGTGCCTCCGCCGACTTCCTGCTCGACAGCGGTGCCTGGCGCACCGCGCTGCCCGCAGGCTTCGCATCCGACACGCCGGCATTGGGCAACGAAGCCCATGGCGGTGTTGCCGGCCCAACCACACGTTCCGATCTTATCGGCCCGGTCTCGCTCCAGCTCGGCGGCAAGCCGGTACGCCTCGAAAGCGTGCGCCGCGCCGCGCCCGGCAAGGGCGGCGTGATCGGCTTCGACCTGCTCGCACGCGCGGTGCTGCTCCTCCGCCCGGACAAGGAGGCGCGGCTCCTCTTCCCCTGACGGCCAAACGCCCGCCGGAGGGAGAGCCGGCGGGCGTCGGGAGTTGCGCCATGCGTACGGCGCGGAGAAGCTAGCGTTTATGCCGGCTTCGGCGTCAGGAAGGTCGTCAGCTCGGTCTTGTCGACCGACTTGTTCTTGTTGGTGTCGGTCGCGGCGAACGCCTGGCCGATATAGGTCTGGCCATCCGGGCTGCTCGGCTGGAAGCCGGGCTCTGCCGCCTTGCGGAGCGCGCCGATCCAGGCGCCGAACTCGGCCTGGCTGAGCGACCCGTTCGCATCCTTGTCATAGGTGCCGAAATCACGGCTCACCGCCTGCGCGACCTGATCCTGGCTGGGGGCCGGCTGGGCTGCGGGCTGAGCCGAAGCCTGTTCCGCCGGCTGCGACGGCGTCGGCTGCGCGGCCTCGGTCTGCGGTGCCGGAGTCGTTTGCGGAGTCGCCTGGGCAGTCGTCACCGCATCGGCCGGCGTTGCTGCCGCAGGATCGGACGCGGTCTGATTAGGCGTGGCAGTCTGGTCCTGCGTTTGAGTAGTCGTAGTTGCCGGCTTGTCCTGCGCAAAGGCAGGCGCAGCAACTAGAACAGAAGTCGCCAAAAGGATCGTCTTAAGCATTGGATCAATCTCCTATGTATTGCTCCGCATATTCTTTGCCATCGGAGCGAGTTATCTTTTCCAGTTCGAAGCTATTAACCGTCAATCTGGGGATGTTGTTCCGGATTTCACCCGTTGCAGCCTCGGCTCACCCCTGCTAGGTGGCACCTCGTCGCATTTCGTTTGCCGTGTTGCCTGGGCGCAACGCGGCCCCGTCTCAAGGAAGCTTCATGGTCCCCCGTTATTCCCGCGCCGAAATGACCGCGATTTGGTCGCCCGAGACGCGCTTCAGCATCTGGTTCGAGATCGAGGCGCACGCCACGGAGGCGCTGGCCGAGCTCGGCGTCGTGCCGAAGGCCGCCGCCAAGGCGCTGTGGGACTGGTGGGCGACCAAGCCTGCGATCGACGTCGCCGCGATCGACGCGATCGAGGCCGTCACCAAGCACGACGTCATCGCCTTCCTCACCTGGGTGGCCGAGCAGGTCGGCGACGAGGCGCGCTTCATGCACCAGGGCATGACCAGCTCGGACGTGCTCGACACCTGCCTCGCGGTCCAGCTTGCCCGGGCCAGCGACATTCTCATTGCCGACATCGACGCGCTGCTCGAAGTGCTCAAGCGCCGTGCCTATGAGCACAAGCTCACCCCGACGATCGGCCGCAGCCACGGCATCCATGCCGAGCCGGTCACCTTCGGCCTCAAGCTCGCCGAGGCCTATGCCGAGTTCAAGCGCAACCGCGCCCGCCTCGTCGCCGCCCGCGCCGACATCGCCACCTGCGCCATCTCGGGCGCGGTCGGCACCTTCGCGAACATCGATCCGCGCGTCGAAGCCCATGTCGCCGAGAAGCTCGGCCTGGCGGTCGAGCCGGTCTCGACCCAGGTCATCCCGCGCGATCGCCATGCGATGTTCTTCGCGACCCTCGGCGTGATCGCCTCGTCGATCGAGCGCCTTGCGGTCGAGGTCCGCCACCTGCAGCGCACCGAGGTCCTGGAGGCCGAGGAATATTTCTCGCCCGGCCAGAAGGGCTCGTCGGCGATGCCGCACAAGCGCAACCCGGTGCTGACCGAGAACCTCACCGGCCTCGCCCGCATGGTCCGCAGCGCGGCGATCCCGGCGATGGAGAATGTCGCACTGTGGCACGAGCGCGACATCTCGCACTCCTCGGTCGAGCGCTATATCGGCCCCGACGCGACGATCACGCTCGATTTCGCCCTGGCGCGCCTCACCG
The DNA here is from genome assembly GCA_040508955.1 of Sphingomonas sp. GTDB lineage: Bacteria > Pseudomonadota > Alphaproteobacteria > Sphingomonadales > Sphingomonadaceae > Sphingomonas. The sequence continues at coordinate 8,604 of JBEVLV010000006.1, read as the reverse complement.
GCGTGATGGACAAGCTGCTCGTCTACCCCGCGCGCATGCAGAAGAATCTCGATCGCATGGGCGGCCTCGTCCATTCGCAGCGCGTGCTGCTCGCGCTCACCCAGGCCGGCGTCAGCCGCGAGGACAGCTACGCCCAAGTCCAGCGCAACGCGATGAAGGTGTGGGAGAGCGACGGCGAGCTCTCGCTGCTCGACCTGCTCAAGGCCGATCCCGAAGTCACCGCCGCGCTTTCGGTCGAGGAGCTCGAGGACAAGTTCGACCTCGGCTATCACTTCAAGCAGGTCGACACGATCTTCGACCGGGTCTTCGCAGACTAACTCTCTCTACCCGTCACCCCGGACTTGTTCCGGGGCCCACCGGGCACCAGACGATGCCGCTGCCGATCTTGCGGCACGGTTGGCTTGAACTACCGACGCCATCGCCCCGCGGCGCGGTGGGCCCCGGAACAAGTCCGGGGTGACGAGGGGGGAACGCCCCCTAGGGCCGCGACGTGACCCGGTACAGCACTTCGGTCGGCAGGCTGTTGTGCTTCCACACCATCGAATCGCGGACGACGTCGCCGCTGGTCATGCCGGGGATATAGAGCTGGGTGACGTCGAGCTCGCGCGCCCACACCGCCGCATTCGTCTGCGCCGGCCGGCCGAGCCCGGCATAGGCGAGCAGCGGTTGCTGGAGCTGCGCCTGGTAGCGCACGTCCATCTGGCTCCATTCGGGCGGCACGCAGCAGGTCCGGCGCACCGCCTCGGGGATCGAGATGCCCTTCTGGTCGGCAAAGCCCTGGACCTTCAGATATTCGTCCAGCGTCAGCCACCAGCCGCTGTTGAGCGAGAAGAACGGAAAGGCGCCGCCGCCGAACCGCACCAAGATCGTCCCCGATTTCAGCCGGACCTCCTGGGGATTGTCGATGCCGCCATTCTGGCCGTTGCGCGGCAGGCCCGCCTGCGCACGGAGATCGTCCTTCCAGTCGAAGCCCTGGGCAACCAGCCGTTCGCCGGCCCGATCGAAAAAGCGCTGATTTGCGAAAGTCATCGAATCCCCGTCCCGACGCGACGATCGCGGCTATACACGGATCGCGTATCGGGACGAAGCGTTGGTTCGCCTGTGGGTGGAAGGGAAGCCTCGGAAATGCATGAAATCCAATGGCGCTGAGAGTAGCGCACAAGGCGCTGCGCGATGCGACCGCGCGCGCGCACGACCAGGTCGACGCCGCGTTCGGCGGTTTCGACCTGGCGGATCGCGACAGCTACCGCGCCTTCCTGAAGGCGCATGCGGATGTCGTGCTGCCGCTGGAGGCGGCACTCGACCCGGTTGCCGGCCGCATCGTGCCCGACTGGCCGGAGCGCAAGCGCGGCGCGCTGCTGCGCGAGGATCTCGCCTTTCTCCGCAGCGCCGGCGAGATGCTGGACGTGCCCAACCCGCAGCTTCCCGATCTCTCCAGCGACGCCGCCATCGCCGGCACGCTCTACGTCCTCGAAGGATCGCGCCTCGGCGGGCGCTTCCTCGCCCGCCAGCTGCCGCTCGGCTTCCCCCGCGCCTATCTTGATGCACATCAGCGCGCCGACGCGTGGCAAGGCCTATTGGCCCGTCTCGACGAAGTCCTAGGCGATCCCGCCGCACTCCAGACCGCGCTCGCCGCAGCCGATGCGGCTTTTGCCGCGTTCGCGCGTTCGGCGTCGAATCGGTTGGAGAAAGGGTGAGCTTGGCGGACGGCGATCAGTTCGAGGTAGACCTCACCAATTGCGATCGCGAACCGATCCATGAGCTAGGCGCGATCCAGCCCTTCGGCTTCCTGCTCGCGCTCTCCACCGATTGGCTGATCCGCCGCGCCTCGGCCAATGCCGCCCAGTTCTTCGGCACGCCCGCCGACGAGCTGCTCGGCACCTCGGCGATCGCGATCTTCGGCGAGCATGCCGTGCACACGCTGCGCAACCGCCTGGCGATGCTGCGCGGCCCCGATGCGGTCGAGCGCGTGTTCGGCCTTCCCGTCGCCAATGGCAGCCGCTTCGATTTCGCGCTCCACATGCTGGGCGACACGATCGTCGTCGAAGGCGAGGCGAGCGAGAGCGAGGCCCCTGCCGATGCCGGCTCGGCGATCCGCGCGATGATGTCGCGGCTCGATGCCACCGGCGACGAGGCGAGCTTCTACCGCGAGGGCGCGCGCCAGGTCCGCGCGCTCACCGGGTTCGACCGGGTGATGGTCTATCGCTTCGATCAGGACGGCTCGGGCGTCGTCGTCGCCGAGGCCGCGCGTGCCGGCATCGGCAGCTTCCTCGACCTGCGCTATCCCGCGTCGGACATCCCGCAACAGGCGCGCAAGCTCTATCTCCGCACGCCGTTCCGCATCATCGCCGACGTGAACGCCACGCCGGTCCCGATCCTGCCCCAGCGCGACGAGCGCGGCGCGCCGATCGACCTGTCGCTGTCGGTGCTGCGCTCGGTCTCGCCGATCCATATCGAATATCTCAGGAACATGGGCGTCGGCGCATCGCTGTCGATCTCGATCATCGTCGAGGGCCAGCTCTGGGGCCTGTTCGCCTGCCATCACTACGCTGCGCGCTGCCCCAGCTTCGAGCGCCGCTCGCTCGCCGAACTGTTCGGCCAGATGTTCGCACTCAAGCTCGAGAGCCGCGAGCGCAAGTCGCTGGCGGCCTATGAGAGCAAGGCGCGCTCGGCCTGCGATCGGCTGCTGGCCGCGGTCGCCGGCGATTCGACCCTGCTCGACAATCCCGAATGGCTCGGCGCGATGCTGCGCGAGACCGTGCCGTGCGACGGCATCGCGATCTGGATCGACGGCAAGGTCGCGCATAGCGGGCTCACCGCCCCTCCCGGCGCGCTGCCCGGCATCGCCCGCCGCCTGAACGCGATGGCCGCGGGCCGGATCTTCGCAACCGATCGCCTCGCCGATACGCTGCCCAGCGCGGTCGATTACGACGATGTCGCCGCCGGCCTGCTCGCCATCCCGATCTCGCGGTCCCCGCGCGATTATGTCCTGCTGTTCCGCCAGGAGAAGATCCGCACGGTCCGCTGGGCCGGCGATCCGCACAAGCCCGCCCAGCTCGGCCCCAACGGCCCGCGCCTCACCCCGCGCAAGAGCTTCGAACTGTGGAGCCAGGAGGTGCGCGGCCGCTCCCAGCCGTTCAGCCAGGCCGAGACCCGCGTCGCCGAGATGCTGCGCGCCTCGATGATCGAGGTGGTGCTGCGCCTGTCCGACGACGCGCAGGAGGAGCGCCGCCGCTTCTCAGAGCGGCAGGAGCTGCTGATCGCCGAGCTCAACCACCGCGTCCGCAACATCCTCGCGCTGATCCGCGGCCTGGTCCGCCAGTCGCTCGATCCCGAGATCGACACGCGCAACACGATCACCCTGCTCGAGGGCCGGATCGAGAGCCTCGCCCGCGCGCACGACCAGATCACCCAGGACAATTGGAGCCCCGCCCCCCTCGCCCGCCTGATCGAGACCGAGGCCGCGGCCTATCTGAACGGCAAGCCCGGCCGCCTGACGCTGCAGGGCCCGCCGGTGCTGCTCCACCCCCACGCCTTCTCGACGCTGGCGCTGGTCTTCCACGAGCTGATGACCAACTCCGCCAAATATGGCGCGCTGTCGGACAGCGGCAGCATCCAGGTGGTCTGGCGCTGCGACGACGAGGGCGATCTCCAGATCGAATGGCGCGAGCGCGGCGGCCCCGCGGTCCAGCCGCCCAAGCGCCAGGGCTTCGGCACCACGATCATCCAGCGCTCGATCCCCTATGATCTCGGGGGTCGCGCCGATGTCCGCTATCCGCTCACCGGGATCGAGGCCGATTTCTGCGTGCCCAGCCGCCATGTCGCCGCGGGCGACGCGCATCCGCAGGCCACCCCCACTCCCAGCTTCCAGCCGGGCGAGGCGGCACCGCCGCAGGACCAGCGGGCGATTCTCGCCGGCGTCGCGCTGCTGGTCGAGGACAGCCTGGTCATCGCGATGGACGCCGAGGATATCCTCACGCGGCTCGGCGCCCCCCGCGTCGTCACCGCGAACAACATCGCCCAGGCGAGCGAGGAGATCGCGCACGAGGCGTTCGAGATCGCCGTGCTCGACGTCAATCTCGGCGCCGAGACCAGTCTCCCGATCGCCGATCTGCTGCGCGAGGCCGGCGTGCCCTATGTCTTCGCCACCGGCTATGGCGAGCAGCTCCAGCTGCCTCCCGAGCATGCCGGCGCCCAGGTGATCCAGAAGCCCTATACCCTCACCAGCATCGCCCAGGCGCTCGCCCGCACGCTTCGTCGCTGACGTCGCATCGGGCTTGCGATGTCGGGTTCCCCCCGACAGGGTACCCGGCGATCGAGGGAGAGGCGGCATGGGCATCGGCGCATCGGTGGGCAAGGGCGGCGTCAACGATCTCGCCGACGTGCTCGTCGTCCAGCATCTCCTCAACGCCTGGCTCGGCGCGACCGGCCAGCCCCTGCTCCCGACCAGCGGCAATTGCGGCCCCCAGACCATCGCGGCGATCGCCGCCTATCAGGGCAAGGCGCTCGGCATGCCCAAGCCCGACGGCCTGATCGGCCCCGGCGGCAAGACCTGGATCCCGCTCGCCGCCGGCGTCGGCACGAAGCCGCCGCTCAGCGGCGCCGACTGGTGGAACGCCAACCAGGCGAAATATCCCAACAGCGCCGCGATCGCCGACCTGATCCAGCCCTTTCGCGACGCGGTCATCGCCTTCGTCCAGGCGATGAAGGACGCCGGCGCCGCCGTCACCGTCGCGGCCACGCGCCGCAATGCCACCCGCGCCTGGCTGATGCATTACAGCTGGTGCGTCGCGAAGGGCTCGGTCGCGCCGAAGGACGTGCCGCCCCAGCCCGGCTGCGCGATCGTCTGGGACCATGGCGACCTCGCCGCCTCGAAGGCCGGCGCGCAGCAGATGGTCGACCTGTTCCAGATCGCCTACGAACCCTCGCTCACCTCGCGCCATATCGAGGGTCGCGCGATCGACATGACGATCGGCTGGACCGGTACGCTCAGGATCAGGGACAAGACCGGCGCCACCCGCAAGCTCGACGCCCCCCGCGCCGGCGACGCCAATCGCGATCTCCACGCCGTCGGCGCCAGCTACGGCGTCATCAAGCTATTGAGCGACCCGCCGCACTGGAGCGACGACGGGCGTTAGCCGAGCGCCAGCCCGTCCATCACATAGGTCGCGTAATGGAAGTCGCGGATCCCCGCGATCTTCCCGTCCCGCCAATCGAGCAGCACCACGAAGACGGGCGGACCGCTCGCGCTGGCCCGCGCCAGCAGCACCAGGCGTCCCTCGGCCGTCGCCACGTCCAGCCGCCAGACCGGATTCTCGCTGTACCGCGTGAAATAGATGCCGACATTGCCCGCGCCCGCCAGCTGGGTGCGGTTGACCAGATCGAGCCGCACATCCTCGGCCAGCAAGGCCCGCAACGCATCCCAGTCATGCGCGTTGAACCGCGCCGCATAGTCCGCGAGCCGCGCGCGCTCGGCGGGATCGAGCCGTACCGCTATCTCGGCCATGTCCTTCAGCCGCGCCCGGCCGCGATGCAGCGCCGCCTTCACCGCCGCCAGCGTGGTGTCCAGGATGCCCGCGATCTCCTCGCCCGAATGGCCGAGCACGTCCGCCAGCACGACCGCGGCGCGCTGCCCGGGCGGGAGCGCGAGAAAGGCGGACAGCGCCGCCGTCGCCGCAACGCGGCTCTCCGCCGGCGCGCCGCCGGGTGCCTCGTCGTCCAGTGCCTCGAAAGCCTCGCGCCGCCGCTTGCGGATCGCGTCGAGCGCGGCGTTGTGCGCGATGCGGAACAGCCAGCGCCGCGGCTCGTCCACTGCCACGCCGTCCGCGAGCGCGGCCGTCGCCTTGACGAACGCATCCTGCACCACATCCTCGCCGTCGAACGCCGAACCCATCATCCGCGCGCAATAGCGGTGCAGCACGGGGCGCATCGCGGTCATCGTCTCGGGGGTCATCCCATCTCCTATCGTGTCCCGCACGATAGACGATCGCGTCCGCCAAAAGGATTCCCGTGCCCGCGAATCCTTTTCGTCCTTCGCATCGTCATGCCGGCGGAAGGAGAAGCCCAATGCAACGATTGTCCATCATCCGCTACACCGTGAACCCCGAGGCCGCCGACGAGAATATCCGCCTGTCGAAGGCCGTGTTCGACGAGGTACGCTGGAACAAGCCCGATCGGCTCGCCTATGGCCTGTTCCGCCAAGGCGACGAGTTCATCCATGTCTTCCTGAACCTCGCCGAGGACGATTCGGACGCCGTCACCGAGCTGCCCAGCTTCAAGGCGTTCCAGGCCGATCTGCTCGCGCGCTGCACCGTGCCGCCCGCGCCGGTGCGGCAGTCGGTCGAACGGATCGACAGCTACGGATTGCCTGCCTGATCCTCCTGCGCGGCGTCGAACCGGCGCCGCGCGGAATCGATCTCGGGCAGGTTGTGCACGATCCACCCGCCCAGCGCGTTGACCGGCTCGCGCATCGACTGGCCGAGCGGGGTCAGCGTATATTCCACGCGCGGCGGAATCGTCGGGAACACCTCGCGCGTCACCAGCCCGTCGCGTTCCAGCCCGCGCAGGGTCAGGGTCAGCATCCGCTGCGAGATGCCCTCGATCCCGCGCTGCAGCTCGCTGAACCTCTTGGTGCCGTCGCTGAGCGTCATGATCGTCAGCAGGCTCCATTTGTCCGCGATCCGCGCCATGACGGTGCGGACCGGCGTGCAGCTATCATCGGTGTGCCTGGGTTCCAAAAATGTGCCTCCTTGGCAGGGCGATGCCACCGCATCATTTGAGCGTCTGTTACGATTCGTAACCAGATAGGGTCCAAAAATCCATGCTCAAGCTTGCACTCATCATCGGCAGCACGCGCCCCAATCGCTTCGCCGACATTCCCGCCAAATGGATCGCCGACGCCGCCGCCCGGCGCAGCGACTTCACCCTCGATATCCTCGACCTGCGCGACCAGGATCTGCCCTTCTACGAAGAACCTCTCCCCGCGCTCTACACCGGCGGCGCCTTCTCCGCCCCCGCCGCCGAAGCCTGGCGCAACAAGCTCGCCCAATATGACGGGTTCATCGTCACCGCCGCCGAATACAACCACGGCCCCACCGCCGTGCTCAAGAACGCGTTCGATTCCGCCGCGTTCGAATGGCGGCGCAAGGCGATCGCGTTCGTCGGTTATGGCGGCGTCGGCGGCGCCCGCGCGATCGAGCATCTCCGCGGCGTCGCGGCCGAGCTCCACATGGCCTCGATCAAGGCCGAGGTGAACATCGCGATGGAGCCGTTCCTCGGCATCCTCCAGCAGGGCAAGACGCTCGACGACTATCCCTATCTCGTCCAGGCCCGCGACACATTGTTCGACGAGCTGGTCTGGTGGGCGAACGCGCTGAAAGTCGCGCGCGCGGCCTGACGGACACCCACGGCAGGGGCCCGACACTGCCAACCGGGCCTCTGCTTTCTGCCATGTCCTCCATCGCGCCAGGCCAAATCGGGCTTTTTCATCTTTTCTCCTCCCGATAGGTTGGTTAGCCCTCCTCCGGGTCGCGGTTGCCGCGACATAGGGGGAATTCGAAAGTGAAAACGTCTCATTGGGCGAGTGGAATCGCGTTGTCGGTGCTTGCCGCATGCAGCGGCGGGGGAGGAAGCTCGGGCGGTGCGGGAGGCGGAGGCACAATCGCCACGCCAACGCCGACCCCCTCACCCCTATCGAGCCCGACTCCCACGCCGACGCCGAGCTATCCGCTATTCTCCGCACTCATCGGCGACCAGAGCTATGCATCGGCTTGTGCGGGGCTCACGCCCCGCGAGGACCGCGCCGGAATCGCCACCGGTCTAGCCTTCTATACGCGCGCCGGCGGGATGATCTCCTACAGCGCCGTGTCCCAGACCTACACCGTCTTTTCGACCACAAATGCGCGCAACAGCTTTGGGCCTGCGGATCGCGATCCGACTGCGCCGGCCAATGTGATCGCCTTTGCCAAGCCTTCGGTAAACACGCCCGGCACGGAGCGTTTCCAGATCATCCAACCCAGCGCCGGCGCCGTGCCGGTCGATTATAGCCGCACCGCCTTCATGGATATGTCGGGCGGCCCCGGTTCCGGCAATGTCGCGCGCTCGACAAGTTATTGCATTCTGGGCGTGCCGACGCTGATCACCGACATTCCCAGCGCGCCGGTCGTGGACTTTACACGCTTTTCCGTAAGCGGCGAAGCGCAGGATTCGAGCAGCGGCCATCTCCTGGTCTATTCGCTCGCCAAGAGCAGTGCGACGATGCGCGTGGATCTCACCACGGGCCAGTTTACGACGACGGTGGACCTGATCGGCACCAATGGCGGCGTTGACCGCAGTCTTGGAACCTACAGCGCGGTCTCCAGCATCGACCAGACGACCGCGGGATTCTTCGGCTCGGCGTATCTGAACGGGGCGCCGCAGCCAGGCGTGGTGCCGATCGGCTTTCAGGGAGGCTTTTTCGGGCCGCAGGGCAAGGAATTCGGCTACGCCTTCACCCGTTCCAGCTCGACCAACGGCGATACGACCCTTGTCGTCATCGGCACCGTGACTGGCGCCCGCTAACCCTGGTCCCGATCCCCAACCGGAAAACCTTCCACAATGAAAGCG
>JBEVLV010000005.1:0-11540 GCA_040508955.1 Sphingomonas sp. | reverse complement strand
CGGCATCTTCGGCACCTTCCTGGTGTTCGGCACGATCGACATCCCGACGATCCTCGCCGCCGCGCCGCACATGGCCGGCTCGACGATCGGCTTCCTCGGCCACCGCTTCGATACGATGACGGTGCTCTGCCTGCTGCTGTTCGTCGGCGCGATGGGCAAGTCGGCGCAGCTCGGCCTGCACACCTGGTTGCCGGACGCGATGGAAGGCCCGACCCCGGTGTCGGCGCTGATCCACGCGGCGACGATGGTCACCGCGGGCGTGTTCATGGTCTGCCGCCTGTCGCCGATGTTCGAGATGAGCCCGTTCGCGATGGGCGTGATCACCTTTGTCGGCGCTGCGACCTGCCTGTTCGCCGCGACCGTCGGCACGGTGCAGACCGACATCAAGCGCGTGATCGCCTATTCGACCTGCTCGCAGCTCGGCTATATGTTCTTCGCCGCAGGCGTCGGCGCCTATGGCGCGGCGATGTTCCACCTGTTCACGCATGCCTTCTTCAAGGCGCTGCTGTTCCTGGGTGCGGGCTCGGTGATCCACGCGATGCACCACGAGCAGGACATGCGCTACTATGGCGGCCTGTGGAAGAAGATCCCGGTCACCTATTGGACGATGATGGCGGGCACGCTCGCAATCACCGGCGTCGGCATCCCCGGCATCTTCGGCAACACCGCGTTCGGCTTTGCGGGCTTCCATTCGAAGGACGCGATCATCGAAGGCGCCTATGCCGCGGGGCAGACCAGCGCCTTCTGGGTCGGCGTGTTCGTTGCGCTGCTCACCAGCTTCTATTCGTGGCGCCTGGTGTTCCTGACCTTCCACGGCACGCCGCGCTGGGCGGGCTCGGAGCATATCCAGCACGCGGTGCATGCGCACGGACATGATGACCATGCCGACGACGAGAGCGTGCCGCATGACGCGCACGATCACGGCCATGACCATGCGCATGGCGATCATCACGGGCACCACCATGGCCCGGTCACCGGCACGGCGGGCTATCACCCGCACGAGAGCCCCTGGCCGATGCTGGTGCCGCTGCTGCTGCTGACGCTGGGCGCGATCTTCGCGGGCTTCGTCTTCCACGGCTTCTTCATCGAGCCCGAGGCCGGCGAGAAGTTCTGGAAGGGCAGCGTCGCCTTCAACGAGCATCTGATGCATTCGATGCACCAGGTTCCGCTATGGGTGAAGCTGTCGGCGACGGTGGCGATGCTCAGCGGCCTGCTGATCGGCTGGCTGGCCTATATCCGTTCGCCGGACTTCCCGGCGAAGTTCGCCGAGGCCTTCCGTCCGCTATACCTCTTCCTGCTCAACAAATGGTATTTCGACGAGCTCTACAACTTCCTGTTCGTCCGTCCCGCATTCGCGATCGGCCGGTTCTTCTGGAAGCGCGGAGACGAGAAGACCATCGATCGCTTCGGCCCCAACGGCATGGCCCGGCTCGTCCAGATCGGCAGCTCGGGTGCGGTCAAGCTCCAATCGGGATATCTCTATACCTATGCCTTCGTCATGCTGATCGGGCTCACCGCCGCGCTCACCTGGGTCTTCACGAGGTAATGGCGCGATGACCGGTTTCCCGATCCTTTCCGTCATGGTCGCTGTGCCCGCGGTTGCCGCGGTGCTCGGCCTGTTCATGAACGCGCAGAGCGCCCGCTGGATCGCGCTCGCCACGACCCTGGTGGACTTCGCGCTCGGCATCCTGCTGTGGACCAGCTTCCAGACCGGCGCCGGCGCGCCGCAATGGCAGTTCGTCGAGAGCTTCCTGCTGTTCGGCAAGCCCGGCGGCGTGAGCCTCTCCTGGGCGCTCGGCATCGATGGCTTCGCGCTGATGCTGACCATGCTGACGGTGTTCCTGATGCCGATCTGCATCGCCGCGAGCTGGAAGGTGATCCAGAAGCGCGTGCCCGAATATATGGCGGCGCTGCTCGTCACCGAGGCGCTGATGGTCGGCACCTTCGCGGCGCAGGACCTGTTCCTGTTCTACATCTTCTTCGAAGGTGGCCTGATCCCGATGTTCCTGCTCATCGGCATCTGGGGTGGCCCGAACCGCATCTACGCGTCGTACAAATTCTTCCTGTACACGCTGCTCGGCTCGCTCGTGATGCTGATCGCGATGCTCTATATGGGCCTGACCGCGGGCACCTCGAGCATCCCCGCGCTGATGCAGTACGACTTCCCGGCGCATGTCCAGACCTGGCTATGGCTGGCCTTCTTCTGCTCGTTCGCGGTGAAGATGCCGATGTGGCCGGTCCACACCTGGCTTCCTGACGCGCACGTGCAGGCGCCGACCGCGGGTTCGGTGATCCTGGCGGGCATCTCGCTGAAGCTCGGCGGCTACGGCTTCCTGCGCTTTTCGCTGCCGATGTTCCCGGAAGCGTCGTCGCAGCTGATCTGGCTGATCTTCGGTCTCTCCGCGATCGCGGTGATCTACACCTCGCTGGTGGCGCTGGTGCAGAGCGACATGAAGAAGCTGATCGCCTATTCCTCGGTCGCGCACATGGCGATCGTGACCTTCGGCCTGTTCAGCTTCAACCAGCAGGGCGTCGAAGGCGCGATGATCGTGATGCTGAGCCACGGCCTGGTCTCGGGCGCGCTCTTCCTGTGCGTCGGCGTGATCTACGATCGCCTGCATACCCGCGAGATCGACCGCTACGGCGGCCTTGCGATCAACATGCCGCGCTACGCCGTGTTCTTCCTGTTCTTCACCATGGCCTCGATCGGCCTGCCGGGGACCAGCGGTTTCGTCGGCGAGTTCCTGGCGCTGGCGGGCACCTACAAGGTCTCGACCCTGTATGCGCTGCTGGGCACGACCGGCATCATTCTGGGCGCAGCCTATATGCTGTACCTCTATCGCCGCGTAGCGTTCGGGGATCTGACCAAGGACGATGTCAAGGCGATGCCGGACCTGGAGCTGCGCGAATTCTGGGTGCTGGCGCCGATCGCGGCGGCGGCGCTGTGGATGGGCGTCTATCCCGAGAGCTTCCTGCAGCCGATGCGCGCCGATGTGGTGCGGCTGGTCGAGCGCGTGAACCGCGCCGCGCCGGCCGGTGACTCGCGGCCGACGCCGGGCAAGGCGGTTGCTGCGCCGGCACATGGCGAAGCGCATGCCGCCCCTGTTGCGCATGAGGGGGCGCACTGATGAACTATTCGATGCAATTGCTGATGACGCTGCCCGAGCTCGTGCTGGGCGTGGGCGCCATCGTCCTGATGCTGGTCGCCGCATGGGGCGGGCAGCAATCGACCAAGCTGGTGAGTTGGGTCTCGGTCGCGATCTTGGCCGGCGCGGGCATCGCGCTTGCCGGGCCGTCCTCCTCGGGCGGCGAGGCGTTCGGCGGGCTCTATCGCGCCGACATGTTCTCGGCTTTCGCCAAGGCGCTGATCTTCTTCGCCGCGGCGGTCTCGATCATCGTCGCGCCGAAATTCTTCGAGCGCAGCGCGGGCGACGACCTGCGTCCGGAATATCCGGTGCTGATCCTGCTCTCCGCCTGCGGCATGGGCATGATGGTCTCGGCGGGCGACCTGCTGAGCCTCTATGTCGGCCTCGAGCTGCAGAGCCTTGCCGCCTATGTCCTCGCCAGCTTCATGCGGCGCGACACGCGCTCGGCCGAAGCGGGCCTGAAGTATTTCGTGCTCGGCGCGCTGGCGTCGGGCATCCTGCTCTACGGCATCAGCCTGGTCTACGGCTTCAGCGGCACGACGCTTTTCGACGGCATTGCCGAAGCCTATGCGGGTGGCCGCTCGACCGGGCTGCTGTTCGGCCTGGTGTTCGTCTTCGCCGGCCTGGCGTTCAAGATGAGCGCGGTGCCGTTCCACATGTGGACGCCCGACGTCTATGAGGGCGCGCCGACCCCGGTGACGACCTTCTTTGCCTCGGCGCCCAAGGTCGCGGCGGTGGCGCTGGCGGTGCGCGTCGCGGTGGAGGCGATGGGGCCGGCGATCCATGACTGGCGCCAGATCGTGATCTTCGCAGCGCTGGCCTCGATCATCTTCGGTGCGGTCGCGGCGATCGGCCAGAACAACATCAAGCGGCTGCTCGCCTATTCCTCGATCAACAATGTCGGCTTCGCGCTGATCGGCCTCGCGGCCGGCGGCGAGAGCGGCGTGGCGAGCGTGATGTATTACATGGCGGTCTATATCGTCATGACGCTGGGCAGCTTCCTGGTCGTGCTGCAGATGCGCGGTGAGGATGGCGAGCCGATCGAGACGATCCAGAGCTTGTCGGGCATGTCGCGGACGCGGCCGGGCCTGGCGCTGGCGCTGGCGATCTTCATGTTCTCGCTGGCCGGCATCCCGCCGCTGCTCGGCTTCTTCGCCAAGCTGCAGGTGTTCGTGGCAGCGGTGCATTCGGGCCTGTTCGCCTTCGCGGCGGTGGGCGCCGCGGCATCGACGATTGGTGCCTTCTATTATCTCAAGATCGTGAAGACGATGTACTTCGACGAGCCGGCCCCCGCGTTCGCGGGCAAGACCGACCTGATCGAGGGCGGGCTGATCGTGGCGACCGCGCTGGTGATCTCGCCGGTCGGCTGGCTGCTGCTCCGTCCGCTCGAGCTCTGGACGACCCACGCCGCGCAGGCGCTGTTCTGACCGCGGCGATCCGGACCGTCGCCGAGACGGGCTCGACCAATGCCGACATGGCTGAACTCGCGCGCAGCGGCACTCCCGAGGGGGTGTGGCTGCGCGCCGAGCGCCAGAGGGCGGGCAAGGGCCGGCAGGGGCGGGCCTGGGACTCGCCGCTCGGCAATCTCTACATCTCCACACTGATCCGGCTGCGGCCGAGCGATCCGCCGGCGGCGACGCTGGCGCTGGTCGCCGCAGTGGCGCTGGAGGAGACGGTGCGGACCTTCGGCGTCTCCGCGATGCTCAAATGGCCGAACGACCTGCTGGTCGAGGGCGCCAAGCTGTCGGGCATATTGCTGGAGCGGGTGGACGATGCCGTGATCCTGGGCATCGGCGTCAACCTGGCGCATCATCCCGAGGGGTTGGATCGCGCGGCGACCAGCCTGGCGGCCTATGGACCGGCGCCGGATTCCGACATCTTCGCCGAGACGCTGGGCGAGAGCTTCGAACGCTGGGTTGCGCGGTGGCGCGGCGAGGGGCTGGTTTCCGTGCGCGAGCGCTGGCTTTCGCGAGCCCATCCTCCGGGAACGGCGCTGACGGCCCGGCTGGCGGACGACAGCGCCCTGGACGGGCTGTTCGACGGGCTGACGAGCGATGGCGCGCTCATCCTGCGCTTGGCCGATGGCACGCAGCGTGTCATTCACGCCGGGGACGTGTTCCTGCTTTAGAATAGGGGAGGCCCGATGCTGCTCGCGGTCGATGCCGGCAACACCAATGTCGTCTTTGCGCTGGTCGAAGCCGGTCAGATTCGCGCGCGTTGGCGCATCGCCACCGATCCGCGGCGGACTGCGGACGAATATGCGGTGTGGCTCAGCCAGCTGCTCAGCCTGGAGGGCTATGACCGCAAGGACGTGACCGGAGTGATCATCGGCACCGTGGTGCCGCGGGCGCTCCACAATCTCCAGGTGCTCAGCAGCAAATATTTCGGCACCGATGCGGTGGTGGCGGGGCAGGGCGCGGCAGAATGGGGCTTCCCGCTCGACGTGGAAGAGCCCGGCGGCCTGGGTGCGGACCGGGCGCTCAACATGATCGCGGCGCACGCGCGCTATCCGGGCGACCTGATCGTCATCGATTTCGGCACCGCGACGACGTTCGAGGTGGTCGACTATCGCGGCGCCTATAAAGGCGGGATCATCGCGCCGGGCATCAACCTGTCGCTCGATGCGCTCGTTACCGCCGCCGCCAAGCTGCCGCGCATCGCGATCGAGGCGCCGCGCAGCAGCAGCGTGATCGGCCGCAACACGATCGATCAGATGCATATCGGCATCTATTGGGGCTATATCGCGATGATCGAGGGCTTGGTGGCACGGCTGAAGAGCGAGGTCGGCCGCCCGCTCAGGGTGATCGCCACCGGCGGTCTTGCCGTGCTGTTTGAGAAGCAGACCGACGCTTTCGACGTTATCGAGCCCGATCTGACCATCCAGGGGCTGGCGATGCTCTGGGAGCGTACCCATATAAATTCGTGACGCGGCGCCGTTTTGGCGCGGAAACGACGACATCGTTGCGGAGCCGCAATTTTTCTTTCTTTGATCTGCTGTCGTCTGGCGTGTCTCTGCCGATGGCGCCTCCCCTAATTCGATAGGAACTCCGTGAAACCTGGCAACGAACTTCTCTTCCTCGCGCTTGGCGGCTCGGGCGAGATCGGCATGAACGTCAATCTCTATGGTACCAAGGGCAAGTGGCTGATGGTGGATTGCGGGATTACCTTCGGCGATTCAAACTATCCCGGCATCGACGTGATCCTGCCCGACCTCCAGTTCATCGAGGAGCGGCTGGACGACCTGCTCGGCATCGTGCTGACCCATGGCCATGAGGATCATATCGGCGCGCTGCCCTATCTGGCGGGCGAGCTCAACGTGCCGCTCTATGCGACCCCGTTCACGGCCGGCCTGATCCGCGGAAAGCTGGAAGAGGAAGGCATCGAGGATCGCGTCGAGCTGAACATCGTCGACGAGGAAGGGCCGTTCGACATCGGGCCCTTCACGATCACCTACAAGCCGCTGGCGCACTCGATCCCCGAGGGCAATGCGGTGCTGATCGAGACGCCATATGGCAAGATCTTCCACACCGGCGACTGGAAGCTCGACGAATCGCCCGCGCTGGGCGGTGCGTCGACTGCGGCCGAGCTGACCGCGATCGGCGACACCGGTATTCTCGCCTTGGTCTGCGATTCGACCAATGTCTTCAATCCCGAAGCTTCGGGTTCGGAGATCGACGTTCGCACCGGGCTCGACGAGGTCATCGGCGCGGCGAAGGGGCGGGTGCTGGTCACCACCTTCGCGTCGAATGCCGCGCGGCTCCAGACCCTGGGCGAAGTCGCGCGTGATACGGGGCGCGAGCTCTGTGTCGCGGGCCGCTCGCTCGACCGGATCATCCGCGTTGCCAAGGCGACCGGCTATCTGCGCGATTTTCCTGAGACGATCGATTTCGACACCGCGATGACGCTGCCGCCATCGCGCGTGCTGATCGTCGCGACCGGCGGGCAGGGCGAGCCCCGCGCCGCGCTCAACCGCATCGCGGAGGGCAGCCATGTCCTGAAGGTGGGCCAGGGTGATACGGTCGTCTTCTCGTCGCGCCAGATCCCGGGCAACGAGATCGCGATCGGCAAGATCATGAACACGCTGGCCGGGCAGGGCGTGGAGCTCATCACCGATCGCCAGGCGTTCATCCACGTCTCGGGCCATCCCGGACGCCCGGAGCTGGCCGAGATGTATCGCTGGATCCGTCCCGAGATCCTCGTACCGGTGCATGGTGAGGTTCGCCATATGCACGAGCAGGCGCGCTTCGGGCTCTCGCAGGGCGTGCCCAAGGCGGTGAACCAGGTGAACGGCGACATCATCCGCCTGGCGCCCGACGGCCCGAAGAAGATCGGCCTCGCGCCGGTGGGCCGGCTGGTGCTCGACGGCGACGTGATCCTGCCGGCTGACGGCGCCACCATGAACGAACGCCGCAAGCTTGCACTCTACGGTCAGATCTCGGTTGCGGTAGCGATCAGCTCGAAGGGCAATCTGATCGGCTGGCCGGTAGTGCGCGTCGAGGGCGTGCCGGTCGAGGAGGATCGCGACGATTTCCTCGACGAGGCGGCAAAGGCGGCGGCGGAAGCGGTCAAGAAGGACAGCCGCGACCGCGAGAAATTGCGCGAGAGCCTCCGTCTCGCCGTGCGCCGCGTCGCGACGCGTTACACCGGCAAGAAGCCGGTGGTCGACGTGCTGCTGATCGAGGCGTAAAGGCTGCGCCATGCAGTGGAAGTCGGCGCTCGCGATCTACGTCCTGTTCTGGGCCTTCTCGGTCTTCCTGGTGCTGCCCTTCGGGGTGCGCACCAGCGAAGAGGCAGGCGTGCCGCTGGTGCCCGGCCAATCGCCCAGCGCGCCGTCCGGCTTCAGCCCGAAACGCATCGCGATTCGCACCACGATCGTCGCGACCGCCCTGTTCGGCATCTTTACGCTCAACTATCTCTATGGCTGGGTGACGCCGGACATGCTCGACTGGACGCGCTACCTGCCGCGCTGACTTGACGCGCCTGGCGAGCCGTCGGGGCCGACGTTCGAGCAGGTTTCCGAACTAACGGACAACCCTCGCGCGCAGCAGAGCCGAGAACGCGTCGCTCACAATGCACCAGTTACGCGCGTCGACATGATCTATCGCATGGATTTCGTCGCCATCGCCGCCCAGCCCGAGCGTCTCAGGTCCGCAGCCGCTCGATCGCTTGCGCCAGCGCCACATAGAGCTTGCCCATGTCCGACGAGAGCAGGGTCACGCCCAGCGGCGATCCGTCGCGCAGCACCAGGATCTGGCGCAGCATCGCCTCGAAATCGTGAATGTAGCGGTTCACATTCTCGCGGAAATCATCGTCATTGTCGTAGAGCCGCGCGATCTCGCGGGTCTCGCCGGGCTCGAGCAGGCGCACCGCGCGGCGGGTGAAGACGCCGCGATCACCCTTCAGATAGGCTGCCCAGGCGCTGTCGGTGACTTCGGTCGAGAAGGCCTTGGTAATGTCGATCGACGAGGAGTTGAGCGCTTCGATCAGCAGCGAGACGCGGCGGGCGAAGGATTCGCTGTCGCCCTTCTCGCGTTCGTCGCGGGCTTCGTCGATCCGTGCCTCGACCTTCGACGTCGTCTCCGCGATCAGGTGCATCTGGTGAGACAGCCGCTCGGAGGCTTGCGTCGCTGCGGAGACAGCCGCTTCCGTCGTATGCACCAGCTCGTCGAGCTGGCGGCGCACCGACGAATCGATCGCGCGCCTGAGGGCGGTGGTGCTCGCTTCCTCGATCGCGCGGCCGGCGGCAGGAGCGATCATCGACAGCGTCTCGCGCGCGTGATCGGCGGCGGCGCTCGACGTCTCGCGAACGCGAACCAGCGCCTCGACCAGCTGTGGCGCAGCCGATTCGGCGAAGCGCTGGGTAGTGGCGATCGTCTCGTCGACGATGCGGCCGAGCGAGTTCGCCTGGTCGCCGCCCGTCGCCAGCGTCTCGAGCAAGGAAGCCTGGGTCTTGGCGAGCGTGTCGCGCTGCTTCGACACGACGTCGGCAATCGCCTCGATTGCCTCGTGCGTGCTTTCCGCGGCAGTGACGAGCGCGAGAAGCTCAGGCTTCGCGCCCGCGACGACCTGGCGGCTTGCGGCGATGCGTGCGTCCAGGCGATTGAGCGCCTCGGGTAATGTCTCGTCGATCTCGCGTGCCGAAGCATCCAATGCGGTCAGCAGGTCCTCGGACGTGCCGATCACGGTGCGCGCGGTGGTCTCGCCGGTACGCATCGCTTCGGTCATCGCGTCCATCGACTGATGGAGCACGCTGATCGAGGAAGAGAGCGCCTGGGTGCGATCCATGCCCGTCGCGTGGAGCGACTGAAGCTCGCGGTCGAGCCGGTCGGCTCCGCTGGAAAGCCCTGCGAACAGCGCGTCCCCGCGGCCCTGCTCTTCTTCGAGGCGGATAGAGACGCGCATGATTGCGTCTTCGATCATGCTCATCCGCTCGCTCAGCGCCTCGGCGCTGTCGCGTCCGGCACGATCGAGCGCCGCCTGGTTCGCGCCAAGCATCGCAAGGATCGCCTCGCCCTGCGTCGCGATGCCCTTGCGCGCTTCGTCGACCGCTTCCGCGGCGCGATCGAGCACGCCGTCGACCGCGGACGACATTTCGCCGGTAACCTGCTCCAGGCGCGAACTGGCGGTCTCGCTGGTCGCTTCCATGCGCGAGATGTGCGCGGCCAGGCGTTCGGCCGCCCCGCTGGCGATCTGGTCGGCTTCGCGGCCGCGTTCGCCGAGCGCGGTGAGCTGGGTGTCGAGCGCGGCAGCATGCTGGCTGGCGAGCAGCCCGGCGGCGTCGACGCGCTCGGCCATGCCGCGCATCTCGTCATGCGCCTTCGGTAGCGACGACAGGACGACGGAAACACGGTGCTCGGCTTCGGACGTGGCCTCGTTCAGCGCCTTGGTGCTCGAATCGATCGTGCGCGATTGCTCGCCGACCTCCTGGGCAACGCGGCCGATGCGCTCGGCGGCGCGATCGCCCATGGCGATCATCACCGTGGTCTGCTCGGCAAGCGCAGCGCGGTTCGCCTCGATCTTGCGTGCGAGGGTGGCGACGGCACGTTCCAGGCTGGCCGCCTCGGCGCGCATGTCGCGGGCGGTCGCGCCGAACCGGCGCGCCTCGGCAGCACTGGTGCGCAGGCCGACGAGATAAAGGATGCCGATCAGCGCCGGCGGAATGCATAGCGCCGCGATCAGCTCGATCAGCGCGACCGGCTCCAGGCCTGCGCGGATCGAGGGCAGGGCGAGCCAGATCATACCGCCGAGCCAGATCGCGGACGCGAGCAGCGCGACGGCCGGCAGCAGCCAGCCGAGACGGCGCCGTGGCGCTTCGTCCGCGTCATCTTCGAACTCGACGACATCGTCCGGTTCGGTCGATTCGACCAATACCAGTTCGTCTTCGACTGCCGCGTGCGGCGCGGGTGCGGCTTCGGCCGAGTTTCCCCCAATCATCCGTCTTGTTTAACACATTTGGCAGCGGGACCAATACTCGTGGTGAAACGAACGGTTAACGCCATTGGGGTATCTTTCCGATCATGGCGTATGATCCTGGTGCAATCGATGCGACGCTGGCGGCTGCGGTGGGCGACGAGCCTGCGCTGATCGCCGAGCTGCGCGAAGCGTTCCTCGAAAGCGTGAAGCGCGGCATCGATGGACTGCGTGCGTCCAAGGGAACGCAGGAATGGACCGCCGCTGCGCTTCGCCTGAAGGGGCTGGCGGCCAGCTTCGGCGCGGTTCGCCTGATGGCGCTGGCAACCGAGGCCGCGAATGCTTCCGCAGGGGACAGCGCCGTGCTGCGCCGCCTCGAACGGGCTATCGAGCGGCTCTAATCCCTATCGCTTGCGGCTGAGTTCGCGCATCGCATCGTCGAGCCCCGCCAGCGTCAGCGGATACATGCGGTCCTGCATCAGGTCGCGCAGGATGCGGACCGACTGGGTATAGCCCCATTGCGCCTCGGGCAGGACGTTGAGCCAGACCGCGGCGGGGTAGGTGTTGACCATCCGCTGCATCCACACCGCGCCGGCTTCCTCGTTGAAATGCTCGACCGATCCGCCGGGATGGCTGATCTCATACGCGCTCATCGAGGCGTCGCCGACGAAGATCAGCTTATAGTCGTGGCCGTATTTGTGGAGGATGTCCCAGGTCGGCGTGCGCTCGGTGAAGCGGCGCTTGTTGTCCTTCCACACGCCTTCGTAGAGGCAGTTGTGGAAATAGAAATATTCGAGCTGGCGGAATTCGGCGCGGGCGGCAGAGAATAGCTCCTCGACGCTCTTGATATGGTCGTCCATCGAGCCGCCGACATCGAGGAACAGCAATAATTTGACCGCATTGTGCCGCTCCGGGCGGAAGCGGACGTCGAGCCAGCCCTGCCGGGCGGTGCCGTCGATGGTCGCGTCGAGATCCAATTCATCG
>JBEVLV010000004.1:0-9784 GCA_040508955.1 Sphingomonas sp. | reverse complement strand
ACTACGGTAGCAAAGGCCGTGAGCTGCGAGGCCGAGCCGATATTGGCGAAATCCTCGATCACGTGCGCCCAGAGCCATGCCACCGACATGCCTTCGGAAACGAACATATCGAGCATCGGCAGGCGCCCCGCTTACTGGTTCATCGAATCGAAGAAGTCTTCGTTGGTCTTCGAATCCTTCATCTTGTCGAGCAGGAACTCCATCGCGTCGATGGTGCCCATCTGCATGAGGATGCGGCGCAGCACCCACATCTTGGAAAGCTTGTTCTTGTCGACGAGCAGCTCTTCCTTGCGCGTGCCGGACTTGCCGACGTCGAGCGCCGGGAAGATGCGCTTGTCCGCCACCTTGCGGTCGAGGACGATTTCCGAGTTGCCGGTGCCCTTGAACTCTTCGAAGATCACCTCGTCCATGCGGCTGCCGGTATCGATCAGCGCGGTGGCGATGATCGAGAGCGAGCCGCCTTCCTCGATGTTGCGCGCAGCACCGAAGAAGCGCTTCGGCCGCTGCAGCGCATTAGCATCGACGCCGCCGGTCAGCACCTTGCCCGAGCTCGGAACGACGGTGTTGTAGGCGCGGCCGAGACGGGTGATCGAATCGAGCAGGATGACCACATCCTTCTTGTGCTCGACCAGCCGCTTGGCCTTTTCGATCACCATTTCAGCGACTTGGACGTGGCGCGTCGCCGGCTCGTCGAAGGTCGAGGAGACGACCTCGCCCTTCACCGAACGCTGCATGTCGGTCACTTCCTCAGGCCGCTCGTCGATCAGCAGGACGAGCAGGAACACTTCCGGATGGTTCTCGGTGATCGCACGCGCGATGTTCTGGAGCATCACCGTCTTGCCGACGCGCGGCGGCGCGACGATCAGCGTGCGCTGGCCCTTGCCCTGCGGCGAGACGATGTCGATGACGCGCGCCGACTTGTCCTTCTGGGTCGGGTCGAGCGTGTCGAGGGTCAGCTTGCGCTCGGGATAGAGCGGGGTGAGGTTGTCGAAGTTGACGCGGTGGCGCACCGCATCGGGATCGTCGAAATTGACCGAGACCAGCCGGGTCAGCGCGAAATAGCGCTCGCCATCCTTGGGGCCGCGGATTTCGCCTTCCACCGTATCGCCGGTGCGCAGGCCGAATTTCCGGACCTGGTTGGGCGAGACATAGATGTCGTCGGGGCCGGCGAGATAATTGGCCTGCGGGCTGCGCAGAAAGCCGAAGCCGTCAGGCAACACCTCGATCGTGCCCTCGCCCATGATCATGTCGCCATTTTCCGCCTGCGACTTGAGGATGGCGAACAGCAGGTCCTGCTTGCGCAGGGTCGATGCGCTCTCGACGCCCAGCTCCTCGGCCATCGTGACCAGCTCTGCGGGGGGTTTCTTCTTGAGGTCCTTGAGATGCATTTAGAGAGTCCGGAACTTTGGGGGGAGCGTCGGCCGGCGAAAAAGCGCACGAGATACGATGCTAAAAGGAGGGATGCCGCCAGCGAACCGGGACACAGAGCGGAGTTAGGTGTGCGACTCCTTCAAGTCAATCGGTTTAGAAGGGTTTCACCACCACGAGGATGACGATCAGCACGACCGCGAGTGCCGGCACCTCGCCCACCATGCGCAGCGTCCGCGGCGTCAGCCCGCCCTGACCGCGTGCAAGCTTCTTCGAATAGCCGATCGCCCAGCCATGATAGCCGGAGAGCAGGAAGACCAGCAAAAGCTTGGCATGCAGCCAGCCCAGACCCGCGCCGCCCTCGAGAAGCCCCAGATTGACGGCGAGACAGAGCCCCAGCACCCAGACGATGACGATCGAAGGCGACAGGATCATCCGGCGCAGCAGCGCCTCGCGCTTGGTCCAAGCCTCGGCCTCGGGTGTGCCCAGCGCTTCCTGATGATGGACGAGATAGCGCGGCAGCAGGAACAGGCCCGCCATCCAGAAGATCACGAAGATGATGTGGAACGCCTTGACCCACAGATAGGCGCCACCCAGGAATCCGCTCATGCTCGCCTCCATTTGCGGGCGCCCATCACCCTCGCCTCAATCGCACCATCAGCTGCTCGACATGGGCGATCGGCGTGTCCTGCTGGATGCCGTGCCCCAGGTTGAAGACATGCGGCCGATCGGCGAACGCGGCAAGGATGCGATCCACCGCCTGATCGAGCACCGCGCCGCCGGCGATCAGCGCCAGCGGATCGAGATTGCCCTGCACCGGCAGGTTCGCCGGAAGCGATGCATGCGCCCAGTCGGGATCGACGGTCTCGTCCACGCCGACCGCATCGATTCCGGTTTCGCGCGCATAGGCGGGCAGCTTGCCGCCGGCGCCCTTCGGAAAGCCGATCACCGGCACCCGGGGCGCCTTCGCCTTGAGCGCCGCGACGATCCGCGCGGTGGGCGCGATCACCCATTGCCCGAACTGCGCGGGAGACAGGCTGCCCGACCAGCTGTCAAACAGCTGCACCGCCTCCACGCCCGCCTCGATCTGCCCAAGCAAATAGGTGACCGTGCACTCGGCGATGCGATCGATCAGGTCCTGCATCAGCGCCGGATCGCGATAGGCCAACCGCCGCGCCTCGCTCTGCTCGCGGCTGCCTTGGCCGGCGATCATATAGGTCGCGACGGTCCAGGGGCTGCCCGCAAAGCCCAGAAACGTCGTCCGGGCAGGCAATGCCGCCGCGACGCGCCGAACGGTCTCGTAGACCGGCTCCAGGGCCTCAGGCGCAGGGTTCAGACCATCGAGCACATCGCGCGCCTGCACGGTCGGCGCCAGGCGCGGTCCCTCGCCGGTTTCGAACCACAGGTCCTGTCCCAGCGCCATCGGCACGGTCAGGATATCGGAGAACAGGATCGCGCCGTCCATGTCGAAGCGACGGATCGGCTGCAGCGTCACTTCCGCTGCCGATTCGCTGTCGTTCATCAGTGCGAGGAAGCCGCCCTTCTCGGCCCTGAGCGCGCGATATTCGGGCAGATAGCGCCCAGCCTGACGCATCAGCCATACCGGCGGGGTTGACTGCTTTTCGCCACGCAGCGTGGCGAGCAACGGCTTGGGGGACGGCGAACTCAGGGCGTCTATCCTAAATCTATAAGAGAAGAATCTAAGGATTGTTGGAGTCAGTTGGCGCGTGGAAGCCGGGGCTTATGCGCTTGCCCGGAACTTGCCAACAGATTGACTCCTCCCGCCCCACGCAAGGCCTCGGATTCGATTCAGCCATCCCCGTTTTCCACAGAGTGTGAACGGAAACCTAAGGCTGGGGATGCGGTTGTGGAAGAATCACGAGCCGGAGTCCCGGTTTTGTCATGCTTGGCCGCTGCGTCAGGTTGCGCTAGCGCCTGTCCATCATGTTTTCCACAGATTCCCCCACGGCCTGAAAATGCGGCTCCATCTCCACCTTCTCTCGGACTCCACCGGCGAGACGCTGGAGAATATCGCCAAGGCCGCATTGGCACAGTTCGACGATGTCGAGACGCTGCGCCATTTCTGGCCGATGGTGCGCAGCGAGGCGCATCTCGAGCGTATCCTCCAGGAGATCGCGCAGAATCCGGGGCTGGTGATCTTCACTTTGGTCAACAGCGAGACGCGCCGCACGCTGGAAAGCCGCTGTCGCGCGATGGGTCTGCCGGCGATCGCGCCGCTCGATCCGGTCAGCCACGCGCTGTCCAACCTGCTCGGCCAGGAGGCCAAGGCGCGGCCAGGGCGCCAGCATACCCTGGATGCCGCCTATTTCGCGCGCGTCGACGCGATCCAGTTCACCATCGCCCATGACGACGGCATCCTCGCCGAGGACTGGGAGGAGGCCGATATCCTGCTCGCCGGCGTCTCGCGCTCGTCCAAGACGCCGACCTCGATCTATCTCGCCAATCGCGGCTACAAGACCGCGAACATCCCGATCGTGGTCGAATCCCCGCCGCCGCCCGAGCTGTTCAAGCTCAAGCACCCGCTGATCGTCGGCCTCACCACCAGTGCGGACCGGCTGGTCCAGATCCGCCGCAACCGCCTGCTCTCGCTCAACCAGGCGGCGGAGACGAGCTATGTCGACCAGGATTCGGTCCAGCGCGAGCTTGCCTTTGCGCGGCGGATGTTCGCCGACAATGGCTGGCCGGTGATCGACGTGACGCGCCGTTCGATCGAGGAAACTGCCGCCGCGATCATCCAGCTCTGCAACGAGCGCACGCTCCAGGCCAAGGGCGCATGAACCTCGTCCTTGCTTCGCAGAGCGCGTCGCGTCGGGCGATGCTGAGCGCCGCGGGCGTGCCGCACGAGGCCGTCGCGGCGCAGGTCGACGAGACTTCGGTCAAGGAGTCGCTGGCCGCGTCCCAGATCGCGCCGCGCGACCTGGCCGATGCGCTGGCCGAACTAAAGGCCCTGAAGGTTTCCGGTCTTGCCCCCCAAGCGCTGGTGCTCGGCTGCGACTCGGTGGTCGCGCTCGACGACGGCAGCCTGCTCGACAAGCCGGTCAGTCGCGAGGATGCCGCCGAGCATCTCCGTCGCATGTCGGGCCGGCATCACGACCTGTACAGCGCAGCGGTGATCGCCGAGGGCACGCGTCCGGTCTGGCGCCATGTCGATCGCGCGCGGATGCACGTCCGCACGCTCTCGGAAGGCTTCATCCAGGACTATCTCGATAGCGAATGGCCGGCGATCAGCGGCTGTGTCGGTTGCTACCGGATCGAGGGCCCCGGCGTGCAGCTGTTCGCGCGCACCGAGGGCAGCCATTTCACCATCCTGGGCCTGCCGCTGCTGCCCCTGCTCGATTATCTGCGCGTCCGCGGAGTGATGACGTCATGACACCTCTTCCGACGAAGGTCGGACTCCCCTATGCCGAAGTGATCGGCGATCCGATCGGCCACACCAAATCGCCTGGGATCCACCGATTCTGGCTCGATGCGCTCGATATCGACGCAGACTATCGCGCGGCGCATGTGAAGCCCGGGGATCTCGCCGCCTATTTCGATGCGCGGCGCGCCGATCCAGCCTGGCGCGGCTGCAACATCACCATCCCGCACAAGCAGGCCGCGCTCGACCATGTCGAGGACCGCGGCGGCATCCGCGCGACGATCGGCGCGATCAACACGGTGATCCGTGCCGAGGACGGCGCGCTGATCGGCACCAACACCGATGCCGGCGGCTTCTATTCCCCGATCGCGGGGCTCGATCTCGAAGGGAAGCATGCGGTGGTGATCGGCGCGGGCGGCGGCGCCCGCGCGATCCTGTTCGCGTTGTCCAAAGTTGGCATCGGCCGCGTCACGCTGCTCAACCGCAACGTGCTCAAGGGTGCGGCACTGCTCTCCGGCTTCGGCATCAAGGGCGAGGCCCTGCCGCTCGGCGCCAAGCTCCCTCCCGCGGCGCTGGTCGTCAACGCCAGCCCGCTCGGCATGGCCGGCCAGCCGCTGCTCGACATCGACCTGTCGCCATTGCCCGAAGACGCCGTGGTCTACGACATCGTCTATGCGCCGCTCGAAACGCCTTTGCTCGCCCAGGCCCGCGCCCGGGCGCTCGATACGGTCGACGGGCTCGACATGCTGATCGGCCAGGCGGCGCTCGCCTTCGAGCTGTTCTTCGGCGCAGAGCCTCCGCGTGATCGCGACGAGGAGCTGCGCAACCTGCTGACGTCATGACGGTGCCCGCGTGATCGTCCTGGGTCTCACCGGTTCGATCGGGATGGGCAAGTCCACGGTCGCGGCGATGTTCGAGGCTGGGGGCGTGCCGGTGTTCGATGCCGACGCGGTGGTCCACAAGCTCCAGGGACCCGGCGGTGCGCTGGTCGCCGCGATCGAGGCCGCGTTTCCCCGCACCACCACCGAGCTGGGAGTCGACCGGACCCTTCTGCGCGCGGCCGTGCTGGGCGACGATGCCGCCTTCGCGCGGCTCGAGGCGCTGGTCCACCCCGCCGTCGCCGAAGCCCGGGCGCAGTTCCTCGCGACTCATGCCGACGCCCCCCTCGTGGTGCTCGACGTGCCGTTGCTGTTCGAAACAGAGGGCTGGCGCCATGTCGACAGGGTCGCCGTGGTCTCCGCCCCACCCGAAGTCCAGCGCGCGCGGGTCCTTGCCCGTCCCGGCATGACGCCTGAGCGATTCGACGCGATCCTCGCGCGTCAGACGCCCGATGCGGAGAAGCGGGCCCGTGCCGACTTCGTCATCTCCACCGACGCTCCGATCGAGGACACGCGCAAACGGGTAATCAGTCTGATCGCTTGCCTAGCGGCGCGCGCGGGAGGATAAGCAGGGAATGCGCGAAATCGTGTTCGACACCGAAACCACCGGACTCAGCTTCTCCGGCGGCGATCGGCTGGTCGAGATCGGCTGCGTAGAGCTGGTCAACCGGGTAATGACCGGCAATCATTTCCACGCCTATATCAATCCCGAGCGGGCGATGCCGGTCGAGGCGTTCAACGTCCACGGCCTGTCCGAACGCTTCCTGTCCGACAAACCGCTGTTTCACGACGTGGTCGAGGATCTGCTCGAATTCATCGGCGACAGCCCGATGGTCGCGCACAATGCGGGGTTCGACTTCGGTTTCCTCAACGGCGAGCTCGGCCGCTGCGGCCGCCCGCATGTCGATCTCGGCCGGATGGTGGATACGCTCGGCATCGCCCGGATCAAGCATCCCGGCGCAAAGCACACGCTCGATGCGCTGTGCTCGCGCTACGGCATCGATCTCAGCCAGCGTACCTTGCACGGCGCGCTGCTCGACGCGCAGCTGCTCGCCCAGGTCTATGTCGAGCTTACCGGCGGGCGCCAGATCACGCTCGGCCTCGCGGTCGATGCGCCGGTGCTGCGCGAGACGCCGGCGGAAGCGCCGAATCGTGTGCATGTACGGCCCGCCCGGCATTTTGCTGCCGATCCGGCGGAACTTGAACGCCACGCAGCCTTTCTCAAGTCCATGGAGGAGCCGCTTTGGGGAATGGCCGCGTCAGGTTGACGCATATAGGCCGCACTCCTAGGTGCGCCCCTCTCTATTTCTAAGTGGAGGTTTTGTCATGGATATCCGCATTTCGGGACATCAGGTCGACACTGGTGAAGCGCTGAAGACGCAAGTGGTCGATCGACTCCAGGGTATCGCCGACAAATATTTCTCCCGCGCGATCTCGTCTCAGGCGACCTTCGGCAAGGGGCCACACGACTTCGGTTTCACTTGCGATATCGTGATGCACGTGATGCAGGGACTGGTGCTCAAGGCGACCAATAGTGGCCAGGAAGCGCATGGCGCGTTCGACGGTGCGGCCGATCGTATCGACAAGCAGCTCCGCCGCTATACCCGGCGGCTGAAGGACCGCCAGAACGGCGTGGTCAACGCGCTAGCCGAGGAAGGCGCCTATGACGCCGGCTATACGCTGTTCCAGGAACCGCCGCAGGAGGAAGAGGATCCTTCCGATGCACCCCTGATCATCGCGGAAACGCGCGTCGACGTGCCTGAAGCCACCGTTTCGGACGCAGTCATGATGCTCGACCTGCGGCACACCAATGCGCTTCTCTTCCGCAACACCGGCACCGGTGCGTTCAACATGGTCTATCGTCGCGGCGACGGGACGATCGGGTGGGTTGAGCCCAACCGCGCACAGGCCTAGAGGGCACCCGCCGGGCGGGCTGAAGCATTTGGATTACCGATGACTGATTTGAGCGATTTGCTCGCGCCGGAGGCAGTGCTCGCCGGCGTGACGGCGGCGAACAAGAAAGCGCTGTTCCAGCAATTGGGCGCAGCAGCGGCACGCGCTTACGCCGTCGACGCCAAGCTCGCCGCCGAGCGGCTGACCGAGCGTGAGAAACTCGGATCGACCGGCTTCGGCGGCGGCATCGCCATTCCGCACGGCAAGCTGGACGGGCTGAGCCATGTCGTGGCGGTGTTCGCGACCCTGGCGCAGCCGGTCGATTTCGCCGCGGTTGATGACCTGCCGGTCGATCTGGTGTTCATGCTGCTGTCGCCCACCGGTGCGGGTGCCGATCACCTCAAGGCGCTGGCCAGCGTCTCGCGCCGCCTGCGCGACCGCAATTTCGCGG
Organism: Sphingomonas sp.; assembly: GCA_040508955.1. GTDB lineage: Bacteria > Pseudomonadota > Alphaproteobacteria > Sphingomonadales > Sphingomonadaceae > Sphingomonas. The sequence goes on along the minus strand of JBEVLV010000004.1, from coordinate 1,815 downwards.
CCAAGCTGCGCGGTGCGGGCTCGACTGACGCCCTGTTCGCGCTCCTCGCCGGTGTCGAAGCGCGTGACGCCGCCTGAAACGGCACCGACGGGCGCGGAAGCGCATTTTCGTGCCCTCGAATCGCTCTACGCGGCGGCACCGATCAATCGGCTGTTCGATTCCGTCCTCGAGATCCCCGAGGGCGGGATCGCCCGGATCCACTTCACGATCGATCAGCGCTATTTCCACGCGGCCGGCGCGGCGCACGGCACGAGCTATTTCAAGATGCTCGACGATGCCGCCTTCTATGCGGCCAACAGCCTGGTTACCGATCGTTTCCTGCTCACCACCGCGTTCAACCTGCTCTTCACCAAGCCGCTGGGCCCGGGTCCGGTGATCGCCGAGGGTCGCTGGGTCAGCGGTCAGCGCCGCGTGTTCGTTGCCGAGGCGCGGCTGATCGATGCGAGCGGCGAGGAGGCGGCGCGCGGCACGGGCACCTTCATGCGCTCGCGCATCCCGCTGGCGGGGCTGCCCGGCTATCGGGCCGATTGATGGCCCGGCTCACCAGCACGATGCTCGTCAGCGCCCTGGTCCGCCGCGCCAATCAGGAAGGCGGATCGGCGATGATCCTCGCCAAAGGCGACGCGACGGCGGGCGCGATCCTGTTGCTCGCCTATGAGCGCGGCGCCAATCCCCGGTTCCTCGAGCGCGGCATCGGGCCCGACGGGATGCCCGCGCTGCTGCCCTCCGGACCTGGCGAGCTGGCCGATGAGGCCGAGGTCGCCGCCTATTGGCAGCGTCGTCGGTCGCGCGATTCCGATCTGTGGGTGGTCGAACTGGATATCGCAGCGGCAGAACGGTTCGCCGCTGAAACGATAGGGGTGAGTTGACGTTTGGCCGCGCGGCGGGCACAGGCACTCCACTGTCCATAGCGTTGTGCCGGTCGGGGTCAGAGATCGAACGGTTACGCAGTCGGGGGGAAAGTCCGGCGGTCCCATGTCCAAAACGGGGCCGGCCGCGCGCCAACCGCATAGTAATGAAGCATAATGAAGTTTCTGCCACGCGCCGCGACTTTCGCGGCTGTGACTTTTTGCGCTGGCGCACTAGCGAATGCAGCCACGCTCGATGCGAACCCGCTTCCCGCCGCACAGGATGCGTCGGTCAAGCAAGTCAACGTTTCGCAGCCCCAGGATGTTCCCGCGCCCCAGACGGCAGCGGCTCCGCAGCAGGGCGCGATCGTTCAGCCTCTTCCCCAGGATCAGATCGACGAGGACGCCGATTATGCGTCGCTCTCGGCTGCCGTCGCGTCGCAGGAAGCCGATGCTGACGCCGCCGAAGCCGATCGCGAACTGACCTGCCTCGCCACCGGCATTTATTATGAAGCGAAGAGCGAGCCGCTCGCCGGCCAGCTCGCCGTGGCCGATGTCATCCTCAACCGCACCACGTCGGGCCGCTTCCCCAAGTCGGTCTGCTCGGTAATCACCCAGCCGGGCCAGTTCTCGTTCGTGCGTGGTGGCAAGCTGCCCACCCCGCCGGCCAATGCGCAGTTCCGCAAGGCGCTGGCCATCGCCCAGGTCGCCAAGAAGGACCTGTGGGATAGTCCCGCCGGTGACGCGCTCTATTTCCATGCGCGTTACAGCAAGGCGAGCTTCGGGCGCGCCCGCGTCGCAACCGTCGGCAACCACGTCTTCTATCGTTGAGATGAACCCGGGGCGGCCCCATGGGCTTCCCCTCGTTCGTGAAATGTTCTAGCGTTCGGGGATGCACACAGAGCATTTCCCGGTCGCGGCCACGTCGGCCCCAACCCCCCAAATGGCGGCCGACCTGGTTCGCCGT
>JBEVLV010000003.1:0-23083 GCA_040508955.1 Sphingomonas sp. | reverse complement strand
CGCGGCCTGGATCGCACGTGCGATCTCGAGGATCATCGAGGTGCCGATCGAATTGTCCATCGCGCCGTTGTAGATGCGATCGCCGTTCACCGGCTCGCCAACGCCGACATGGTCGAGGTGCGCGGACAGCACGATATATTGATCCCTGAGCGACGGATCGCTGCCCTGGATCTTGCCGATGACGTTGCGGGTCTCGACGCTGCGGACGCGGGTCTTTGACGCGGTGGCGAGCGTGCCGGTCAGGGCACCGGTGGGGATCTTCGTGCCCTTCTTCTCCGCGGCCAGGACATCGGCCCATTTGACTTTGGCGCCCTCGAACAATTTCGCCGCGCCGACCTGACTGACATAGCCGACCACCGGCGCACCCGGCGCAGCGACATGGGCGACGCCGTCCGGCCCGGCCCAGGTGCTGCGCGGATAATCGTAAAAGGGGACGATTGCCTCGAACGCATATTCCGCACGCCGCGCGGCGGATTCGAGGATGATCACCGCCTTGGCGCCGCGTGCCTCCGCCAGGCGGGCCTTCTGGTCGTCGTCGCCGAAATGCGCGGTGACTTCATTGGGCAGGCCGGCGGGCGTGCCAGGGAGGAGCGCGACGATCTTTCCCTTTACGTCCAGGCCCTTGTAATCGTCGCGCTTGCCTTCGGGATAGACGATCCCGTAGCCGGCGAAGACCACCCCGCCCTCGGCCTTGAAATCAGGCGTGCTCGGCACCGGTCCGTTGACGAAATCGACGCCGAACTGGAACGGCACCGCCGTGCTGCCGCGGGTGAGCGTCCATGCCGCCTTTTCCGAGGGGCGGAAGGTGACGAGCTGGACCGGCTGGAACCAGCTGCCCTTCACGCCCGCGGGGACGAGCCCCATCCCCTCCATCTGCGACGCGACATATTCGGCCGCCACGTCGAAGTCGCGCGTGCCCGCCTCGCGCCCGCGCAGGGCATCGGAGGCGAGGAACTGGACGTGGGACTTGAGTGCCGCCTGCTCGGGCGTGAGCGTGGGCCCGAGCGTCTGGGCCGCGGCGGGGGCGGCGAGCAGCAGCAAGGGAAGGAGCAGCGAACGCAGCATCGGGGAAGACTTTCGAGAGGAGGCGCTACTTCGCGCCGGGACCGTTGAACAGCGTGCCGAAATAATCGCCCTTGTTCCAGAGCGGACGCTGGTCGGCATCGGCGATGGTGCTGGCGATCTTGTAGTTGATCCGCACGAAACGGACACCCGAGGCCCAATCGATCGCCGGGCTCTGGTCGAGCTGGTCGGACGGCTGGTGGTAATGCTTGTCGAGGAACACGTCGATCGCCGCCTTGCCCGGCCCCTTGGGCCCGGGCTCGAGCGAGACCGCGGGGATGCCCGCCTTGACGAAGCTGTAGTGGTCCGAGCGGACGAAGCTGGCCTGCTCCGGCGCGGGATCGGGGGTGAGGACGATGCCTTCCTCCCTGCCGACCGCGGCGACCGTCGGCCCGATACTGGTGCGATCGGCGCCGTACACCACCAGGTCCTCGAACTTGTAGGTGATGATCGGCATGTCGAGATTGACGTTGGCGACGATGCTCTTGACCGGCACCGTCGGGTGGGTCGCGAAATATTCGGAGCCGATCAGACCCTTTTCCTCGGCGGTGACCGCCACGAACAGGATCGAGCGGCGGGGCCGCTTGCCCGAGGCCTGGAAGCTCTTGGCGACCTCGAGCATCGAGGCGGTGCCGACGGCATTGTCCATCGCGCCGTTGTAGATCTTGTCGCCGGTCTCGTCGGGATTGCCGATGCCGACATGATCGAGATGGGCGGAGAGAACGACCACCTGGTCCTTGAGCGCCGGATCCGAACCTTCGAGGCGGCCGACGACATTCTCGCTCTCGACCTTCCAGACTTCGGACAATTGGTGGCGCGAGACGCTGGCGCCGATATCGCCTTTGGGCACCGGCTTTCCCGCCGCATCGGCCGCGGCGATCTTCGCCCAGTCGAGCTTGCCGCCGGCGAAGAGCTTGGCGGCGCCGTCCTGGCTGAGGATGCCGATGCCCGGCAGGCGATTGCCCGAGAGGTGCGGCCCGCCATCGGCATCGCGCGCGGCCATGCGCGGCTGGGCCCAGTTCTGCGCGATCTTCGCGAAAGGATAGACCTGCTTCAGCGCCGCCGATTCGATCATCAGGATGCCCTTGGCACCATGGGCAAAGGCGTTCTCGACCTTGGTGTCGCTGTCGCCCAGATGCGCCGAGACTTCGCTCAGCAGTCCCTTAGGGCCCAGGTACAGGACGGCGGCGATCTTGCCCCTGACGTCGAGCCCCTTGTAGTCGTCGATCCTGCTGGCCGGATCGGTGACGCCGTAGCCGACGAACACGACGTCGCCCTCGAGCGTGGACTCGGAATCCCAGCTGCCGCTCGACACGAAATCCTTGCCGAAGACGAGCGGGGTGGCGACACCCTTGCGGGTCATCGTCAGCGTCGCCTCGTGCTTCGCCTTCCAGCCGAGCAGCGGCACCCTCTGGAACCATTTGCCGTCGTCGCCGGCGGGCGCGAGGCCGGCACCGAGCATCTGCGCCGCGACATATTCCGCGGCGAGATCGAACTCCGGCGTGCCGGGTTCGCGGCCCTTCATCGCGTCGGACGCCAGGAAGGCGACATGCGCCTTGAGCGACGCCTCGGCCGGCGTCAGCTCCTGTGCGGCGGCCGGGAAAGCCGCAAGCAGCGGCAAGGCGAGCAGCGCGTGCTTCATCTCGATCCCCCTCACTTGGCGCCCGGGCCGTCGAACATCAGCCCGAAGAAATCACCCTTCTTCCACAGCGGGCGCTGGTCGCCATCGGCGATGGCGCGGGCGATGCGATAATTGACGTCGACGAAACGCACGCCCGATTCCCAATCGATCGCAGGCAGCTGGCCGACCTCGTCCGAGGGCTGGTGGTAGTGGTTGTTCATGAAATCGTCGATCGCGGCACGGCCCGGGCCACCCGCGCCCGGCCACAGGAAGACCGAAGGCACGCCCTGGCGGACGAAGTTGTAATGGTCCGAACGCACGAAGATGTTCTCGCCGGGCAGCGGATCCTCCGACATGGTCACGCCGATCTCGGCCGCGGCCTTGGCGGCGATCGCGCCCAGCGTCGAATGCTCGGCGCCGTACACGACGATATCCTGGAACTTGTAGGTGATGATCGGCATGTCGAGATTGACGTCGGCGACGATCGATTCCTTGGGCACCGTGGTGTGGTGCGCATAGTAATCGGAACCGAGCAGGCCCTTCTCCTCGGCGGTGACCGCCAGGAACAGGATCGAGCGGCGCGGCTTGGTGGCCGCGTTCTTGAAGCGCTTGGCCTCCTCGATCACCGAGGCGACGCCGACCGCATCGTCGAGCGCGCCATTGTTGATCGTGTCGCCCTTCGCGTCCGCCCGGCCGACGCCGATATGATCGAGATGCGCGGAGAGGACGACGACTTCCTTGGACAGCGCCGGATCGGAACCCGGCAGCAGGCCGGCGACATTGTAGCTGGTGACCGACGTCAGCGCGGTCTTCACGGTGAAGGTGAGCGTGGCGGGAAGCTGGATCGGCTTGAACGTCGCGCCGTCGACCTCGGCCTGCTTCTGGATCGTCGCCCAGGGGGTCTTGGCGCCGGCGAAGAGCTTGGCGGCGCCGGCCATGCTCAGCGTGCCGAGGCCGGGCGTGCCCGGCGTGGCGATATGGCCGGTGCCGTCCGCCTCGCCCCAGGTAAAGCGCGGCCGCGCGCCGATCGCAGCGAGCATCGAGAAGGGCCGCGTCTTAGCGGAGATCGGCGATTCGAGCGTGATATAGCCGACCGCGCCGCGCTTCATCGCGATCTCGCCCTTGGATGCGGGGCTGGAGAAATGCGCGCCCTCCTCGCCCGGGAAGCTCTTGGGCGCGCCGCCGAAAAAGGCGACGATCTTGCCCTTCACGTCCACGCCCTTGTAATCGTCGCGGCCGAGGCCGGTGATGCCGTAGCCGACGAACACGACCGGCGCGGTGAGGGTGAAGCTGGGCTTGGACGGGTTGGCGCCGGGGACGTAATCCTCGCCGAAGACGAGGCTGACCGGCGGCGCGCCCTTGCGCGCAACCGACATGCTGCCCTGGCCGTCGACCTTGTAGCTGACCAGCGGCACCTTCTGGAGATAGGAGCCGTCGTCGCCTGCCGGCTTCAGCCCGGCAGCATAGAATTGCGACGCGACATATTGCGCGGCGATGTCGAACTCGTGGCTGCCGGCCTCGCGGCCCTGCATCGCGTCGGAGGCCAGGAACATCACATGGCTCTTCATCGCCGCCTGGTCCGCGGGAAGCTCGGCATTGATGACCGCGTTCTTCTCCGCCACCGTCTGCGCAAGAGCCGGAACGGCAATCACCGCGGCAAACACGAACGGCGCAGTCAATCGAAGCATGGATACCCCCGGGGAATGAAACTCCGGCATCGGTAGCACTCCGCGATTGGAGCGCAAACGGACAGATATGTTGCGCCGCCATGTTGTGGGCGGATGCCGCCTCCTATATCGCCGAAATCATGGCAGATGTTCGAACCGCAACCCAGGCGCCCCATGTCACCCGGCGCGAGGATTATCGCGAGCCCGACTGGCGCATTCCCGAGATCGCGCTCGATTTCGACCTCGACCCGGCCAGCACGCGGGTGACCGCGACCTTGTGGGTCGAGCGCAACGGCACGCATGACCGCCCCCTGCGGCTGAACGGCGATGGCCTGACTCCGGCAGCGGTGCGCGTCGACGGTGCCGCGGCCGGCGACTGGGAGATGGACGGGCCCGATCTGGTGATCCCGCTGCCCGGTTCGGCGCATGTGATCCAGACCGAAGTGGTGATCGCGCCCGAGCGCAACACGCAGCTCCAGGGCCTTTATGCCTCGTCGGGCATGCTGTGCACCCAGTGCGAGGCCGAGGGCTTCCGCCGCATCACCTTCTTCCCCGACCGGCCCGACGTGCTGAGCCGCTACAAGGTGAAGATGACCGCCGACAAGGCGCGCTTCCCGGTGCTGCTGGCGAACGGCGATCCGATCGCGCAAGGCGATGCCGAGGGCGGCAGGCATTGGGCCGAGTGGCACGATCCTTTCCCCAAGCCGAGCTATCTCTTCGCGCTGGTCGCCGGCGACCTGGTCGCCAATCGCGGCACCTTCACGACGATGTCGGGGCGCGAGGTCCAGCTCGGCATCTGGGTGCGCGCGCCCGATCTCGCCAAGACCGATCATGCGCTGCACGCGCTGAAGCTCGCCATGGCCTGGGACGAGAAGGTCTATGGCCGCGAGTACGATCTCGACGTGTTCAACATCGTCGCGGTCGACGACTTCAATTTCGGCGCGATGGAGAACAAGGGGCTCAACGTCTTCAACTCGCGCTACATCCTGGCCGATCCGGATACCGCGACCGATTATGATTACGACGCGATCGCCGCGGTGGTCGCGCACGAATATTTCCACAACTGGTCGGGCAACCGCGTCACCTGCCGCGACTGGTTCCAGCTGAGCCTGAAGGAAGGCTTCACCGTCTTCCGCGACCAGAGCTTCTCGGCCGACCAGGGCAGCGCCGCGGTCAAGCGGATCGAGGATGTCCGGGGCCTGCGCGCCAGCCAGTTCCCCGAGGATTCGGGCCCGCTCGCGCATCCGGTGCGTCCCGACGAATATATCGAGATCAGCAACTTCTACACCGCGACGATCTACAACAAGGGCGCCGAAGTCATCCGGATGATGGCGACGATCCTGGGCGCGCAGAAATTCCGCCAGGCGACCGACCTGTATTTCGAGCGCTTCGACGGGACAGCGGCAACCTGCGAGGATTTCGTCCGGTCGATGGAGGAAGGCGGAGGCGTCGACCTCACCCAGTTCCGCCGCTGGTACAGCCAGGCCGGCACGCCGCGCGTCTCCGCGACGCTGGCCCGCGAGGGTGGTCGCGCGCGGCTGACGCTGCGCCAGACTGTGCCCCCCACCCCGGGCCAGCCCGACAAACAGCCGATGGTGCTGCCGCTCAAGATCAAGTTGTTCGGCGAAGTTACCGGCAAGCCGCTGTGCGACGAACAGCTCGTGCTGCTCAAGGCGCCAGCGCAGGAAGTGGTGTTCGAGAACCTCACCGAGATGCCGGTGCTCTCGATCAATCGCGGCTTCTCCGCCCCTGTCATCGTCGATACCAATCGGACCGCCAAGGACCTTGCCTTCCTCTCTGCGCACGACGACGATCCTTTTGCGCGCTATGAGGCGATGCAGCAGCTGATGCTCGACACGCTCGTCGCCGCAGTGGCGAACGGCAAGGGCGACCATGACGCGGTGATCGACGCGGTCCGCAACACGCTGACCGATTCCGAGCTCGACCGCGCCTTCGTCGCCGAGGCGGTGCTGCTTCCCTCGGACAGCTTCATCGGCGACCAGATGGCGGTGGTGGAGCCCGAGGCGATCTTCCACGCCCGCGAGGCGCTGCGCCGCGACCTGGGCACGGCGCTGGAGGGCGAATGGCGTGCCGCCTACGAGGCGGTGCGGGCCAATCGCTTCGAATATTCGCCCGCCGGCAAGGGCGCGCGCCGCATCAAGACCGTCGCGCTCGGCTATATCGCGGCAACGGGCGCTGCGGACGCCGCCGAGCTGGCGTTCGGCCAGTTCGAGGGTGCGGACAACATGACCGACCGTCAGGGCGCGCTGACGACGCTCTCCAACGGCACTTCGCCGCTGCGCGAACGGGCGCTGGAGGCGTTCTACCAGCGCTATGCCGGCAACGGGCTGGTGCTCGACAAATGGTTCCAGACCCAGGCACTGTCGAGCCGCGACGATACCGCGCAGATGGTCGAGGCGCTGGTGGGGCACCGCGACTTCACCTTGGCCAATCCGAACCGCGCGCGCTCGCTGATCGGCGCGTTCAGCGTCAACCAACGGGCGTTCCACGATGCGTCGGGGCGCGGCTATCGCTTCGTCGCGGACCAGCTGATCGCGCTCGACAAGCTCAACCCGCAGACCGCCGCCAAGCTGGTGCCGCCGCTGGGCCGCTGGAAGCGCTTCGATGCCGCGCGCGCGGCCAAGATGCGCGCCGAGCTGGAACGGATCGTCGCGGCGCCGGGGCTGAGCAAGGACATGTTCGAACAGGCGTCGAAGAGCCTGGATTGAGGCGGCTTTAGCCCCTCCTCTGAAGAGAAGGGGCTAAAAGCTATCAGGCCATCACGTTCCGGCCGCGCATCACCGTCGCGGTGTGGCCGACGCTCGCCTTGGTCGTGCGGGTCTTGACCGTATCGACGAACACCCAGTCGTTGCTCGCCTTTTCGGGCGTTAGCGTGAGCGCCATGTAGCCGCGGCGGCTGGTGTCGCACCATTTGAGCTCGGGATTGGCCTTAACCAGGGCCGCGGCGACGATCTTCGGATCGGTCTCGAGCGAGCTTTCATAGCCGCCCGAGGTGACGCTGTGACCAGCGAACTCGACGCCGGCGGGCTTGCCGTCCTGGCCGAGGTCATAGGCCCAGGCATTGTGGCTGTCGCCGCAGATCACGAGCAGGTTCGCACCCATCGCCTGCGACGACTTCAGGAAGCGCGCACGGGCGGCGGGATAGCCGCCCCAGTTGTCGAAGTTCATCGGCAGGCCGAGCTTGCCGGCCATCACGCCGGCGGTGACATAGTTCTTCGAACGCGCCGGCGCGTCGGGCTTGAGCCAAGAGATCGCCTCGGGCGGGGCGACGGTCTTGCCCATAATCGTGCCGAAGCCGACGACCTGCCAGCGCTGCCCGGCCTTGACCGACTTGCGCATGACGTGATCGAGCCAGACCTCTTGCTCGCTACCCAGCATCGTCGCGGCCGGGTCCTGCCAGGCGCCGTCGCGGAAGGCGATCAGCGCCTTGGCCGGATCGGCTTCCTTGAACAGCGGCGCGATATCGGGCTGCTCGGTGCGCGCGAGCAACCGGCTCTCGGTGCGGAACAGGGTCGCCAGCGTGCCGATGTCATAGGTGCCCCAGGGCGATTCGGAGACCGGCATCCATTCGCGGAACACCTGCATCGCCGCGGCCTTGCGCGCGCTCCAGTCGCCTTCGGTATCGGGCTGGTGGTTCTCGGCGCCGCCTTCCCAGCTGTCGTTCGCGCTTTCGTGATCGTCCCACTGGATCAGCATCGGCTTGGCCGCATGCAGCGCCTGAAGATCGGGATCGCTGCGATAGCTGGCATAGCGCAGGCGATAATCGGCGAGATGGATCATCTCCCCCGCCGGCTCCGGCCAGCGGCCACCGATCGCGCCGCCCTCGGGCGCGTAGCCGCCCTGCTTATATTCGTAGAGATAGTCGCCGAGATGGACCCACAGGTCGATATCGTCGCGCGTCGCGGCATGGCCATAGGCGTTGAACCAGCCGAACGGCATGTTGGTGCACGAGAAGATCGCGATGCCGAAGCGGGCGGCGTCGCCTTCGGGCAGGGTCTTGGTGCGGCCGACGGGCGAGAATCCGCCGTCGGGCGCGACGAAGCGATAGAAATAGCGCGCGCCGGGGCGCAGGCCGGCGACGGTGATCTTGGTGGTATGATCGCGCCACGGGCCGGTGATCGCTTCGCCGCCAGCGACGATCCGGGCGAAATCCTCCGTTTCGGACACTTCCGCCTTGAGCTTCACCGTGCCTCCACCGGCGGGGACGTAGCGCGTCCAGAGCAGCATCGTATCGGGGCCCGGCTCGCCCGAGGCCACCGAATGGGTGAAGCCCCGCGCCGCCGCCTGCGCCAGCGCGAAGCCGGGAATGGCGAGCGCACCGATCCCCAGCGTGCCGGTGACGAGAAGCGAACGGCGATCGATACGAAGCGTCATTGGGTAAACCCTCCCTTGGTCGCGGATGCTTGCTCCCGCTTGATGGCGGGTTCGTGACAGCGCGGCAACGCCGGGCTAAGCAGGTGCGAGTCGCCTCAAAACATATCCGGAAACAGAATGGGATATCGCCTTTCGTTGCAGCCCGGGGCGAGCGCGGCCCCGAAACGGGTGGCGCCATCGCCGACGAATTCGGTGCGCGATGCCGCACGGACCGTCATGAAATACCGTGGACGTATTGTTGCAACGCAATATGACTATACGGGCTCGCGGGGCGTCTCTGCCCGCGGCGAGGCGATCGAACCTTCGGTCGGCTCGTCCCGGATCGAGACCGGATCGCACGATCTGCGGCGCGGCATACTCGTGTCGCGGGAAAACGGGGATTATGACGGTGTTCAGCCTGCCTTGGCTCGAAAGGCAGCGCCGGACGATCTTGCGGAGCAGATATTCGCTATCATGACTGCCACTTCCGCCGACGCCCTCTCGCCCCGCACTGATCACATCTGATGGCCACCAAGATCGCCGCGCTGGACGTACTGCCCGCGCGCCTGCCCTCGCTTCTCGTCGCCATCTACGAGCTGCCGCGCTGGTCGATATTGCTGTTCGCCGCCGTGTGCGTGCGGGCGCTGACCTTCGGCAACCCGGTCGTGCATGTCGACGAGGAATTCTATTTCGTCACCGCCCAGCGGATGCTGGAGGGCGCACTCCCCTATGTCGACGTATGGGACAGGAAGCCGATCGGGCTGTTCCTGATCTACCTGCCGCCGGCGGCGTTCGGCGTGCCGCTGGGCATATGGGTGTATCAGATGATGGCGCTCGCCAGCGTGGTGGGCACCGCATTGCTGATCGGCCGCCTGGCGGAACGCGCCGGCTGGGGCAAGGGCGCGCTGGCCGCGTCGCTGCTCTATATCTTCATGCTCGGCTTCGGCGACGGCCAGGGCGGGCAATCGCCGGTATTCTATAACCTGCTGGTGGCCTGCGCGTTCCTGCTGGTCATGCCGCATCCCGAAGACGCGAGCGGCGATCGGCGACGCCTTCATCGCGCGATGCTGGCGATGGCGCTGATCGGCATATCGATGCAGATCAAATATTCGGTCGTCTTCGAGGGCATGTTCCTAGGGCTCTGGCTGATATGGCGCGAATGGAAGCTGGGGACGACGCTCGCCCACATCCTGCGCCGCGGCGCCGTTCTGGCGGCGATCGCCTGCGTGCCGACGCTTCTGGCCGGCGCCGTCTATTTCGCGATCGGACATGGTGACGCCTGGGCCTATGCCAATTTCGGATCGATCCTGGAGCGCCGGAGCGATCCGAGCTCCGAACTGATCCGCGCGTTCCTGAAGGTCGCGCTGATCCTTGCGCTGCCGCTGATCATCAGCGGTCTATCGCGCCACGTTCCCGTCAACGACGAAAGCGAGCACCCGGTCCGCGCGTTGCTCTTCGGCTGGCTCATCGCATCCGTGGTGGGGCTGCTCGTCTTCGGATCCTGGTTCAACCATTATGCGCTGCCGGTGATGGTCCCCGCCTGCCTTTGCTGCGCGGGTTTCCTCGGCAGCACGCAGATCGGCCGCAAGGTCTTCATGCCAGTCATGTTGCTGGCCGCGATGGGCGGCGGAGAATATACCGCCTGGAGCGCAATGTGGCATCGCGGCAATGCCGAGGAGCTCGATACGCTGGCGAACGGCATCGGTCGCGGGCGAGGATGCCTCTACATCCATTCCGGCGACTCCATCCTCTACAGCTTCACCGGTCGATGCGCGGTGACTTCCTGGATCTTTCCGAGCCATTTATCGCGCGAGCGAGAGAACGGCGCAGTGGGAGTCGATCAGATCGCCGAGGAAGGGCGCATCTTCGCGAAGAAGCCCGAAGTAGTCGTGATGCGCCCCGAATATCTGGGCGAACGGCTAGAGGTGCGCAAGGTCGCGCTCAGGGCGATGCAGACGCTCGGCTATCGGCTGACCGGGCGCTATCCGCTCGGCGATCAGATGATCAATGTCTACAAATTGCCGACGGCACGCAGCGAAGGCACGCCGCGCCTGGCCGCCAACAGACCCTCGTAATAGGCCATCAGTTCGACCGTATGGTCATGGTCGCTGCGCACCTTGCCCGCAGCGACCCGCGCGGCGTTGCGCAGGATGCTCGGCTCGCGCGCGAACATCCGGCGGATCGCGTCGGCCGCCGAATAGGCATCGCGCGCGGCATAGGTCTCGGCGAACAGCGGATCGGCCAGCTCGGCGAAACCGCCCTCGTCGGGCCCGATCAGCGGCAGTCCCGACGCCAGCGCTTCCGACGCGACGAGCCCGAACGGCTCGGCGTCCGATCCGTGGATCAGCGCGTCGCAGCTCGCCATGATCCGCGACAGGCGGACGCGGTCATAGACCGGGCGGAAGATGCGGATGTGCGGCGACCCCGCGATGCGCTCTTCGAGATGACGGCGCTCCCGGCCGTCGCCGATCAGCATCAGCCCGACCGGCAGATCGTTCGCCGCCGCCTCGACCGCATCGATCACCAGCGGCCAGCGCTTTTCCTTGTGGTGCCGGCCAAGGCCGAGCAGCAAGTGCCCCTCGGGTGGAAGGCCCAGCTGTGCGAGCATCGCCACGCGTAGATTCTCGTCGCGCAGATCGGGCGAGAACCAGCTCCGCTCGATACCCAGCGGCATCGACGCATCGACGTGCTGGCCGCGTCGGCGGAAGCGCTTGGCGAGCGCCGGACCGTTGGTGACGAATGCGTCGTACTTGGACAGGAAACTGTCCATGTAGCGGCTGTACCAGTCGAACGCCCGCTCGACCTGGCGCGGCGTCGAGATGTTATCGAGCCAGCGCTGCGGATAGGCGCCGATATTGTCGTTGTGCGCGAAGAAGACCTTGAGCGCGTCGCCCTTCCAGCGGCCTACGGTCCAGGCCGGACGCCAGGGCGAGCTCGTCTCGACCACGTCGGGCTTCAGCTCGTCCAGCAGGTCCCAGATCGGCTGATCCCAGACGAAGATGCCGTAATTCTTGTCGACGATCAGCGACGGTGCCTTCATCCAGATGATGCGACCGCCGCCAGGGCGCTCCTCGATCGAATCCTCCAGCGCCGGCGCGACGACGATCAGTTCGTGGCCGAGATCGGCCATGATCCCCATCTTGCGATCGAGATAGGTCCGCACGCCGCCGCCCTTCGGCGCATAATATTCGTTGACGTCGACGATGCGCATGGCTGCCGTCCCTCAGTCGTCGAGCGGGCTGAAACCGCCCAGGCCGCGAAGATATTGCGCGCGCACCGTCACGGTGCCGCCGCCGGCGGGAATGTTCACACGCGCCTGCCCGACCTTCGGCCGGCTGCGGCCGAGGCGCTGACTGCTGGTGAAGCCCGCCCCGTCCTGCCAGAAGTTGAACTTGTTCTTGCCGTCGCGATCATGGGTGAAGAGCAGCGCCCATTGCCCGGCGCTCGGCGCACGGATGCAGAGCGTCACCGCGCCGGACGGCGGAGTGGGCGACCAGACGCGGCGGAACGGCTTGCCTTCCTTCTTCAGGTCGCGATCGTCCTTCAGGAAATCGGCTTCGTTGGCCGGATAGAGCTCGAGCTTCAGCCGGCCGGTGCGATCCTTGAGGCCCAGGACGTTGACGTAGAGCTTCGGGCCCGAGCCCACGGCGCAGGATCCGTCCACCGGATCCTGCTGGGCAAGTGCCGGCGCGGAAGGCAGCGCCAGCCCCGCCAACGCTGCCACGGCAAGAATCTTGAGACTCGTCATGCTTGTTTCCTCGTCAGCAATGCTTGCAGGCTGAAGCCGCCGATCAGCGCGACGTGCGCGCAGAGCGTGAGTGCGGCGATCAGCGCCATCAGTTCGGAAAGCGCCTGGCCCTGCCCGATCACCATGATCGCGAAATTGGCGAACAGCAGTTCCTTGTTCGGCACCAGCGGCAGGCGCCAGGCGAGCAGGCGGGCGGCGGCGAGCAGCAGCCAGATGCCGACCGAGATCTGCGGCATCGCGAAGTGCCAGGCGACCGCGATCATCACCGAACCGAAGACGATGCGCGCGCAGTGGACGGCGAACACCCACCAGAGCTGCGGACGCGGCAGCGAGAAGACGCGCTTGGAGAAGATCAAAAACGGCAGCGACATCGCGAAGATGACCGCGATCGAGCCGAGCAGCGTGTTGTACTCGGCGGGCTTGAGCAGGTTGATGCCGAACGGCAGCGCGAGCGCGACCACGACCAGCGTGACCGCGTTGCCGGCGATGGCGGAAAGGATCAGGACATCCTTCACCGCACCGAACGGCGCAGCCACCATCTGAGTACGCTGACGCGCCCAGGCATAGAAATAGGCCTCGCCCGAATAGCCGAGCAGCACCTCGTTCGAGATGCGCTTCTTGTGGAGCGCAGCCATGCCCGAGAGCGGAATCTGCCAGAGCTTGCGGAAGATGATGTAGTCGAACGTCGGCGGGCCGAGATAGTAGATCGCGAAGACGATGTAGAAGATCGGATTGGTCGGCACCGCGCGTGACAATGCCGCGAGGCCGGAACCGAACAACTCGCGGCCGAGCCCCAGGATCATCAGCAGCGTAAGCGCGCCGCCGAGCAGGATCGGCCAGCGCCGCTTGATCTTTTCGACCGGTTCCAGGCCCGCAAGATCGGGCGTGACCGGCATCGCGGCTTCGACAGCGCTGGTATTCACCGAAGCCTCCCGCCCCTTACTGTTCACTGATTTTCATTCCGCTACCGACACGTTCAAACAAATTTCTTTTTGTTTCCGCGTCTTGCCTTTTCCACGCTTGCAGGCGCGAGTACGGAACAGGCCGAGTGACAGCGAAATGCGGTTTATTGCGGGGGCGATTTGGGCTTTAGAAAGGCAATCCGCAAGTCCATGCTGCACCGCACTCATACCAATGAAGCCAGGCATATACTAACATATGCCCAGACGCTCGACCGCGGCGGGGTGGAACGCGCCCTGCTCCGAATGGCCGCGGGTTGGCTGCACGCGGGATGCCGGGTGACGCTGGTGCTGGCCAGCGGCGCGCGCCTAAAAAGCGACGAATTGCCCGAGGGCATCACGGTGATCGACCTTGGCCGGGACAGCTATACGAGGTTGTTCGGCATGGCGCGGGCGGTGCGCGCGGTGCAACCGGACCTGATCTTCTGCCCGGGCAATTACTATAGCGGCGTCGCCGCCGTCACGCGGTTCAGGCTGGGCAGCGCTTGCCCGCCGATCGTGGGGAAAGTCTCCAACGCGCTGGTGCGGCCGGACATGAAGCCGACGATGGCCTGGATCTACCGTCGCTGGTTGCGCGCGCATCCCCGCTTCCTCGATCACCTCGTCGCGATGACGCCAGCCATGGCGGCCGAGGCCACCGCCGAGACGGGGATGCCAACCGACCGGGTGAGCGTGATCGCCAATCCGCCGGTGCTGCCGGCACCAGGAGCCGTGGCGACGCCGTTGCCCCGGGGCCGCTACCTCATCGGCGTCGGGCGGCTTGAGCCGCAGAAGCGCTGGGACCGGCTGATCGATGCCCTGCCGCGGATCGCCGACAAGCAGGTGGCGCTGCTGCTGATCGGCGAGGGCAGCGCACGGGCGGCGCTCGAGGCGCAGGTGAAGGCGCTGGGGCTGGAGGCACGCGTGTCGATGCCCGGGCATAGCGACGATCCCCTGCCGGCGATGGCCGGTGCAGCGCTCGCGCTGCTGACCTCGGACTATGAGGGCGTGCCTGGCGTGCTGCGCGAGGCGCTATCACAGGGAACGCCGGTGGTAGCGACCGAATCGAGCGTGGCGGTGCGCGAGATCGTCACCGGTCCCGAGCTTGGCACCGTCGTGCCGCGCGAGGATGCAGGCGCGCTGGTCTCCGCGATCGACGACTGGCTCGGACCGGGTCGCGCGCGCCCGCAGCCGGTGGTGGCCGGCGGCGATCCGATCCGCGACTATCTCGCGCTGTTCGACCGGATCGCCGCTCAGCGCAGCCGATAGCGGAAGCCGAGCCACAGCGTTCGCGGCGTTGCACGCTCGACCACGCCGGGCCCGCTGATCCCGGCCTCCACGCGCTCGTCAAACAGGTTCACGCCCCGCGCTTCCGCGACCAGTCCAGCTCCGATCGGCACCGCGATCGTGCCATCAAGCGTGAAGGCACCCGCCAGGATGCGCGTGTTCTGGTCGTCCTCGAACTGCGGCCCGGCATAGCGCGCCGTGAGCGAGACCCCCGCATCGCCCCTGCGCCACGCCGCGGTGGCGGACCCGTTGTGCCGCGCGGTCTGGGCCGGGCGCAGACCGTCGAGCGGCGCGGAGATGCCCGACGCCTCCACGCGCGCATCGATATAGGCATAGGAGGCCGAAAGGCTGAGCGGACCGTGGCTCCAACGCCCGTCCAGCTCGATCCCCCTGGCCTCGACCGCGTCGAGATTCTGGCGGACGCGGTAGACGCCCGCCGCAGAGACGAAGCCAACGCCCGGGAAAGTGCCCGGACCATTGGCGATGGTGACGTTGGCGATCGCGCCGTCCAGCCTGTTCCAATAGCCGGTGGCGCGTAGCACGACATTCGCCGCCGGGCGTACGTCGAGGCCCAGTTCGCCGCCCCACATTCTTTCGGGATCGAGGGACGCATTGGCGGCAGTCGCGTCGGCGCCGACGCGGAACGGGCGATAGAGTTCGTTGAGCGTCGGCAGGCGCCAGCCGCGATAGGCCGCGGCGCGCAAGGTCACCGCGCCCGCATCATAGGCCGCGCCGAGGCGGCCGGTCGTCTCCGTGCCGCTGCGATCGGGGAACGCGGTATCGGTGAGCGCGGGGCCGGGGCCGAGCGGGCGCTCGACCAGGCTGCCGTTCGAGATCGTCCAGCGATCGATCCGTCCACTGGCGTTGAGCGTCAGGCCGCCGGTCTCGTAGCTGGCGTCGGCGAAGCCGCCGAGCGTCAGGCTTTCACCGCCCGCGACGCGCCGCCGGGTCGGCTGGCCGGCGACGAAGGTGTAGAGCTCCTGGGTGCGGCCCGAGACCTGCCGCACGTCGCTGCCCAGCCGCAACGTGATGCCACCGCCGACCGGCGGGGCGATCTCGATCCGTCCCCCCATGCCGGTGGCGGGCACGGCATATTGATCGAGCGAGGGCGTGACGGTGGTGCGCGCATCGTTGATGCTGGCGAATCCCGAGGCGAACTGCCGCGTCTGGAGATAGGCGAGCGCCGACCAGCCCCAGTCGCCGCGCTTGACGATGCGGACGCTGGCATCGGCACCGTCGCTCTTCACCTGGGTGAAGTCGACGCCGCGATCGCGGCGGTCGCTGAAGGCCGAGACGCTGGTCTGGAGTTCGGCGCCATTGCCCAGATCGACGACGCCGCGCAGCGCGACGCTCGCCTGCCTGTAGGGCGCGGGGCGATCGACCGGGCCGCGATCCTCGGACACGGTCGGCGTGAAGCCGTCGCCCCGGCCATATTGCGCGGCGAGCGTGACGAAACCGCTGCCGACTTCCGCGGAGCCGACCGCGCTGGCGTCGACGCTGTTCCGGCTGCCATAGGCGGCGGCGAGCTGGAGCGGGCCGAGATCGGCGGGGCCGCCGCTGGTCAGCTCGACCGTACCGGCGAGCGCGCCGGGGCCGGCATAACCGCTGCCGCCGCCGCGGGTGATCCGGGCCGAGGCGAGCCGCTCTGGCAGATAGGCCGGGAACGGCACCCAGCCGCCGAACGGATCGGTCTGCGGCACGCCGTCGAGCAGCAGCAGCGCCCGGCTCGAGGCATTGCCGCCCAGGCCGCGCAGCGAGATGCCCTGGCTGGTGGGATGTGCCGAGCTCGAATCGGAGCGGCGGAACTGCGCGAGGCCGGCCGCGTCGCGCAGCACGTCCTCAAGGCGGTTGCTCGCCGTGTCGGCCAGCCGGTCGCGATCGATCGTGATAACGTCATAGGCCGCCTCGCCCGGCGGCGCGTCGAGGCCGCGGCCAGTGACGATGATCTCGTCCGAATCGGGCCTAGCATCCTGCGCGAAGGCGGGGGCTGCGAGCAGCAGCCCTGCCGCCAATCCGAGGGATCTCACTTGGGCGCGACTCGATCGGGATGCGCGGCGGCGAAGGCTTCGATCTGGCACGCCGCGGCATCGGCGGCGCGCAGCTTGGGATAGGCCATCAGCGGCACGTCGAACCGGCGGGCGTTGTAGAGCTGAGGGATGAGGAACAGGTCCGAGATATCCGGCGCGGCACCGCCGAGGAACGGGCCTTCATTTCCATTGGCCCCCGCCAACGCCTCCAGCGCGGCGAAACCCTCCGCCATCCAGTGGCGCGTCCAGGCGTTGCGCCGGAAATCGTCGACATGCAGGTCGTGCGCGAGATAGCGCATCACCCGGAGATTGTTGATCGGGTGGATGTCCGCCCCGATCACCAGCGCGCGGGCCAACGCTGTTGCGCGGGCGTCCGGATCGGCCGGGATCAGCCGCGGTTCGGGATGGCGGGCGTCGAGCCAGTCGATGATCGCGAGGCTCTGGGTCAGGATCTTGCCGTCGACTTCCAGCGCCGGAACCAGCCCCTGGGGGTTGCGGGCGAGATGCTCGGGGCTGCGATGCTGGTTCTCGAGGAGCATGATGTCCCGCTGCTCATAGGCGAGGCCCTTGAGATTGAGCGCGATGCGCACGCGATAGGCGGCGGACGAGCGGAAATAATCGTAGAGCAGCATCGAACCTCTCCGGTCGGCTCAGGCGGTGGGAAGATCGCCGGGCGGCCCCGCCAGCTCGGCGGGCGGCGCATGGGTATCGCTGTGGCGCAGGCGCCAGCGGAAGCGGCGATGGTCGTCCGTCGCATCGTCGGCCTTGGCCGCGCGCTCGGCCTCGCTCTCCAGCGCGACCTTGATCATCGCGACGATCGGATCGGCGAGTGCCAGGCCAAGCACGCCGAACAGGGTGCTCGCCAGGATCTGCGACGAGAGGGTGAGCGCCGGCGGCATGTCGACGGTACGGCGCGCGACCATCGGGATGACGACATAGCCGTCGAAATTCTGGACGCCGAAATAGATGATGATCGCCCAGATGCCGGTGTCGTGCCCGGCGCTGAAGCCGACCGAGACCATCAGCACGCCCGATATGAAGGCGCCGATATTGGGGATGAACGCCAATACGCCGGTGAGGATGCCGAGCAGCAGCGCCATCGGCACGCCGGCGAGCATCAGGAAGAACCAGATCAATATGCCCTCGACGAGCATGCCGAGCAGGCGGCCCGCGAGCAGGCGCCGCATCGTCGTCGCCATGCGGCTGATCGTCAGCGCGAAGCTGTCGCGCGCGTCCGACGGCACCATCCATTGCAGCCCGCGCTCATAGATGCGCGGCTCGAGCGCCACGAACAGGCCGAGCACGACGATCATCAGCAGGCTGGTGACCGCGCCGATCGCCGAGCCGACGGCGGAGGTCAGGCGACCGACCGATCCCAGCGCCTGCTGCACCAGCCCGGTAAGATCCGACCGCCCGGGCATCAGCCCGAGGTCGCTGGCCCAATGCGCGATCTTGTTCGCCTGGATCTCCAGCGTGGCGCGCAACTGCTCGGCCTGCTGGCCGATCTGGACGCCGGTCATGTAGAAGATGCCGCCGAAGAACGCGATCACGAGCAGCACGACGATGACGATGCGCAGGGTGCGCGGGATCGGCAGGATGCGGCCGAGCAGGCGCGCGCCGCCGTCGAGCATCGAGGCGAAGACGAGCCCGCCGAAGATGATCAGCAGCGGCTGGATCAGCAGCACCACCAGCGCCACGCCGATCGCCAGGCCGAACCAGACCGACGCGCGCTTCAGCTCCGCCCGGACCAGCGGATCGCGCAGCTCGTTGGGACCCGGCTCCTGGACGACGCGGACGGCGTCCGACGCGAGCGGGTCGCCGCTCATTGGGTATCCCGGCTGGGATGGAGCGAGGTGCCGGCACGGCCCGAACGGAACGAGGCGGGCCAGGTCAGCGGATTCCAGGTCGCGCTGCCGTCGAGCGAGAAGGTGATGAACTCGGCGCGCCCGCCGATATTCTCCCAGGGCACCGGGCCACCCAGCCCGTTCTGGCTGGTCGGGAAGCGGCTGTCGGCGCTGTTGTCGCGATTGTCTCCCATCAGGAAGACGCGGTCCTTGGGCACGCGGATCTCGGCGAAATTGTCGCCGGGGCTCCAGCCCAGGTCGATCGTGTCGTAGGAGCGGCCGTTCGGCAGCGTCTCGCGATAGATGGGCAGGCGGCAATGCATCTTGCCCGATGCGTCCTTGACCAGCCGGTCGCGATAATTGTCGTCGTCGCAGCGATTGTTCGCGTCGATCGGGATGTCGCGGTCGCCCATCGCGCGGCGCGGGATCGCGACGCCGTTCAGATAGACCACGCCGTTGCTGACCGCGATGCGATCGCCGGGCAGGCCGATCACGCGCTTGATATAGTCGGTCTCGGATCCCGGCGGGGTGACGATCACCACGTCGCCGCGCTCGGGCAGGCGGCCGAACAGCCGGCCATGGATGAACGGCAGCAGGTGGAAGGTCGGCGTGACGAAGCTGTAGCCATAGGGATATTTGGTCACGACCAGCCGGTCGCCCTTCAGCAGGCCCGGCATCATCGATTCGGACGGGATGTAGAAGGGCTTGGCGATCAGGCTGTGGAAGCCGAGCACGGCCAGCACCAGCCAGAAGATGCCCCGCGCCTCGGCCCACCAGTCGGTGCGCGGCCGCGCCTCGCGCGTCTCCTGTTCGAAGGGCTCTTCCGTCAACGCCAACTCGTCCGCGGCCATGGGGTACTCAATCCTTGCCCGTTTCCAGCGCCTCGATGATCACCATGGCGAACGCCCAGGGATGATCGTCGGTCAACGTCAGATGCACCTTGGCGACGTGGCCCTCGGGGGTGATGGCGTCAAGCCTTGCCTTGGCCCCGCCGGTGAGCGCGAGGGTCGGCGCGCCCGAGGGCGAGTTGACGACACCGATGTCCTTCATGAACACCCCCGCCTTGAAGCCGGTTCCTACCGCCTTGGAAAAAGCCTCCTTGGCGGCGAAGCGCTTGGCGAGCGTGGCGGCGTAATTGTGCGGGCGCCGCTTCGCCTTGGCGATCTCGGTCTCGGTGAAGCTGCGATTCTCGAAACGAACACCGAACCGGTCGAGCGAGTTCTGGATGCGCTCGATATTGCAGAGGTCGGAGCCGGTGCCGAGGATCATGCGGAACGCGCCACGAGCAGGGCATCCGCCGCGAAGACGACGACCGGCACGAGAAGCAGTACCAGCCAGCTGAGACGATTGCCGCGAACGTGAAGATGCACCGCGAGCGCTACGAAGGCGACACCGATCGCGAGACGCGGCAGGACCTCCTCGACGAAGATATGCTGCGCGACGCCAAAAATATCCGAGTCCATCTTGCTGAGAAAGCGCGAGATGGGGAGCATCGCCTCCAGCGTCGCGAGCGCCACGATCGCGATCAGCGCGAGTCCGAAGGCGCTCCCGCCTCTCACCGCGCACCATCCATCAGCGCGCGCATCCGCAGCACCACGGGCACCAGGCCCTCGAAGATCGCCTCGCCGATCAGGAAATGGCCGATGTTGAGCTCCATCACCTGCGGGATCGCGGCGATCGGCACGACATTGTCGAAGGTCAGGCCGTGGCCGGCATGCGGCTCGAGCCCCGCCTTGACGGCGAGCGCGGCAGCGTCGGCGATCCGCTTCAGCTCCTCGGCGCGGGCGTCCTCAGCTAGCTCGCAATAGCGGCCGGTGTGCAGCTCCACCACGGGCGCGCGCAGGCGCAGCGCGGCGTCGATCTGGCGCTCGTCGGGCTCGATGAACAGCGACACGCGGCAGCCGGCGTCGAGCAGCTTGGCGACCATCGGCGCAAGATGGTTGTGCTGACCCGCGGCGTCCAGCCCGCCTTCGGTGGTGCGCTCCTCGCGCTTCTCCGGGACGATGCACACGGCGTGCGGGCGATGACGCAGCGCGATCGCGAGCATCTCGTCGGTCGCGGCCATCTCCAGGTTGAGCGGGATGGTCAGCTCGGCGGAGAGGCGGGCGATATCGTCGTCGGTGATGTGGCGGCGATCCTCGCGCAGATGGGCGGTGATGCCGTCGGCGCCAGCCTCCGCCGCGAGCAGCGCCGCACGGACCGGATCGGGATAGCCGCTGCCGCGCGCGTTGCGGACGGTCGCGACATGGTCGATGTTCAGCCCCAGGCGCAGCTTGCCGCTCATGCCAGCGCGCGACTCCCCGGCTTGGTCGCGGGGATCGCGGCCAGTTCGGGCGGCAGCTGGTCCGCCGGATAGGCCGGCACGTCGAGCTTGAGGAGCGCGGCGAGCGGCACGCCGATATCGGCCTTGCCGTTCGAGCGATCGACGATGCAGGCCGCGCCGACCAGCTCGCCGGGGTGCTTGCGGATCGCGGCGATGCATTCGCGCGACGACAGGCCGGTAGTGACGATATCCTCGACCATGACGACGCGCGCGCCGGCGGGGATCTCGAAGCCGCGGCGGAGCTGGAACTCGCCGTCCTCGCGCTCGACGAACACCGCCAGGCAGCCCAGCGCGCGGGCGGTCTCGTATCCCGGGATGATCCCGCCGATCGCGGGCGAGACGACCATGTCGACCTGTCCGAAGGTCTCGCGAATCAGCGCACCCAGCGCGCCGCACACCCGCGCGGTGCGCACCGGATCCTCGAAGATCCGCATCTTCTGGAGGAATACCGGCGAACGCAGGCCGGACGACAGGATGAAATGGCCCTCCAGCAGCGCTCCGGCATCTCGAAACTCGTCCAGAATTGCGTCGCCGGTCAAAGCTCTACTCCTGCAAAATGGGGCGCGGGCACTCTTAGGGACCGACACCCGCGACCGCAACCGCGCGCAAAAAGCTTGAGATCGGGCTTGAGCCGGGTATAGGCCGCTGCCATTGGGGTATTTCCATAAGCCCCGCCTACGGCGCTCCGCGAACAGGGTGAAAACAGACGATGCGCATGCTTGGGTTGACTTCGATTGTCCTGGCGGCCGGGCTGGCGCTCGCCGCGCCGGGCCACGCCCAGAACACCACCGCACCGGCAGCGCCGGCACCAGCAGCGGCAGCTGCGGCCCCGACGGCCGCTGCACCGGTCGCCGCGGAGGCCAAGCCGGCCGATCCGACATTGGACGCGGCGGGCAAGCCGCTGACCCATGCGGTCGCCGGCATCGGCCAGCCGACCAACGAAGCGTACACGCTGCAGCCGCAGGTGACGGCGACGGGGCGTGAGGCGCACTGGTTCCACAATGCGGTCCTGCTGCCGCTGATCACGGTCATCTCGCTGTTCGTGCTGCTGCTGCTGATCTACGTGATCGTCCGCTACCGCCGCGGCGCCAACCCGACGCCGTCGCGCACCAGCCACAACGTCGCGATCGAGATCGCCTGGACGCTGATCCCGGTGCTGATCCTGATCGCGATCGCGGTGCCGTCGATCCGGTTGCTCGCCGCGCAGTTCAAGCCCGCACCCAAGGATGCGATCACGCTGAAGGCGATCGGCAACCAGTGGTTCTGGTCGTACGAATATCCCGATAACGGCGGCATCCAGCTGACCGCGAACATGCTCAAGGAGCAGAGCCAGGTCGGCAAGGGAGAGCGTTTCCGCACCGATGCCGACGGCCCCCGCCTGCTCGCGACCGACACCCGCGTGGTGCTGCCGGTCGGCGTGCCGATCCGCCTGGTCACCACCGCGCAGGACGTGATCCACAGCTGGGCGATGCCCGCCTTCTGGATCAAGCTCGACGCGGTTCCGGGCAAGCTCAACGAAACGAGCTTCACCATCGAGAAGCCGGGCCTCTATTTCGGCCAGTGCTCCGAACTGTGCGGCGCGCGCCACGCCTATATGCCGATCGCGGTCGAGGCGGTCTCGCCCGAAGTGTTCGCGCAGTGGGTGAAGTCGAAGGGCGGCACGATGCCGACGCCGAAGGGCGCGGCCGCTCCGGCTGCCGAGCCCGCGGCGTCCAACGCCACCGAAACCAACGCTGCCGAGCCGGCAGTGACCAACGAGGCCGCGGCCGGCAATGCCGCCGCCGGCAACAGCACGGGCAACTGAGATGACCGACACCGCGCTTCCCTATGCCGCGCATGCCGACCATGCGCACGACCATCATGACGCGGACCACAAGCCGGGCTTCTTCGCCCGGTGGTTCATGTCGACCAACCACAAGGACATCGGCACGCTGTACCTGATCTTCGCGATCTGCGCGGGGATCATCGGCGGCGGCATCTCGGGCCTGATGCGCGCCGAGCTGATGGAGCCGGGCATCCAGTATCTGCCGACCTGGCTGGCGATGCTGCACCCCGGCGAGCATTCGTTCGACGATGCGATGCACTTCTGGAACGTGCTGATCACCGCGCACGGCCTGATCATGGTGTTCTTCATGGTCATGCCGGCGATGATCGGCGGCTTCGGCAACTGGTTCGTCCCGATCATGATCGGC
>JBEVLV010000002.1:0-12256 GCA_040508955.1 Sphingomonas sp. | reverse complement strand
AGGGGCGTCCGGACTTCGGTCCGGGCGCCCTTTGCTTTCCCCGCGGGCAAGGAAAAGGGGAGAAGGGTCACCCCCTCTCCCCTCCATGTACTCGCAGTTCTAATCTAGATTAAACTTCGCTTCATTTCAGCGTGTTCGAGCATATTTTTATCAAGATGGAGTTGTGCCACCAGTACGAGGCCTCAGGGCGTGCGCGGCGGTCCGATCAGCCACGGCTTCACGCGTCCCGTCGGCCGCGCGGCGCCGTCCAGCCGTTCTGCGCGTAGGATGCGCACCGGCTGTAGGATCATCTGGCCGCGCATCGCCTCGCGCCCGCCACCGGTGGGCATTGCCAGGATGCGCTTGACCACGTCCATGCCCGCCACGACCCGGCCGAACGCGGCATAGCCGCGAAAGCTGCCACGCGCGTCCAGCGTAGGATTGGCGCCGACCATGATCGAGAAATTGCCGTTCGCGGCATCGGGATTGATGCCGTGCGCCATCGAGACGACGCCGTCGAGATGCTGGATGCCGGTCCGGTTCGTCTGCTCCAGCGGCAGCGGCTCGAGCATCCGGCGCGCATCGGTGCCGATACCGCCCTGGATGAAGCCGAACTTCGGATCGCCCGTGCGCCGCGCCGAGCGATAGAAGAGCGTGCCCTCGAACCGGCCATCGTCGACATAGGCCAGGAAATTGGCGGTGGTCTTGGGCGCGCGCTTCGCGTCGAGCGCCAGCACGATCGATCCGGCCGAGGTCACCAGCCGGACGCGGACCATGCCGGGGATCGCCCCGCCCTGTGGCGCCGGCGCTGCGTTGGACGCGAGCAGCAACGCCAGGAGGGTCAGAACCAACCCACGCATGACGATCAGACCAGGCGCGAGTGCTTGACCGCCGCCTCGATGAAGCTCGCGAACAGCGGGTGCGGATCGAAGGGTTTGGACTTGAGTTCGGGGTGGAACTGCACGCCGACAAACCAGGGATGATCCGGCCGCTCGACGATCTCGGGCAGCGTCCCGTCGGGCGACATGCCGGAGAAGACGAGCCCGCCCTGCTCCAGCACGGCCTTGTAGTGGGTGTTAACCTCGTAGCGATGACGGTGGCGCTCGCGGATCGCATCCTCGCCGTAGATCGACGCGACGACGCTATTGCCCGAAAGCTTGGCGGGATAGGCGCCCAATCGCATCGTGCCGCCCAGGTCGCCGCCCTCTTCGCGGGTCTGCATCCCCTCCGCGCTCATCCATTCGGTGATCATGCCGACCACCGGCTCTTCCGTCGGGCCAAATTCGGTGGTCGAGGCATGCTTGACGCCCTGTTCGCGCGCGCCTTCGATGCAGGCCATCTGCATGCCCAGGCAGATGCCGAAGAACGGCACGCCGCGTTCGCGGGCGAAGCGCACGCCCGCGATCTTGCCTTCGCTGCCGCGCTCGCCGAACCCGCCGGGCACCAGGATGCCGTGCATCGGCTCCAGCCGCGCGGTGACCTCCGCCTCGTCCTGCTCGAACAGTTCGGCATCGAGCCAGCGGATGTTGACCTTCACCCGATTGGAGATGCCGCCGTGCACGAGCGCTTCGTGTAGCGACTTATAGGCGTCGGGAACGCCCATATATTTGCCGACGACACCGATCGTGACCTCGCCTTCGGGATTGTCGAGGCGGCGCATGATGTCTTCCCAGCGATCGAGCCGAGGCGGCTCGCCGGGATCGATGCCGAAGGCGCGCAGCACTTCCGAATCGAGGCCCTCGCGATGATACTGCATCGGCACCGCGTAGATGCTCTTGGCATCGAGCGCGGGAATGACCGCGGCGGTCGGCACGTTGCAGAACTGGGCGATCTTGGCGCGGTCGCTGGCGGGCAGCTCACGCTCGGATCGACACACCAGCACGTCCGGCTGGACGCCCAGCGCCGCCAGCTCGCGCACGCTGTGCTGGGTAGGCTTGGTCTTCAGCTCGCCCGCCGCCGAGATATAGGGCACCAGCGTCACGTGGATGCTGACGGTGTTGCCGCGGCCCAGATCGTTACGGAGCTGACGAATCGCCTCGATGAACGGCAGCGATTCGATATCGCCCACCGTGCCGCCGATCTCGCATAGCACGAAATCGAGGTCCTCTGTCTCGGCCTGGGCAAAATCCTTGATCGCATCGGTGACGTGCGGGATCACCTGGACGGTGGCGCCCAGATAGTCGCCGCGCCGCTCGCGCTCGATGATCGTCTTGTAGATCCGCCCCGAGGTGACGTTGTCGGACTGGCGCGACGCGACTCCGGTGAAGCGCTCGTAATGACCGAGATCCAGGTCGGTCTCGGCGCCGTCGTCGGTGACGTAGACCTCACCATGCTGGTGCGGCGACATCGTGCCGGGATCGACGTTGAGATAGGGATCGAACTTGCGGATGCGGACCCGATAGCCTCGAGCCTGAAGCAGAGCCGCGAGGCTCGCTGCCATGAGACCCTTGCCAAGCGAGGAGACCACGCCGCCGGTGATGAAGATATACCGCGCCATGGGAGAAAACGCCTAACGTGAATGGACGTGCACCGGCAAGCGCTTGAATCCGCGCCGGCGCACTATTTTTTCGATTTTGCCGCTTTCCCCTTGAGAAAGCGGCACGCGATTACTGGTTGAATGGAACCTGCGAATTGCCCGGTGCCGAGCTGTTCGCCGGCGCTGCGCTACCGGCGGGAGCTGCAGGTGCGCTGCTGTTGCCCGCACCGAAGGGCACCGCGCCAGGCGTGGTGATCGGCAGCGTGGCTGCCGGAGGTGCCTTGCGCTGAAGCGACGAATCGATCGTCGTCGAATGCCGAGTCGCGGCCATTACGGCCAGGACGATGCTCATCAAGATGAACAGCCCACCGAGGATCGAGGTGGCCCGCGTCAGGAAGTCCGCCGCGCCGCGCGCCGACATCAGGCCAGACGGGCTACCGCCCGTGGTGAGCCCGCCGCCCTCCGACTTCTGCAGAAGAATCACCACCACCAGCAGTGCCGCGATGATGAACTGAACGACGAGCAGAAAAGTGAACATGAAGGACCGGACCTGTTGCGGAAAGGCGCGACATAGGGGAGCGGGCCCGGAGGATCAACCTGTCGATCCGGCGGTCCGGCGCGAATCGGTCCCCCCAACGTCACAAATTCCTACCGACACCGTAACATTTCGCCAGCGCACTGAAACCTAGCGGCGAGACGGGCGTTAGAGCGATGGATCCCTAGGCGTATCGGGGTCGTAACGTGTGGATAGAAGCCGTGAACGCAATGGCCGACCAGTCCTTATCTTCGTGGAAGAACACACTGATCGACTATGTTCGGTCGGGTGAGCCCGATCTGACGAATCGGCAGATGGCGCTGCTGATGCTGGTTTACCTCGATCCTGGACCCCACACGGTGCGCGGCCTGGCCCGCGCGTTGAACGTCTCGAAGCCCGTGGTCACCCGAGCCTTGAATAGACTGGGCACGCTCGGCTATCTGCGCCGCCAACGCGACGATAGCGACAAACGAAATATCTTCGTAGCGCGTACCGCTGAAGGGGCAGATTTTCTTGCAGAGTTCGGGCATTTCCTCGCGGGCGACCACATCCCCGCCGCCCGCAGGGCCAACGCGTAAGCGCTTCTCTCTAAAGGGACGTTCTATCGCCATCGACCCGCGCGTCGATGCCGTGCGCCGCGATCTTGCTGACGTGCGTCTGGCGGATCGGGTGTTCGCTCCCCATTATGCAGCACCTATGGCCAGAACGCTTTCCATCGACACTGCCCTTCGCGCCGCATCGCCGCGCGATTCGGAGATTCTCGTCCGGCTTTCCGCCGGGGACACATTCGAGGTGCTCGAACTCGCCGGCGGCAATGCCTGGGGCGTGGCACGCAGCACCGGTCTTGTCGGCTATATAGATGCGGCCGCGCTGGGAGCGACGGAATGAGCGCACGGGTCTTCATCGACGGCGCCGCCGGAACGACCGGCCTCGAGATTCGCGAACGGCTCGCCGGGCGCAGCGAGATCGAGCTGATCGTGCTCGACGATCAGGCGCGCAAGGATCCGGCGAAGCGCGAGGAAGCGCTCAACGCCGCCGATTTCGTCGTCCTCTGCCTGCCTGACGACGCCGCGCGCGAGGCCGTGGCGATGATTCGCAACGACCATACCCGCGTAATCGACGCCTCCACCGCGCACCGCGTGGCACCCGATTGGGTCTATGGTTTCGCCGAGCTCGAGCCCGGCCAGGCCGCGGCGATCGCCGAGGCGCCACGGGTGAGCAATCCCGGTTGCTATCCAACCGGCTTCCTGGCGCTAGTGCGTCCGCTGATTCGCGCCGGGCTGATCCCCCACGACTTTACGCTGACCGTGAATGCCGTCTCCGGCTATTCGGGCGGCGGCAAGTCGATGATCGCCGAGTTCGAGGATAAGGCATCGGCCGGCTATACCGATACCGCATTCCGCACCTACGGCCTGCCGCTCGCGCACAAGCATGTCGCCGAGATGCAGAAGCACGCGCGGATCGAGCATCCGCCGATCTTTCTGCCCTCGGTCGCCCGCACCTATCGCGGCATGGTGGTCGAGGTGCCCCTGCCCCTCCACGCCTTTACCCGCCGCCCGTCGATCGAGGCGTGCGAGAATGCCCTGCGCGACGCGTACAAGGATTCGCCGCTGGTGCGGGTGCTCCCCGCCGACGCGGCGACGGTGACGATCGAGGAAGATGCCGGCACCGACCGGCTGAGCCTGCGCGTGTTCGGCAATGTCGAGACCGGCCAGGCGCGGCTGATCGCCACGCTCGACAATCTCGGCAAGGGCGCCGCGGGCGCGGCGGTGCAGAATCTCAACATCATGGCGGGGCTCGATCCGGTCGCGGGGCTGGTACTTTAGGCCCGTCGCCATGCGCGCGGCGACTTGATCTTTCCCGCCCATTGGTGTCGAGCGTTCGCAGAACAACGACGAGAGGCGATCGATGCATCAGGCCGTGGGCAAATTGCTGCTGTTCGGGGCGACGGGCGATCTCGCCCAGCGAATGTTGCTTCCGTCGCTTTACGCGCTCCATGCCGACGGCTTGCTGCCTGCTGGTCTGACGATCACCGGCACCGCTCGCTCCGATCACGACGACGCAGGCTATCGCGACTTTGCCCGCAAGGCGCTCGGCGAATTCCTCCCTGCCGACCGCAAGGATGACAGCGCTGTCGGCAGCTTCCTGGAGCGCGTGAACTATCAGCCTCTCGACGCGTCGCAGACCGACGGCTTCGCAGCGCTGAAGGACAAGCTCGGCGACATTTCAGGCGGGCTCGCGATCTTTCTGTCGACCGCCCCATGGCTGTTCGGCCCGACGATCAAGGGCTTGGAAGCGGCCGGCCTCGCCGGATCGAACGTCCGCATCGGGTTGGAGAAGCCGCTCGGCCGCGACCTGCAGTCGAGCCGCGAGATCAACGACATCGTCGCCGAGGCGTTCCCGGAGGACCGCACCTTCCGGATCGACCATTATCTCGGCAAGGAGACGGTCCAGAACATCCTGGCACTGCGCTTCGGCAATTCGCTGTTCGAGCCGGTGTGGAACGCGCAAGGCATCGATCACGTCCAGATCACCGTTTCGGAGACGGTAGGGCTCGAGGGCCGCGCCGGCTTCTATGACGAGACCGGCGCGCTGCGCGACATGGTGCAGAACCACATGCTCCAGCTGCTCGCCCTGATCGCGATGGAGCCCCCCGCCCGCTTCGACGGCACCGCGATCCGCGACGAGAAGGTCAAGGTCTTCCGCTCGCTCCGGAAAATCAGCCCGCAGGATGCGACGCACCTTACGGTCACCGGCCAATATGGCGGCGGCGCGGTGAAGGGCGAGATCGTCCGCGACTATGCCACCGATCTCGAGAAGCCCTCGAACACCGAGACGTTCGTCGCGATCAAGGCGCATGTCGACAATTGGCGCTGGCACGGCGTTCCCTTCTATCTCCGCACCGGCAAGCGGCTGGGCGAGCGCCGCTCGGAGATCGTGATCCAGTTCAAGCCGGTGCCGCACTCGATCTTCGCCGATCGCGGCGGGATGCTGCAGCCCAACGCGCTGATCATCCGTCTCCAGCCCGAGGAATATGTCCGACTGCTGGTGATGGCCAAGCAGCCCGGGCTCGACCGCGACGGCGTGCGCCTGCGCGAAGTTCCTCTGAATCTGAGCCTCGATACCGAGTTTGCCGGCACCCGGCGCCGCATCGCCTATGAGCGGCTGCTGCTCGACCTGATCGAAGGCGATCCGACGCTGTTCGTCCGCCGCGACGAGGTCGAGGCGCAGTGGGAATGGGTCGATGGCATCCGTGCGGGCTGGGACGCGAACGACATGAAGCCCAAGCCCTATGCGTCGGGCAGCTGGGGACCCTCGGCCTCGGTCGCGCTCACCGAACGCGACGGCGTTACCTGGCACGAATAGACTCGGCGCCCGACGGACTCTCGGGCGCCTATCAATACCCAAGGAGCTGACATGACGACCGAAATCGAATGGTGGGAATATGACGATGCCACCGAAATGGGCGAGGCCCTGGCCGGCGACATCCAGTTCATCATCGAAAGCGCGATCGACGCGCGCGGCGGCGCCGTGATCGCGCTGCCTGGCGGCCGCACGCCTGCACCGATCTACGCCAAGCTGAGCAAGGCCAAGCTCGACTGGAAGCGCGTCACCATCATCCCCACCGACGATCGCATCGTGCCGATGGGCGATCCGCTATCGAACGTCACCGGAATCGCGAAGATATTCCTGCCGCTCGGCGCCCGGGTGATCCCGCTCGTCAGCGACAAGGCGCCCGACTACAAGGCCGCAGGCCGCGCCGCCGATGCGCGCCTGCTCGACTTCCACTGGCCGCTCGACCTGTGCGTGCTCGGCATGGGCGCCGACGGCCATACCGCCTCGATCTTCCCTGGCCCCGATCTCGACGAAGCATTGACCGGCCCCAAGGAGCGCCGCGCGCTGGGCGTGATGCCCGAACCGCTGCCGCCCGAGGCTCCGGTCGCGCGCGTTACCCTGTCCCTGGCGGCGATCGTTGCCGCCCGCGCGCTGATGATCGCGATCACCGGCCAGGAAAAGCGCGACGTGCTCGAAAGCGCGATCAGCCAGGGCGCCGGCTCCCCCCTCCCGATCGGTCGCGTGCTGGCCGAAGCCGAGCTCCCGGTCGACATCCACTGGGCGGCGTGAACAGAGCGGTATCCTTCGCTTCTATTACCCGGCGCAGACCGGGGCCCAGTCCATTCAAGTCTCACGCGCGGGAGCGCGTCCCGCTCCAGACTGCAAGTCTGGGCCTCGGCCTTCGCCGGGGAAAGCATAGGCAGTTGAAATGACTCTCCATTCCGAAATCGCCGCCGTTACCGATCGCGTCATCAGCCGCTCGAAGGAACGGCGCGCGGCCTATCTCGCGCTGATCGATCGCGAGCGCGAGTCGGGCAATGATCGCCCCAAGCTGGGCTGCGCCAACCTGGCGCATGCCTATGCCGGCACCGACGAGCAGCGCGACCAGCTCAAGGCCGGCGCGTCGATGAACATCGGGATCGTCACTTCGTACAACGACATGCTCTCGGCGCATGCGGTCTATTATCGCTATCCCGAGCAGATGAAGGTCTGGGCGCTCGAGGCGGGCGCCACCGCACAGGTCGCCGGCGGCGTACCGGCGATGTGCGACGGCGTGACCCAGGGCTATCAGGGCATGGAGCTGTCGCTGTTCAGCCGCGACACGATCGCGCTGTCGACCGCCATCGCCCTCAGCCACCGCACCTTCGAAGGCGCAGCGCTGCTCGGCATCTGCGACAAGATCGTGCCGGGCCTGCTGATGGGCGCGCTGCGCTTCGGCCATCTGCCGATGGTGCTGATCCCGGGCGGACCGATGCGTTCGGGCCTGCCCAACAAGGAAAAGGCCGCGGTCCGCGAACGCTATGCCGAGGGCAAGGTCGGCCGCGACGAGCTGCTGGAGGCGGAGATCGCCGCCTATCACTCCAAGGGCACCTGCACCTTTTACGGCACGGCCAACTCGAACCAGATGATGATGGAGGCGATGGGCCTCCACATGCCGGGATCCGCCTTCGCCAATCCGGGCACCAAGCTGCGCCAGGAGCTGACCCGCGCCGCAGTCCACCGCCTCGCCGAGATCGGCTGGAACGGCGACGACTACCGCCCGATCGGCCATGTCGTCGACGAGAAGGCGATCGTGAACGCCGCGATCGTGCTGCTCGCCACCGGCGGCTCGACCAACCATCTGATCCACGTTCCCGCCTTTGCGCGTGCCGCCGGCATCGTGATCGACTGGGACGATTTCGATCGCCTGTCGCGCACCGTGCCGCTGCTGACGCGCGTCTATCCCAACGGATCGGCGGACGTGAACGGGTTCGAGGATGCCGGCGGCCCCAGTTTCGTCATCCGCGAGCTGCTCAAGGGCGGCCTGATGCATGGCGACACACTAACGGTCGGCGCCGGCGGCATGGCCGAATATGGCCGCAAGCCGGTGATCGAGGACGATCGGCTCGTCTGGCGGGACCTGCCGGAGAAGAGCGGCGACGACACGATCATCCGCACGGTCGACGCCCCCTTCTCGAACGAAGGCGGCTTCCGCATCCTCAAGGGCAATCTCGGCCGCGCCTGCATCAAGGTGAGCGCGGTAGAGCGCGATCGCTGGACGATCGAGGCTCCGGCGCGCGTCTTCTCCGACCAGCTCGACGTCCAGGCGGCGTTCAATGCCGGCGAGCTCGATCGCGACGTGGTGGTCGTGGTGCGCTTCCAGGGCCCCAAGGCCAATGGCATGCCCGAACTCCACAAGCTCACCCCGCCGCTGGGCGTGCTCCAGAATCGCGGCTTCCGCGTCGCGCTGGTCACCGACGGCCGCATGTCGGGTGCGTCGGGCAAGGTGCCCTGCGCGATCCACCTCTCGCCCGAGGCATTGGGCGGCGGTCCGATCGGCAAGGTGCGTGACGGCGACATGATCCGGGTCTGCGCCGAGACAGGCGTGCTCCAGGCACTGGTCGATCCCGCCGAATGGGACGCCCGCGAGCAATGCGTCGCGCCGCCGCCCGCCCAGGGCACCGGCCGCGAGCTGTTCGCAATGCTGCGCACCCATTGCGACGAGGCCGAGCTGGGCGGATCGGCGATGCTGGCAGAGGCGGGGCTCTAGGACCTTAAAGCCCTCCCCCTTTGATGGGCGAGGTTGGGTGGGGGTGACCTTTCCTCCAGGCGAAGCGCTTTGGGGAAAACACACCTTCATCCTCTCACGCGCTGAGCGCGCAGGCCCGCCTTCTCCCATCAAGGGAGAAGGCGATCTCAGAGGAAAATCGCCGCTTCGGCGCGCTCCCCTTTACTTCTGCGCGCGGCGCGGGAAGAAGGGCAGCGCATCGCCTGCCAACGTTGACAGGCCGGCGAGCCGGCAGAGGATCTGAAGCCCCATGGAAGTCGTCGCAGTCGATATCGGAGGCACGCACGCCCGCTTTGCCGTAGCGGAAGTGGCGGACGGCCGGGTCGTATCGATCAGCGAGCCGATGACCCAGAAGGTCGCCGAGCATCCCAGCCTCCAGCTCGCCTGGCAGGCTTATGGCGAGGCGCTCGGCCGCCCCCTGCCCAAGGCCGCGGCGATCGCCGTCGCCTCGCCGATCAACAACGAGCTGATCAAGCTCACCAACAATCCCTGGATCATCCGCCCGCCGCTGATCCCCGAGCGGCTCGGCGCCGATACCTGGACGCTGGTCAACGATTTCGCAGCGATCGGCCATGCCGTCGGTCAGTTCGGCGAGGATGCCTTCGTCCATCTGTGCGGGCCCGAGGAATCGCTTCCCGCGCTCGGCTCGATCACCGTCTGCGGCCCGGGCACCGGTCTGGGCGTCGCGCAGGTCTTCCGCCACAAGGGTGGCTATAGCGTCATCGCCACCGAGGGCGGCCATTCGGACTTCGCTCCCCTCGATCCGATCGAGGACGCGCTCGTGAAGCGCTTGCGCAAGACCTATAACCGCGTCTCGAAGGAGCGCGTCGTCGCCGGGCCGGCGATCGTCTCGATCTACGAGACGCTGGCCGAACTAGAAGGGCGCCCCGTGCAGCGGCTCGACGACAAGCAGATCTGGGCACTGGCGCTCGACGGGCAGGACAGCATCGCCGTCGCCGCGCTCGACCGCTTCTGCCTGAGCCTGGGCGCGGTCGCGGGCGACCTCGCTTTGTCGCACGGACCCAGCGGTGTAGTGATCGCGGGCGGTCTGGGCTTGCGTTTGAAGGACCAGTTGCTGCAATCGGGCTTTGGCGAACGTTTCGTTGCCAAGGGTCGCTTCCGCAACCTCATGGCGTCGATCCCCGTCAAGCTGATCACCCATCCCCAACCGGGCCTGTATGGCGCAGCCGCCGCCTTCGCCCAGGAGCACGCGCTTTGAACGATATCCAGACGATCATGCGCACCAGCCCGGTTATCCCGGTCCTGGTGATCGAAGACGCCGCGACGGCGCGCCCGCTGGCCGAAGCGCTGGTGAAGGGCGGGCTGCGCGTGCTCGAGGTGACGCTGCGCACCCCCGCGGCGCTCGAGGCGATCGCCGAGATGAAGAAGGTCGAGGGCGCGATCGTCGGCGCCGGCACGGTGGTCAACACCGAGCAGTTCGAGCAGGTGATGAAGGCCGATGCCGAATTCATCGTCTCGCCGGGCCTGACCGAGCGGCTCGGCGATGCGATCACCCGCAGCGGCGTACCCTATCTGCCCGGTATCGCGACCGCGGGCGACGTCATGCGCGGGCTCGACATGGGCCTGACGCACTTCAAGTTCTTCCCGGCGGAAACCTCGGGCGGGCTCAAGGCGCTAAAGGCGCTCGCCGCCCCCTTCTACCAGGCGAAGTTCTGCCCGACCGGTGGGATCACCCTGGCGAGCGCGCCCGAATGGCTGGCGTTCGATCCGATTCTCTGCGTCGGCGGAAGCTGGGTCACGCCCAAAGGCGCCAGCATCGAGCAGGTCGAGACGCTTGCCCGCGAGGCGGCGGCGCTGTCGCGCTAACGCGTGCTCCCCTCCTAAGGGTGGGTATAGAAAGCCCCGACCCTTTCTTTTGCGGCACTGTCAGAGGCCCCCTAGCGCTCACACCCGCCCCAGCCCTCCCTTTCAGGGAGGGGAGCGGTTTAGCTCACATCTCGCCGCGCGCCTTCCGCAGCGCATACCATTTCTGGACGTTGGCATTGTGCTGCTCGAGCGTGTCGGCGAACACGTGACCACCGGTGCCGTCCGCGACGAAATAGAGCGCGCTCGACGCCGCCGGATCGAGCACCGCATCGATCGAGGCCCTGCCCGGATTGGCGATCGGGCCGATCGGCAATCCGATCATCGCATAGGTGTTGTAGTCGTTCTTCGCATGCACCTCGGACTGAAGGATGCGGCGGCCGAGCGGCTTGCCCTTGGTGATCGGATAGATGATCGTCGGATCGGCCTGGAGCGGCATGCCGCGCTTCAGCCGGTTGCCGTAGACCGCAGCGACCGTGCGCCGCTCGTCGGGCTTGCCGGTTTCCTTCTCGACGATCGAGGCGAGGATCAGCGCGTCACGCGGATTGCTCACCGCAATGCCGGGTTTGCGCGCCGCCCAGGCCTTGCCGAGATAGTCGACCATGGCCTTCTGCATCCGGTCGAGCACCGCCTGACGGGTATCACCCTTGTTATAGGCATAACTGTCCGGCAGCACCGTACCCTCGACGGGTACGGTCAGCGGTCCGGACAGCTCGGGCGCCTTCATCAGCGTCTCGTAGACGATGATCGACGGCGTTCCCTCGGGCACCGTTACGAAGCGCTGCAGCGTCCTGCCGCCCTGGAGCATCTTGAGGACGTCCGACTGGCTGAGATGCGCGGGAACGCGATACTCACCCGCCTTGATCGCCGTCGTACCGCCCAGCACCTTGGAAAACAGTACGAAAGCCCGTGCTGATCGGATCGCCCCGGCCTTCTCCAGTTCGGTCGCCGCCCGGGAGAGCGTCGCGCCCTGCGGGATCAGCACCGTGACATTCTGCTTCGCCGGCCCCGCCCCGCCCCACATCTGGAGCAGGAAGAACGCCACCGCCACGATCACCAATATCCCGACCAGCACCGCGCAGCCGCCCCGCCGCCGGCTCAGGCCGGGGGCAGGACGCGGCTCCGGCGACGGCGCCGGCGGAGGCGCTTCGTCAGACAGCTTTCATCACCAGGCTGGCGTTGGTGCCGCCAAAGCCGAACGAATTGTTCAGCACGGCCCTCACCTTGCGCTCCTTGGCCTTGTGCGGCACCAGGTCGATGTCGCAGCCCTCGGACGGGTTGTCGAGGTTGCGCGTCGGCGGCACGATGCCGTCGCGCATGGCGAGGATGCAGAAGATCG
>JBEVLV010000001.1:0-11634 GCA_040508955.1 Sphingomonas sp. | reverse complement strand
CTCGGTCTGATAGAATTGCGCGGCGCTATATTGTTTGGGCGCCGCGGGTGCGGCCTGGGCGAAGGCCGGCGCGGCAGCCGTCAGGCTGGACGTAGTTAGGCAAAGCGTGGCGAGCAGCAAGCGCATGAGAATCCCCCGATGATATTGATAGGGCGGGAGACTAAGGACGGCTCCGCCCGCGCGCCAGTGCGATTTCCGCAAGCTCCGGAAAGGGTGGCGGGATGCCGGGCAAAGCGGTTACATCTGAAACCATGACCGCCGACATGACCTATGGCCGCTATCTCGCGCTCGACCAGCTGCTCACCGCCCAGCATCCGCTGTCGGACCGGCATGACGAACTGCTGTTCATCATCATCCACCAGACCAAGGAGCTGTGGCTCAAGCAGATGATCGCCGAGCTCCGCGCGGCGCTCGAGCTGGTCCGCGCCGACAAGCCGGTCGAGGCATATAAGTCGCTCGCCCGCGTCAGCCGCATCCAGGCGGTGATGACCTTGAGCTGGGACGTGCTCGCGACGATGACGCCCAGCGACTATACCCGCTTCCGCGAGGTGCTCGGCACCAGCTCGGGCTTCCAGTCGGACCAGTTCCGCGCCGTCGAGACGATGCTCGGCCTGCGCGGCGGCGGCGTGCCCGGCCCGCTCACCACCGAAGTCGCGGCGCTTCCCAGCCTGTGGGACGAGGCCAATGCCGCGCTCGCCCGCGCCGGCTTCGCGCTGCCTGCCGAGTCGCTGGAGCGCGACTGGCGCAAGCCCTATGTCCCCAGCAAGGCCGTCGAGGATGCCTGGGCCGAGGTCTATCGCGACACGACGCGCTGGTGGGAGCTGTACCAGCTCGCCGAGAAGCTGGTCGATATCGACGACGCGCTCGCTACCTGGCGGCACAAGCACGTCATCACCGTCAGCCGCGTGATCGGCATGAAGCCCGGCACCGGCGGCACCCCCGGCGTGCCCTATCTCGAATCGACCCTGTCGAAGCGCGCATTCCCGGAGCTGTGGACGCTCCGCACTCAGCTGTGAGCACCAGCTACAAGCGCCTGTTCCAGCGCGCGCTCGCCGCCGCGCCCGATCGGCTGCATTTCGCCGCGCACAGCCATCATCTCTGGCCCGATGCGAGCTATGTCGGCCAGATCGCCGCCTGGGAGGACGGTGTCCGCCTCGCCGATCGCAAATGGGAGCGGGTGATGGGCGAGATCTGGCCCGCCGCGCAGATGCATGTCGCCGCCGAGCTCAGGCTGCCCGATCCGTCGACGATCGTCTTCGCGCCCAACACGCACGAGCTGCTGGTCCGCATCGCCTCGGCCCTGCCAAAGCGCCCGTTGCGCATCCTCGCCAGCGACGGCGAGTTCCACAGTTTCCGCCGCCAGAGCATGCGCTGGGAGGAAGCAGGCGCCGCGACCGTCGATCGCGTCCCGCTCGATCACCTGGTCGAGGCCGCGCGCGCCGGCAATTACGACCTGATCTTCGTCAGCCATGTCCAGTTCGGCACCGGTCATGTGTTCGAGCAGCTGGCCGAGCTCGCCGAGCTCGCCCGGCCCGAGGGGCCCTGGGTGGTGATCGACGGCTATCACGGCTTCATGGCGGTCGAGACCGATCTCTCGGATGTCGCCGACCGGATCTTCTACCTCGCCGGCGGCTATAAATATGCGATGGCCGGCGAAGGCTGCGCCTTTCTCCACGCGCCACCGGGCTTCGGCCCGCGCCCCGAGCTCACCGGCTGGTATGCCGAATTCGACGACCTGTCGCTCCCACCCGGCCGGATAGGCTATGCACCCGACGCCCGCCGCTTCCTGGGCGCGACCTTCGACCCTTCCGGCATCTACCGTTTCGTCGCGGTACGCGACATGCTCGCCGACGAAGGGCTGACGACCGCCGCGATCGCCGCGCATGTCGCGGCCCTGCGTGACAAGCTGCTCGCCGCCCTGCCGATCGAGGCCGACCTGCTCAACCCACCCGGGGCAGGACCACAGGCGCGCTTCCTCGCGCTGCGCACACCGAACGCCGCGCGCTGGAAGGCCGAGCTCGAAGCCGACGACATCATCGTCGACGTGCGCGGCGAGGTGCTCCGCATCGGCATCGGCCTGTATCACGATGCCCGCGATGTCGATCGCCTGGTCGAGGCGCTCTCCGAGCTGCCACGCTGACAAAGCGGCCGGGCGCGAAATGCGCGACGCGCCCGGCACGAGAGGTTCAGCGCATCGCGAGCTCGGAGCGCCCACCGAGCTGCGCCGTCACCTGGCGGAGTGCCGCCTTGCGGCATCGCGCGATCGCATCCGTCTCGTCGGCGCTGGCCCCGGCATAGGAACCGCACACCGATTCGGTGGCGATGGCGACGCGCCGATCGAAGCGCGCGCGATCGGCGCGGCTCGAGAAATCGATATCGGCATGGCGGATGACCGCCGTCTTCACCCCAAGGTCCTGTGCCTGTGCCGGGACGGCAAAAGCGGAGGCAATGACGGCGAGCGATGCGATGGACTTGAACATGACCTTCTCCTTCCTGCCGGCCGGATGATCCGCGCCGGACGGTTTCGGGATCGCACCGGAGCCGGCCGATGGAGAGGATGAGGAACCGATGATCGGCTGATGAAATGCCGATCAACCGCCGATAGGGTTGCAAGCGCGCGGAAAATGCCTGCGAAAGGGCGGAGTGGAAGACAAGGATCGCATCGACCTGGCGCATACCGAGCCGTTCCGGCTGGGTCGCCTCGACATACGCCCGGCGCTTCGCCAGCTCGTCCGCGGCGACGTGGAGGAAGTCGTCGAGCCGCGCGTCATGCAGGTGCTCGTCGCGCTTGCCCGCGCCGATGGCGGCATCCTCAGCCGCGACGATCTGACGCGCTGCTGCTGGGAAGGCCGGGTGGTCGGCGAGGACGCGATCAACCGCGTCATCTCGCGGTTGCGCCGCAGCGCCGAGACGATCGGCCAGGGCAGCTTCCGGATCGAGACGATCACCAAGGTCGGCTACCGACTGGTGCAGGGCGCGCCGGGGACTGCATCGATGCCGCGTGACGAAGCGCTCGAGAGCGCCCGTGCCGAGACCCGCCGCCTCCGGCTGGATCGGCGCGCGATGCTTACCGGCGCCGGTCTCGCGGTAGCGGCCTCCGGAATCGGCGCCTTTGCCTGGCATCATTTCCTGTCGCCATCCGACGCGCCGCCCGCCGACATCGCGCCGCTGCTCGAGCAGGCGCGGATGGCCGGCCGCCAGGGAAACATGGACGGCGGCAACCAGGCGATGGGGCTTCTTCGCCGCGTCACCGAGATGCGCCCCGATTATGCCAATGGCTGGGGCCTGCTCGCGATGAACTATGCCGGTGCCTCCGGCGCCATGGTGCGCGAGGCCGAGGCGCCGATGCGCGTCCGCGCGCAGGACGCGATCAACCGCACCCTCGCGCTCGATCCGGACAATACCTATGCCCGCTTCGCCCGCGCGATACTCGATCAACGGACCGGCAACTGGCGCCGCGACGAGTTGCTCGCGCGCGACGTGCTCAAGTCCGATCCCCAGAACGACATCGCCTGGGTCTGGCTGTGCGGGGTGATGACCAGCGTCGGCCGCTGCCGCGAAGCCGCCGATCTCTACGAGAAGATGGCCAAGCAGCGTCAGCCCGATCCCGGCATCGCCTATAGCCGCGTCGTCACGCTCTGGTCGGCAGGTCGGCTCGATGAGGCGGACAGGGCCTCGACCGATGCGATCGCGCTGTTCCCGCTGCAGTTCGCGGTGTGGTTCACGCGCTTCTACCTGCTGATGTACACCGGCCGCTCCGCGGAGGCGCTGGCGATGTCCCGCAACATCCAGCAGCGCCCGGTGGGTTTCAGCGACGAGAATTTCGCGATGATCGAGCAGATCGCCCAGGCGATGGAGACGCGGGAGCCCGGCCAGGTGCGCGCGGCGGTCGCGACCGCGCTGGACTGGGCGCACCGCGGCGCCGGCTACGCCGAGAACAGCATCCAGTTCGCCGCCGCGCTGGGCGATGTCGATACCGCCTTCCGCATCGCCGAGGCCTATTATTTCGGCCGCGGCTTCCAGACCGGCGAGAACCGCTTCGAGCCCAACCAGCGCATCTACACCCGTCAGCGCAACCGCCGCACCCGTCTCCTCTTCCTGCCCTCGACAATGGCGATGCGCGGCGATGCGCGCTTCGAGAAACTGGTCGGCGAACTGGGGCTGACGCGCTATTGGGCGGAAAGCGGCACGGTGCCCGACTACAGGCGCGGCTAGCCGACCTTGGCCACGCCCAGCCGGGGAATCTCGATCGCCGGACAGCGGTCCATCACCACCTTCAGCCCCGCCGCCTCGGCCCGCACCGCGGCCTCCTCGTTGATCACGCCGAGTTGCATCCACACGGCCTTGGCGCCTGCGGCGATCGCCTCGTCCACCGCTTCGCCCGCGGCCATCGGCCGCCGGAATATGTCGACCAGGTCGATGGGCTCGCCGATCTGCGAGAGCTCGCGGAACACGAACTCGCCATGGACATGCTCGCCGGTGATCTGCGGATTGACCGGGATCACGCGATAGCCCTGGCGCTGGAGGAACGCCATCACGCCATAGCTCGGCCGGTCGGGCCGGTCGGACGCGCCGACCATCGCGATCGTCCGCACGCTTTCCAGCAATGCCTTGATATCCTCGTCGCGGGTCAGCGGCATGATCCTAGCCTCCGGTCTTGAGCCAGCCGTCCACCTGCGCGGCCAGATCGGCAAACACCTGCGCCTCGGGACCGTTCCCCGCCGCCGGCGGCTTTCCCGCGTCCGAGGCCGTGCGGATCGCGATGTCGAGCGGCACGCTGCCGAGATAGGGCAGCCCCATCTTCTCCGCCGCCGCCTTGGCCCCGCCGCGCCCGAACGGATCGGAGACCTCGCCGCAATGCGGGCAGGCATAGCCGCTCATATTCTCGATCAGCCCGATCACCGGTATGCCGGCCTTGTTGAACAGGTCGATCGCCCGGGTTGCGTCGATCAGCGCCAGGTCCTGCGGCGTCGAGACGATCACCGCGCCCGCCGGCTTGTGCTTCTGGATCATCGTCAGCTGGACGTCGCCGGTTCCCGGCGGCAGGTCGAGCACCAGCAGTTCGGCATCGCCCCAGTCGGCGTCGACGAGCTGGCCCAGGGCCCCGCCCGCCAT
This sequence comes from Sphingomonas sp., assembly GCA_040508955.1. GTDB lineage: Bacteria > Pseudomonadota > Alphaproteobacteria > Sphingomonadales > Sphingomonadaceae > Sphingomonas. Next base: position 6,519 of record JBEVLV010000001.1, on the reverse strand, counting down.
CGGCCCGCGCCAGGCGATCGCCTGTCCCTCGGCGACCAGCCCGCCCATCGACAGCATCGGCACGCCATAGGGCGTCTCGATCGGCAGGAGCGTCTTGTCGCGCGCCTTGGGGCGAATGCCCTCGACATGCATCAGCTTGGGCTGCGACGGTCCGTAGATATCGGCATCGACCAGACCCACGCGCCGGCCATGCTTCGCCAGCGCGATCGCCAGATTGGCCGCGACGGTGGACTTGCCCACCCCGCCCTTGCCGCTGGCAACCGCGATGATCCGCCGCGTGCGGCGCTCGCTGGTGAGCAGGACGCGCACTTCCTCGACGCCGGGGATCGCCGCTGCGGCATCACGCACGTCTGCTTCCAGCGCGTCGCGCGTCTCGGGCGCAAGACCGGTCACGTCCAGGACGATGCTCGCGCGTCCATTCTCGTAACGAATTGTTGCGCGACCCGCCGATATCGGGGCGAGTGCGGCTTCGATCTCTGTGGAATCAGTCATGTCGCGCGTCACATAGGATCACAATCGGCACACGCCACTGTAATTCCGCGCATCGAAGCTTATAAAGGTTGTCATGGCGAACCATTCAGTCCGGAATTTCATGTCCGGCATCTTCAAGAACGAGGCTCCGAAGAGCCCATGGGGCAGCGGCGGAAGCGGGGGCGGCAACGGCGGCTCCGGCGACGGCAAGGGCGGTGGCGGTTCGGGACCGCGCAATCCCTGGTCTTTCCCACCCGACGGCCGGCGTCCGCGCCCGGGCGGTACGCTCGACGACCTGCTGAAGCGCGCACGCCGCGGCGGCGGGTCGGGCCTTCCCGGCCTGCCTGCCGGTCCGAGGATGTATGTCCTCATCGCCGGCGCGCTCCTGCTGCTCTGGGTGGGCTTCACGTCGATCCATCCGATCGGCCCCAAGGAACGCGGCGTGGTGACCACGCTCGGCCGCTATTCGGGTACCTTGTCGTCGGGCATCAACTTCACCCTGCCGGCGCCGCTGCAGATGGTGGAGACCGTCGACGTCACCTCGGTCCGTACCGAAGCCTTCCCCAAGTCCGGCGAGAATCTGATGCTTACCGGCGATCAGAACATCGTCGATCTCGCCTATTCGGTGAGCTGGTACATCGACAATGCATCCGATTACGTCTTCCAGATCAAGGAACCGGACGAAACCGTCCGCGCGACCGCGGAGAGCGCGATGCGCGCCGTGATCGCCACGACCACCCTGAACGAGGCGATCGGCGAGGGCCGCGCGCGCATGGAAGGTCAGGTCCAGGTCGGCATGCAGAAGATCCTCGACGAATATAATTCCGGGGTCCGCATCCAGAGCGTCGCGATCCAGAAGGCCGCCGCCCCCCAGCAGGTCGACGAGGCGTTCAAGGCCGTGTCCGCTGCGCAGCAGGAGGCACAGGCGAACAAGAACAATGCCAATGCCTATGCCCAGCAGATCCTGGCCCAGGCGGAGGGCGAGGCCGCCGAGTTCGACAAGCTCTACGAGCAGTACAAGCTCGCACCCGAGGTCACCCGCCGCCGCATGTATTACGAGACGATGGAACAGATCCTGTCGCGCACCAACAAGACGATCGTGGAGGCGCCGGGCGTCACGCCCTATCTCGCGCTCCCCAATCTGAGACCCGACGCCAAGGCCGCCGAAGCCGCCCAGCAGGGAGCCGCCAAGTGATCCGCGACTGGCTCCGCAATCCCATCGCCATCTCGGTGGCGGTGATCCTGGTCTTCGTGCTGCTGCTCAGCACGATCGCGATCGTCCCCGAGACGAAGCAGGTCGTCGTGCTCCGGCTCGAGAAGCCCTATCGCACGATCAACGCCTATCGCTCCGGCGAGCAGTTCGGCCGCACCGGCGCCGGCCCGTTCATCCGGATCCCGTTCGTCGATCGGGTGGTGTGGGTCGACAAGCGCGTGCTCGACGTCGATCTGCCCAACGAACCGGTGCTCTCGACCGATCAGTTGCGGCTCGAGATCGACGCCTATGCGCGCTTCCGCATCACCGATCCGCTTCGCATGGTCGTCACCGCGGGCAGCGAGGAGAGCGTGATCGATCGGCTGCGGCCGCTGCTGCGCTCCTCCCTGCGCAACGAGCTCGGCAAGCGCGAATCGAAGATCCTGCTGAGCCCCGAGCGCGGCGAGGTGATGGACAATATCCAGACGTCGCTCCAGACGCTGGCCAGCCGCTACGGCGTGCAGATCGTCGACGTCCGCATCAAGCAGACCGAGCTGCCTTCGGGTTCGCCGCTCGAGGGCGCATTGGCCCGCATGAGCTCCGCGCGCCAGCAGGAAGCGGCGACGATCAAGGCGCAGGGCCTGAAGGAAGCGCAGATCATCCGCGCGACCGCGGGCGCCCAGGCGTCGCAGACCTACGCCCAGGCGTTCAACAAGGACCCGGCCTTCTACGACTTCTATCGCGCGATGCAGTCGTACCGGACGACCTTCCTGAGCCAGGTCGACGGCAAGGGCGAGACCTCGATCATCCTGTCCCCCCAGAACAGCTATCTGCGCGAGTTCATGGGGCAACGATGATCTTGCACGTTCGTTCATATTCAATCGACGTTCAGCAAAACCGCGCCACGTTACGGCCTGAAAGCGACATCTTCCTTTGAGAGGAAAATACCCAGTGCGTTACGCCTACGCCCTTGCCACTGCCGTTGTTCTCGGTGGCGCCGCCACCGCCATGACCCTCAACCAGCCCGCCGGCGCGCAGACCGCGCAGAACGAGCCGGGCGCGATCCAGGCCGCGGCGCCCAAGGCCGGCGCGCCGATGAGCTTCGCCGACATGGTCGCCAAGCTCCAGCCCGCGGTCGTCAACCTCTCGACCACGCAGCGCGTCCAGGTGAACGCCAACCCCTTCGCCGGCACGCCGTTCGAGGCGTTCGGCGCCCAGCAGGGCGGCGGCCAGCCGGTCACCCGCCAGGCCGAATCGCTCGGCTCGGGCTTCATCATCTCGGCGGACGGCTACATCGTCACCAACAACCACGTCATCTCCGCCGGCCAGCGCGGCGCGGTGGTCGAGTCGATCACCGTCACCCTGCCCGACCGGCGCGAGTTCAAGGCCAAGCTGATCGGCAACGATGCCCAGTCGGACCTCGCCGTACTCAAGATCGAGGGCGCCAGCCTGCCCTTCGTCAAGTTCGGCGATTCGAGCGGCGCGCGCGTCGGCGACTGGGTCGTCGCGATCGGCAATCCCTTCGGCCTGGGCGGCTCGGTCACCGCCGGCATCATCTCGGCCGTGCACCGCGTCACCGGCCAGGGCGGCGCCTATGACCGCTTCATCCAGACCGACGCCTCGATCAATCGCGGCAATTCGGGCGGCCCGATGTTCGATCTGGCCGGCAACGTCATCGGCATCAACTCACAGATCCTGTCGCCCACCGGCGGCAATGTCGGCATCGGCTTCGCGATCCCCGCCGAAGAAGCCAAGCCGGTCATCGACACGCTGATGAAGGGCGCCAAGATCGCCCGCGGCTATCTCGGCGTCGGCCCCCAGCCGATCACCGACGACATCGCCGACGCGCTGGGTATCCCCAAGAATCGGGGCGAGCTGATCCGGAGCGTCGAGCCCAACCAGGCGGCCGAGAAGGCCGGCATCAAGCAGGGCGACGTCGTCGTCGCGGTCGGCGGCAAGGAAGTGACGCCCGACCAGACCCTGTCCTATCTCACCGCCAATCAGAAGCCCGGCAGCCGGATCGCGATCGACCTGGTCCGCGACGGCAAGCGCCAGACGGTCAATGTCGTGATGGGCACGCGCCCGCCCGAAGATCAGCTCGCCCAGTTCGATCCCGAGGACGACGGCACCGGTCCGGGCAGCGACAATGGCAGCGGCTCCGAGACGATGGCGGCTTCGTCGCTGGGTATCGCGGTGACGCCGCTGACCCCGCAGATCGCAGGCAGCATCGGCGTCGATCCGGCCAAGGCGAACGGCGTCGTCGTCCTGACCGTCGATCCGAACAGCGATGCGGCCGGCAAGGGCCTGCGCCGCGGCGACCTGATCGTCTCGGTCAATCGCGCGCCGGTCGCTTCCGGAGCCGACATCGCGCGCATCGTCACCACGTCGAAGAGCGCGGGCCGCAAGACCGTGCTGCTCTACATCCAGCGCCGCAGCGTCGGCCAGTTCGTGCCGATCCAGATCGCCAACTAACCGCCCAAGATCGGGCTGACCAATGCCCGTTTCTCCCCTATGACGGTCTCCTGGAAAAGGAGTTCGGCATGGCGGGAGAAACGGGCATTTTCATTGGCGCGGCCGGCGACAAGCGCCAGTCGCTCATCCTCAGGCGCGCCAATCGTCACGGGCTGATCGCCGGCGCCACCGGCACCGGCAAGACCGTGACGATCCAAGGCATCATCGATGGCCTGTCGCAAGCCGGCGTCCCCTGCTTCGTCGCCGATGTGAAGGGCGATCTGTCCGGCCTCGCCATGGCCGGCTCGCCCGCCGGCAAGATGCACGAGACCTTCAAGGCCCGCGCCGCCGAGATCGGCTATGCCGACTGGGCCTATAGCGACAATCCGGTCCAGTTCTGGGATCTGTACGGCGAGCAGGGCCATCCGATCCGCACCACCGTCAGCGAGATGGGCCCGCTGCTCCTTTCGCGGCTGATGGACCTGAACGAGGTCCAGGAGGGCGTGCTGACGATCGCCTTCACCGTCGCCGACAAGGATGGGCTGCTGATCCTCGACCTCGACGATCTCCAGGCGATGCTGTCGCACTGCGCCGAGCGCGCCGACGAGCTGACCACCACCTATGGCAATGTCTCGAAGCAGAGCATCGGCACGATCCAGCGCTCGCTGCTCCAGCTGCGCAGCCAGGGCGGCGAGCATTTCTTCGGCGAGCCCGCGCTCGCCATGCAGGATTTCATGGGGCTCGACGACAAGGGCCGCGGCGTCGTCAACATCCTCGCCGCCGACAAGCTGATGGCATCGCCGAAGCTCTACGCCACCTTCCTGCTCTGGCTGCTCTCGACCCTGTTCGAATCGCTTCCCGAGGTCGGCGATCCGGACAAGCCCAAGCTCGTCTTCTTCTTCGACGAGGCGCACCTGCTGTTCGACGACGCGCCCAAGGCGCTGCTCGACAAGATCGAGCAGGTCGTCCGCCTGATCCGCTCGAAGGGCGTCGGCGTCTATTTCATCACCCAGAACCCGATCGACGTGCCCGATACGATCGCCGGCCAGCTCGGCAACCGCGTCCAGCACGCGCTGCGCGCCTTCACGCCGAAGGACCAGGCCGCGGTGAAATCGGCGGCGACCACCTTCCGTGCCAATCCCGGCGTCGACGTCGCCACGGCGATCACCGAATTGAAGGTCGGCGAGGCCCTGGTCTCGCTGCTCCAGGATGACGGCTCGCCCGCCCCGGTCGAGCGCGCGCTGATCAAGCCGCCCGCCTCGCGCGTCGGCCCGGTCACGCCCGACGAACGCAAGGTGATGATCCAGACCGACGCGATCGGCACCAAGTACGACACGCTGGTCGATCGCGAATCGGCCGAGGAGCTGCTCGCCGCCAAGTCGCAGGAGGCCGCCGCCGCCGCTGCCGAGGCCGCCGCCAAGACCCAGGCCGAGAAGGACGCCGCCGCCAAGGCCAAGGAGGACGCCCGCCTCGCCAAGGAGGCCGAGCGCCAGCGCCTCGCCCAGCAGCGCGACGCCGATCGCCAGGCCCGGCTCGACGCCCAGGCCCAGCGCGCCGCCGAGCGCGAGGCCGCCAACAATCCGTGGAACCGCGCGATCAACTCGGCCACCAAGTCCGCCACCTCGGCAGTCGGCCGGACGGTCGCCAACGAAGTCAGCAAGGCGGTGTTCGGCAAGTCGAGCGGCGTCGGCGGATCGCTGATCGGCGGACTGGTGCGCGGCGTGCTCGGCGGACTGTTCAAGGGGCGGTAGGCGCCGTCCCCTACGCCGCCTCGTCCATCAGCACCTTCAATTCGTCGAGCACGCTCTGCGAAGATGCCGGCTTCATGATCACCGGCAGGTGCGGATGCGTCTTCGCCAGCGCATCGGGCAGGCCGGTGCCCGAATGGATGATGAAGGGGATGCCGCGCTCTACCAGGTCGATGGCGAGTGGGGTCACATCCCGATCCGCCAACCGAGCGTCGAGCACCGCGCCGGATGCATGAATGAGCGGCACGAGCTCGAAAGCCTCGGCGACGGTCGCGACCGGCCCGGCCACCCGCCAGCCCATATCCTCGATGGCGAAGGCAAGGTTCAGTGCGACGATCGGCTCGTCCTCGACAACCAGGATCGTGTGTCCTCCGAGCATGGCCATTCCTTGCACCAGGAGCGAGAGCGCTGGCGTCTCTCAGGCGGGCATGCTCGATTACTCACCCCGATACGGCGCCAACGCACTTGATCCAGGTTAGTTGCGGAAAGTTTTTCATGCGTTTTGCAAAGGGATAGATCGAAGCTCGCACGGTTCGCGATCCCGGCTTTTCCTGCCCTAGGGCCAAGTCGCCAAGGCAACGCCCTGAAGGACCTCGGCCATATGCTCGATGACGGCCAGCCCGTGTCGGGAACACCGGTCGGCCGGCGAAGTCCGCT